>JAJTCN010000055.1 GCA_021323335.1 Ramlibacter sp.
CGTCATGAAGATGGTGAAGGACAACGAAGTCAAGTTCGTCGACTTCCGCTTCACCGACACCCGCGGCAAGGAGCAGCACGTGACCGTGCCCGTCTCCCATTTCGACGAAGACAAGTTTTCCGCCGGCCACGCATTCGACGGCTCCTCCATCGCCGGCTGGAAGGGCATCGAAGCCTCCGACATGCTGCTGATGCCGGACCCGAACACGGCCAACATCGACCCGTTCTTCGAAGAGACGACGCTGATCATGTCCTGCGACGTGCTGGAGCCGGGCGACGGCAAGGCCTACGACCGCGACCCGCGTTCGATCGCCAAGCGCGCCGAGGCGTACCTCAAGGCGTCCGGCCTCGGTGACACCGCCTTCTTCGGCCCGGAACCCGAATTCTTCATCTTCGACGACGTCCGCTGGGCCGCCGGCCCGAGCGGCTGCTTCGTCGAGATCGACGAATACGAAGCGCCGTGGAACACCGGCAAGAAGCTGGAAGGCGGCAACAAGGGCCACCGTCCCACCACCAAGGGCGGCTACTTCCCGGTGCCCCCGGTCGACAGCACGCAGGACATGCGCGCCGAGATGGCGCTGATCCTCGAGTCCGTCGGCATCCCGGTCGAAGTGTTCCACCACGAAGTGGCGGGCGCCGGCCAGAACGAGATCGGCACCCGCTTCAGCACGCTGGTCGAGCGCGCCGACTGGTCGCAGCTGCAGAAGTACGTGATCCAGAACGTCGCCAACGCCTACGGCAAGACGGCGACCTTCATGCCCAAGCCCATCGTCGGCGACAACGGCTCCGGCATGCACGTGCACCAGTCGGTGTGGAAGGGCGGCAAGAACCTGTTCGCCGGCGAAGGCTATGCCGGCCTCTCCGACTTCGCGCTGTACTACATCGGCGGCATTATCAAGCACGCCCGCGCGCTGAACGCCATCACGAACCCCGGCACCAACAGCTACAAGCGCCTGGTGCCCGGCTTCGAAGCCCCGGTGAAGCTGGCGTACTCGTCGCGCAACCGTTCCGCGTCCATCCGCATCCCGTACGTGGCCAACCCCAAGGGCCGCCGCATCGAGTGCCGCTTCCCGGACCCGCTGATGAACCCGTACCTGGGCTTCGCCGCCATGCTGATGGCCGGCCTGGACGGCGTCGAGAACAAGATCCACCCGGGCGAAGCCGCCACGAAGGACCTGTACCACCTGCCGCCCGAAGAGGACGCGAAGATCCCGACCGTGTGCCACAGCCTCGACCAGGCGCTGGAGTACCTGGACAACGACCGCGGCTTCCTGACCAAGGGCGGCGTGTTCACCGACGCCATGATCGATGCCTACATCGAGCTGAAGATGACGGAGGTCACCCGCTTCCGCATGACGACGCACCCGATCGAATTCGACATGTACTACTCCCTGTAATTAATCACAGGCGAGGTTGGCGAAGGGGCGACATTTGTCGCCCCTTTTCTTTTTAAATCAATGGCTTATTTGGCAATCTGAAGAGTTTGCGCGATACTGCAATGCCGTCCTGCGCATCCCCGATGCAAGGAGCACCATGAAATCCGCTTACCTCCTGATTCCCCTCGCAGCAGTCGCTTTCACCGGCGCCGCGGCCGCACAGGCCAAGATCTTCCGCTGCGGCAACACGTACACCAACGACGAAGTCCAGGCCAAGGCCCAGAACTGCAAGCTCGTCGAGGGCGGCAACGTGACCGTCGTGCAGGGCACGCGCGTGGCGATCCCGCAGGAGCGCAACAACGGCGGCAAGGTGGTCACGGCACCCCCGGTGGGTGGCCAGCGCATCGATTCCAGCGAACAGAAGGCCCGCGACGGCGAAGCCCGCGGCATCCTGGAGGGCGAGCTCAAGAAGGCGGAAGCCCGCCTGGCCGAGCTGCAGAAGGAATTCAACAACGGCGAGCCCGAGAAGCTGGGCCCCGAGACCCGCAATTACCAGAAGTACCTCGACCGGGTCGCCGAACTGAAGGCGAACATCGAGCGCACCGAGAAAGACATTGCGGGACTCAAGCGCGAACTCGGCCGGGCCGGCAACGCCACGCCGACGGCAGTCAACAAATAAGGCGCGCGGCGGCCTGCCTGCCGCAACGCAGCAGAATGGGGGCTTGAGCATCAAGCCCTCCACCGTTTCCCGCTTCCAGTCCTTCGACCTGCTGGCCACCCTGGTGGCGGTGGTTCGCGGCGACGGCACCGTGCTGTTCGCCAACGCCGCGCTCGAGGACGCCCTGGGCACCTCGCGCCGCTCGATCGAAGGCGCCAGCTTCCTGCCGCTCTTTGCCGAACCCCACGTATTGCGCACCGCGCTCGACGGCGCCCGCATCAACGAGTACGCGGCACTGCGCTACGACGCGCGGCTGGTGCGGCAGCAGGGCGAGCCGATGCCAGTGCACGTGGTGCTGGCGCAGACCGAAACGGCCGACGAATTCGTGGTGGAACTGCTGCCGCTGGAGGCGCAGGCCCGGCAGGACCGCGAGGAGCGCCTGATCGACCAGGCGCAGGCCAACAAGGAACTGATCCGCAACCTGGCGCACGAGATCAAGAACCCGCTGGGCGGCATCCGCGGCGCGGCGCAGCTGCTGGAGATGGAGATCGACTCGCGCGACCTCAAGGAGTACACGCGCGTCATCATCCACGAGGCGGACCGCCTGCAGACGCTGGTGGACCGCCTGCTGGCGCCGCACCGCCGGCCGCACGTGGTGGGCGACGTCAACATCCACGAGGTCTGCGAGCGCGTGCGCTCGCTGATCCTCGCCGAGTTCCCGCGCGGCCTGCGCGTGGTGCGGGACTACGACACCTCCATTCCCGAATTCCGCGGCGACCGGGAGCAGCTGATCCAGGCCGTGCTGAACATCGCGCACAACGCCTGCCTGGCGCTCACCGACCGCATCGCCGCCGGCGACGCGCAGCTCACGTTCAAGACGCGCATCGGCCGACAGGTGACATTTGGCAAGCAGCGCTATCGACTGGCACTGGACTTGCATGTCATCGACAACGGGCCCGGTGTACCGGACTCGATCAAGGACCGCATCTTCTTCCCGCTCGTGTCGGGCCGGGAAGGCGGGTCCGGCCTGGGGTTGACGCTGGCGCAAACCTTCGTCCAGCAGCACCATGGCCTGATCGAGTGCGACAGCGTGCCGGGGCGGACGGATTTCAAGATCCTCATCCCCTTGCCCTGAGACATCCACAACGTTTGCTTGCCTGAGGTGACACAGAGAACATGAAGCCGATCTGGATCGTTGACGATGACCAATCCATCCGCTTCGTGCTCGAGAAGGCGTTGCTGCGCGAGGACCTCCCGACGCGCAGCTTCACCAACGCGCGCGAGGTGATGACCGCGCTCGAAGGCGCCAGCGACGATGAAGGTCCGCAGATCCTGGTGAGCGACATCCGCATGCCCGGCGGCAGCGGCCTCGACCTGCTGACGCGCGTGAAGGAAAAGCACCCGGGCCTGCCCGTCATCATCATGACGGCGTTCTCGGACCTGGACAGCGCCGTGTCGGCCTTCCAGGGCGGCGCCTTCGAATACCTGCCCAAGCCCTTCGACCTGCCCAAGGCCATCGAGCTGATCCGCCGCGCGGTGGAGGAAAGCCAGCGCGAGGAAGTCGCCGAGGAGCGCATGGCCGCCGCGCCGGAGATGCTGGGGCAGGCGCCGGCGATGCAGGACGTGTTCCGCGCCATCGGCCGGCTGTCGCAGTCCAACGTGACCGTCATGATCACCGGCGAGTCCGGCTCCGGCAAGGAGCTGGTGGCGCGCGCGCTGCACAAGCACTCGCCGCGCGCGGGCGGGCCCTTCGTTGCCATCAACACCGCCGCGATCCCCAAGGACCTGCTGGAGTCGGAGCTGTTCGGCCACGAGCGCGGCGCCTTCACCGGCGCGCAGACCATGCGCCGCGGCCGCTTCGAGCAGGCGGATGGCGGCACGCTGTTCCTCGACGAGATCGGCGACATGCCGTTCGACCTGCAGACGCGCCTGCTGCGGGTGCTGTCGGACGGGCACTTCTATCGCGTGGGCGGCCACAACGCCGTCAAGGCGAACGTGCGCGTGATCGCGGCGACCCACCAGGACCTGGAGCAGCGCGTCAAGGAAGGCAACTTCCGCGAGGACCTGTTCCACCGCCTCAACGTCATCCGCCTGCGGCTGCCGGCCTTGCGCGAGCGGCTGGAGGACATCCCCATGCTGGCGCGCCATTTCCTGCAGCAAAGCGCCAAGCAACTGGGCGTGGAGCCCAAGCGCATCTCCGACGCGGCGCTGGCGCGGCTGATGACGTTCGGCTTTCCGGGCAACGTTCGGCAGCTGGAGAACATCTGCCACTGGCTCACCGTGATGGCGCCTTCGCAACTGATCGAGCCCAAGGACCTGCCGCCCGAGGTGGGCGCCGGTGCGGCGGAGGCCGAGCCGGCGGCGGCGCGCGTTGCAGCGCCGGCGTCGGAACCGTCCGTGGCGGCCACCGGGGACGCCCCGGCTGCATCGGGCGGAGGCGCCGTGCTTGCGCCCGCCGGGGGCGGCTGGGAAAGCGCGCTGGAAGCCGAAGCGATGAACCTGTTGCTCGCCGGCCGGCATGACGTGTGGGAAGAACTGACCAAGCGCTTCGAGTCGAAATTGATCCTGACCGCGCTGGCCAACACGCGGGGCCGGCGGATCGAGGCCGCGCAGAAGCTCGGCATCGGGCGCAACACGATCACGCGGAAGATCCAGGAGCTGGGGCTGGAGTGAGTGCGTGCCGGGGTGCGCTCCGCGCAACCCGGCCTACAGGCCAGGCATCCGTAGGCCGGGTTTCGCAACGCGAACCCCGGCGTCCGTCCGCTACAACTCGATCGTCACCGGCGCATGGTCGCTCGGCTGCTTCCACTTGCGCGGGGCCCGGTCGATGCTGCACGCCTTCACCAGCGGCTTCACCGCTTCCGTGACGAGGATGTGGTCGATGCGCAGCCCGCGGTTCTTCTGGTACCCCAGCATCCGGTAGTCCCACCAGCTGAAACTTTTCTCCGGCTGCTCGAACAGGCGGAAGCTGTCGACCAGCCCGAGTTCGAGCAGCTGGCGGAAGTGGTCGCGTTCTTCCGTGGTGTGATGGATCGTTTCCTTCAAACCCACCGGGTCGTAGGAGTCCCGGTCCTCCGGCGCGATGTTGAAGTCGCCGACCAGCACCAGCCGGGGGTGGCGCGCCAACTCCTCCCGAAGGTGCTCGCGCAAGCCGCGCAGCCATGCCATCTTGTAATTGAACTTCTCCGAGCCCGGCGCCTGGCCGTTGACGAAATAGCCGTTGACCAGCCGCAGGTCGCCCGCCGGCGTGTCCAGCGTCACGGACAGCAGCCGCGAGCTCTCATCCTCGAAACCCACGATGTTCTTCACCGCGTCGCGCACCGGAAAGCGGCTCAGGACCGCGACGCCGTTGTAGGTCTTCTGCCCGAACACGGCGCAATGTTCGTAGCCGGCCGCGCGCAGCGCGTCGAGCGGGAACTTGTCGTCGGTGAGCTTCAGTTCCTGCAGGCACAGCACGTCGACGGGGTTCGCGGCGGTCCAGTCCAGCACGTGCTGCAGGCGGGCGGCGAGGGAATTGACGTTCCAGGTGGTGAGTTTCATGTGCAGTCCAGCGATGATTTTTGTTGATTTTTGTTTCCGCAGGGTCCGGACAATACCCGTTGGCATGTCCCCGGGCCCATCGGCGTGCGACAGTGTGGCCAGTATCCACGCCGGCCAACGAAATGCTCTTGCGATTCCATTTTCCCGATCCCCACGCGTCCCGGGGCAGGCCCCCGACGCCGTTCCAGCCCTGGAACGCGGATGAAGCGCGATCGGCGGGCCGCGATGCTTGAGCGGGTGGCGGTACGCTGGCCCATGAAGGCGTTCGCCAACACGGCGGGGCTGGCCGCATTCTTCGTGGCGTATTTCTGGATCCAGAACAATCCGCAATACGAAGTCACCAACATGCCGCTGCTGGCCCTGGACTGGTGGATCCCCCACATTCCGCTGGCCATCATTCCGTACGCCACGCTCTGGGTCTACGTGTCGCTGCCGTTGGCCCTCATGACACGCAGTTTCGAATACCGGT
This sequence comes from Ramlibacter sp., assembly GCA_021323335.1. GTDB lineage: Bacteria > Pseudomonadota > Gammaproteobacteria > Burkholderiales > Burkholderiaceae_C > Ramlibacter. The sequence continues at coordinate 6,043 of JAJTCN010000055.1, forward strand.
CGTTCGGCGTGGCGGCCGCCGCGCTGTCCCTCCTGGGCCTCGGCTGCTTCTACTTCTGGCCGACCTCGGTGCCCTTCGTCGCAGGCTGGTCGGACGCATCCTCGACGTCCTTCCTGCGCAACGTGGACGGCTCGGGCAATGCCTGCCCCTCGCTGCACGTCGCCTTCGCGGTGTTCTCGTGGGCCTGGCTGCGCTGGCTGATCGCCGAGATCGGCGGCCGGGCATGGCTGCACTACGGCAACGCCGCCTGGTGCCTCGCCATCATCCTTTCGACGCTGGCGATCCGCCAGCACGTCATCCTGGATGTGGTCGCCGGCGCGGCGCTCGGCGCGGCCGTGGTGGCCCTGAACATGGCCTGGCTGCGGCGCTGGTCCCACCCCCTGGCGCCGCGCGCCTCGTCCATCCCGTCGTCGGCGACGCGCTGAACCCCGGCGTCGCGCGGCCGCCGCGAGCGGCCGGCCGTCCTCAGACGTGCGCCATCGCGGCGATGCCGATCGCCACCCCCACGGCGGCCACGCCGAACATGGCGTACTCCAGCCATTTCTTGCGCGTGAGCAGGGCGATGGCCGCCAGCGCGATCGAGACCTGCAGCGCCGTCGTGGCCTGGGCCCAGCGATGGTGCACGTGCATCTGGGCGTCGCTCTGCTTGTCCCACTCCTTGCCCTCCGCCTCGATCTTCTCGGCGGTGGCCTGGATCTCCTTCTTTTCCTTCTCGTAGCGGTCGATCTTGGCCTGGTAGAAGGCCTGCCGGTCGGCCGGCGCCAGGTCGCGCGACACCTCGGCCAGCGACTGCTTCGTGGACTTGGCCTGGAAGTAGTTCCACTGGTTCGACGCCTCGGTCTTCTTGATCGCCGCGTTGTTCTTGTACAGGCCGGCGTTGGCCTGGGTCGCGCCGCCCATGTACGCGAAGATCGCGCCGACGGTGGCGATCACCGCCGTGAACATGGCGATCTGGTTGATCATGCCGCCGCCGCCGGGCGCCGCCTCGCCGTGCGCCGCCGCATGCTGCGCCGCGTGCTCCAGTTCGTGGTCGTGGGGGCCGTGCACGTGGAAGGTTCCGCCTGACATCTCATTCCTCCGGGTGGTCGTTCTGGTAGGTAACGAAGCTGTAGGCCAATCCGTTGGCGCCCGCGTGTCGCTCGCGCGCCACCTCCCGCCAACCGGGCCCGAGTGCCGGCGCGTGGACGTCGCCCTCGTAATCGGCGTCGATCTCGGTGACGACCGCAAGGTGGGCGCGCGGCATGGCCAGGCGGAAGATCTCCGCGCCGCCCGTCACCCAGACGGTTTCGGCATCGGCGCACAGTGCGATCGCCTCGTCCAGGGTTCCCGCACGGTCGGCCCCGGCGGCTGCCCAGGCGGCATCGCGCGTGATCACCACGTTGCGGCGGCCCGGCAGCGGCCGGAACCGCGGCGGCAGCGAGTCCCAGGTCTTGCGCCCCATGAGCACCGGAGCGCCGAGGGTGGTGCGCTTGAAATGCGCCAGGTCCTCCGGCAGGTGCCAGGGCATGACGCCGTCGCGTCCGATGACGCCGTTGCGGGATTGTGCGTAGATGAGCCCGAGCTTCATGGCCGGAATTCTGACAGGGAAGGCCGGACGGTCCGGCCGCGGAGCCGCGGGGATAATGAAGTCCTGCATTCCACCGGGGAGAACCGCTTGAAGACCCTCTTGATGACCGCCGCCGCATCCATCGCCCTGGGGACTTCGGGCGCCGCGTGGGCGAACCTGAAACTCGCCGAGGAAAAGCAGTGCCTGCAGTGCCACGCGGTGGACAAGGACACCATCGGCCCGTCGTTCCGCACCATCAGCGCGGTGTACAAGGGCGTGAAGGATCCGCAGGCGAAGATCATCGCGGTGATGCGGCAGGGCAGCGACGCCAACCTCGGCCCGCACTGGGGCAAGGCGCGCATGCCGAACAGCAGCGAGCGGCCCCTCATCAACGACCGGGAAGCGAAGCAGCTCGCGCGCTGGATCCTCGCGCAGAAGTGATCCCGCGCGCGGGATCAGGCTTCAGACCGCGACCGGCGCCTTGATGGCGCCGTGGCACTGGTAGTCCGCCACCTCGAAGTCCTCGAAGCGGTAATCGAAGATGGAGTCCGGCTTGCGCTGGATGCGCAGCGTGGGGTAGGGGTAGGGCTGGCGCGACAGCTGCAGCTCCACCTGCTCGTGGTGGTTGCTGTAGATGTGGCAGTCGCCGCCGGTCCAGATGAAGTCGCCGACATCCAGGTCGCATTGCTGCGCCATCATGTGCGTCAGCAGCGCGTAGCTCGCGATGTTGAACGGAACCCCGAGGAAGATGTCGGCGCTGCGCTGGTACAGCTGGCACGACAGCTTGCCGTCGGCCACGTAGAACTGGAAGAACGCATGGCAGGGCGCCAGCGCCATCTTCGGGATGTCCGCCACGTTCCAGGCGCTCACGATGATGCGGCGCGAATCCGGATTGGCCTTGATGGTCCTGACCGCCTCGGCGATCTGGTCGATGTGGCCGCCGTCGGGAGTGGGCCAGCTGCGCCACTGGACGCCGTACACCGGCCCGAGGTCGCCGTCCTCGCGCGCCCATTCGTCCCAGATGGTGACGCCGCGTTCGTTGAGCTTCCTGTTGTCGCTGGAGCCTTCCAGGAACCACAGCAGCTCGTGGATGATGGACTTCAGGTGGACCTTCTTCGTCGTGACGAGGGGAAAGCCCTCGTTCAGGTCGAAGCGCATCTGGTAGCCGAACACGCTGCGCGTGCCGGTGCCGGTGCGGTCGGTCTTGGGCGTGCCATGTTCGTACACATGGCGCATGAAGTCTTCGTACTGGGAGCGGACCGGACGCGTCATTCCCGGATTATCGGCTGTTCCTTCCCGCCCTCATTCCGCCGCCTTCTCCGGCAGGTTTTCCGGCGACTTCTCCGGCAGGCGCGCCGCCACCGGCGGCGGGGCCAGCAGGAAGCGGTTGCTCAGGTACACGCCGGCCAGCAGCGCAAGGCCGATGGCGTCGGTCACGGAGCCCGGCTTGATCAGCAGGAACGCCGCGGCGAACAGCACCAGGCGTTCCCACAGGCGCGCGTTGCGCCCGACCAGGTAGCCCTGCTGGGCGGACGCGAAGCACATGACGCCGATGGTGGCCGAGGCGAAGGCCAGCAGCGACTGCGTCCAGTCGCCGATCAGCAGCAGCGAGGGCGAATAGACGAACATGAAGGGCACGATGTAGGTGGGCGCCGCGATGCGCAGGGCCTCCCAGCCCGATTGCCACATGTCGGCCTTGGCCAGGCCGGCGGCCGCGAACACCGCCAGGGCCACCGGCGGCGTGATCGCCGACAGCACCGCGAAGTAGAAGGCGAACATGTGCGCGGCCGGCGTGGCCGCGCCCAGCTTGATCAACGCGGGAACCAGCAGCGACACCATCACGATGTACGCCGGCGTGGTGGGCATGCCCATGCCCAGCACGATGCCGGCCATGGCGGTGAGGACGAGGGCAAGCAGCAGCGACTCCCGCGACAAGCCCACCACGACTTCGGTGAAGGTGATCCCGAGGCCGGTGATCGTGACCACCCCGATGACCAGGCCGGCGCAGGCGCAGGCCATCGCCACCGCCAGCGTGTTGCGGGCGCCGTCGACCAGCGCGTCCAGCACGCTGCGCCACTGGATGCCCGCGCGCGTGGTGGCGCGCAGCAGCGCCAGCGGGATGCAGGTGATCGCCGCGACCAGCGCCGACAGCGGCGCCGAGTAGCCGAGCATCAGCCCGAACAGCACCACCAGGATGGGGATGAAGAGGTGGCCGCGGGCAAGCATCACGGCGGCCAGCCGCGGCAGTTGCGACCGCGGCACGCCGGCCAGTCCATGGCGCTTGGCCTCGAAGTGCACCGCGAAGAACAGCGACACGTAGTACAGCACCGCGGGCACCAGCGCCCACATCGCGACCTGCGAATAGGGCACGGCCAGGAACTCCGCCATCACGAAAGCGGCGGCGCCCATCACCGGCGGCATGATCTGGCCGCCCGTCGAGGCCACGGACTCCACCGCCGCGGCGAAGGGCGCGCGAAAGCCGGTGCGCTTCATGAGGGGGATGGTGATCGGTCCGTCCACCATCACGTTGGCCACGGCGCTGCCGGACACGGTGCCAAACAGGCTGGACGAGACGATCGCCACCTTGCCGGGGCCGCCCGCGGTATGGCCGGTGATCGACATCGCGAAGTCCATGAACAGCTGGCCGGTGCCGCTCTTTTCCATGAACGCGCCGAACAGCACGAACAGCATGACGTAGCTGGCCGACACCCCCAGCGTCGAGCCGAACACGCCTTCGGTCGACAGGTACAGCTGTTCCAGCAGCACCGGGATCTTCACGAAGGTGAAGAAGACCGCGTAGACCAGGAACAGGATGGCGGTGATCGGCAGCGCCCAGCCGATCACCCGCCGCGTGCCGTCCAGCACCACCACCACGCACAGCACCGCGAAGACCGTGTCCCAGACTGTCAGCTCGTCGATGTAGATGATGCGGTTGATGAAGGCGTCGTAGCCCAGGAAGATGTGCAGGATGAAGCCCCAGCCGGCGGCGAGCAGGGCGAAGTCCAGCACGCGCCCGGCCCGGCTGCGTCCGCCGCGGAAGGGATACAGCAGGTAGACGAGCGTCAGCGCGAACAGCAGGTGGGTGCCGCGGAAGATCACGGCCTCCGGCGGCCCGAAACCGGCCACGTACATGTGGTACAGCGACATGGCCACGGCGACCGCCGTGACCACCGCGGCGAGCACCCTGTTGACGGGGGGCGTCGCCGCGATCTCGTCGGAGACGACCCCGCCTTCCGGCAGGGTCACGGGCGCGTGCGGCGCGCCCTCAGAGGACACCTGCTTCCTTGTAATACTTCAGCGCGCCCTTGTGCATCGGCACGCCGATGTCGGCCGCCATGTCCTTGGCCGTCAGGCCCGTGATCGGCTTGACCACGGCGGCCATGGCGCCCACGTTCTGGGCCATGGCCTTGGTCATCTTGTAGACCGTGTCCTCGGGCAGGTCGCAGGACGCCACGATGTGCGTGGAGTAGCCGATCACCGGGACGTCCTTGTCCTGCTTGGGATAGGTGCCGGCGCGGATGGTGAGCTTCTGGTAGCCCGGGTTCTCCTTTTGCAGCAGGCCCATGGTCTTGTCGTCCACCGGCACCAGCACCATGTCGCGCGCGCTCGCGAGGTCCATGACGGCCGATGCCGGCGCGGTGGTCCCCAGGGTCATCACCTGCGCATGGCCGTCCTTCATCAGCGACACGGCGTCGGTATACGAGGCCTGGAAGTTGGCCTTGGCCAGGGCGCCGTAGTTCAGGCCGTTGAGCTTGAGGATTTCGGCCGTCAGCACCTCGGCGGTGTTCCCCTTGGGCTGCGTGACCAGCGTCTTGCCCTTCAGGTCGGCGTAGGAGCGGATCCCGGCGTTCGCCAGCGCGGCCACCTGGAAGTACTGCGGGTACAGGTTGGCGACCTGGCACACCTTGGTGACTTTCTTGGGGTAGGGCGCGCGGCCGGCGATGCCGTCCACCGTCGTGGCCGAATTGGCGAAGCCGATCTGGGCCTTGCCTTCGTCGACGCCGCGCACGTTGGCGATGCCGGCGCCCGGTGTCTGCTGGATCTGCAGCCCTGGCACCGCCTGCTCCCACATGTGCTTGAGGGCGCCTCCGAGCGGAACCCAGGATCCGCCTTGCGGGCCGGTCATCAAAGTCACCTGCTGGGCCGCGGCAGGCAGCGCGCAGGCGAGCGTGGCCGCGGCGGCCACGAGCATCCGGGAGGTCGTCTTCATGCTTGTCTCCTTGGGTTCCTGGGGAAACACCAAGATTAGGGACGGTAGGCGCCGAGCGTCAACTCGCGGTTTGCCCCTAGATGTCCGGGCTTACCCTCGCATCCGCGGCGGCACCACGCGGCCAGGGTTGAGCAGGTCCTGCGGGTCGAGCGCGGCCTTGAGCGCCTGCATCATCCGGATCGCCACGTCGGACTTGTACTGCGGCATCTTGCCGACCTTCAGCGCGCCGATCCCGTGCTCGGCGGAGATGGAGCCGTCGAAGCGCTTGACCTGGTCGTACACCAGGGTGTTGACCCGTTCCTCCTGTTCGCGCAGGAAGGCCTGCATGTCGCCGCCCTCGGGCGCCTGCACGTTGTAGTGCAGGTTGCCGTCGCCCAGGTGGCCGAAGTTCACCAGCCGCACCCCGGCGATCTCCCGGCGCAGCAGGGCATCGGTCTCGGTGCAGAACTCCGGGATGCGCGACACCGGGATCGAGATGTCGTGCTTGATGTTCAGGCCTTCCTCGGCCTGCGCCAGCGGGATGGATTCGCGGATGTGCCAGAGCTGGCGCGCCTGCGCGATGTTCTCCGCCACCACGGCGTCGGCCACGCAGCCTTCTTCCAGCGCCACTTCCAGCAGCCGCTCGAACTGGGCGCGCGCGTGTTCTTCCGACTCCTGGTCGGAGTTCTCCAGCAGCACGCAGTACGGCCCGGCTTCGTACAGCGGCACGCGCAGCTGCTTGAAATGCCTGGCCACCAGGCCCAGCGCGAACTGCCCCATCACCTCGAAGCCGGTGAGGCCGGCGCCCAGGTGGCGGTGCGCCAGCCCCAGCAGCGTCACCGCCGCTTCCATCGAGGGCACGGAGGCCCACGCCGTGAGCGTGGCCGCCGGCAAGGGATACAGCTTCATGGTGGCGCCGGTGATCACGCCCAGCGTGCCTTCGCTGCCGATGAACAGGTCGCGCAGGTCGTAGCCGGTGTTGTCCTTGCGCAGGCCGGTCAGGCCTTCCCACACCTCGCCCTGCGCCGTGACCACCTCCAGGCCCAGGCACAGCTCGCGCGTGTTGCCGTAGCGGACCACCTGGGTGCCGCCGGCGTTGGTGGCCAGGTTGCCGCCGATGGTGCAGCTGCCCTCGGCGGCCAGGCTCAGGGGGAACAGCAGCCCGGCGTCTTCGGCGGCTTGCTGCAGGTTCTGCAGCACGCAGCCGGCGTCCACCGTCATCGCCAGGTTGTCGCGGTCCACCGCGCGCACGCGGTTCATGCGCGTCAGGCTCAGGACGACTTCGCGGCCGGATTCATCCGGCACCCCGCCGACGACCAGGCCCGTGTTGCCGCCCTGCGGCACCATCGGCGCGCCGGCCTCGGCGCACAGCCGCACGACCGCGGCCACTTCGGCGGTGCTGCCGGGGCGCACCACCGCCAGCGCCTTGCCGCGCGAGCGCTTGCGCCAGTCCAGCTCCCAGGCGCTGAGGTCGCCCTCGGTCAGGACGTTCGCCGCGCCGACGGCGGCGCGCAGTTGGGTGAGGAGTTCGTTCATGACGCGGCGTTCTTCAGGCGCAGCCGCACGTGCACGGCGCAGGCGGCAAAAAGGGTGACGGTGAGGGCCACTTCCAGCATGGCGGGCAGGCCTTCGTTCCAGCGCACGATGCCCTCCATGAAGTAGGGCCACACCAGCAGGCTCACCCAGCGATAGGTGTACATGCGCCGCTTCAGCAGGCCGGCGACCGGCACGCACAGCGGCAGCACCTTGAGCACCCAGGGGCTGGGTCGTTCGGGCAGCCAGAGCTCCCAGGCGAGGGACAGGACGATCAGCCCCAACAGGCTGGCCACGGCCACCCAGCGTGTTGTTTCGACGGCAGGAGGAACGACGGGAACTTCGGCGGATTGCATGTGCGATGGCATCATACCGAGCGTGAATGTTCGCCAACTGCTCGCCGACCTCGCCAGGTTCCCGTGGCTGTCGACCGCGCAGACCTTGCGCGAGCGCTTCCGCGAGGACCGGCTGGGCGTGACCGCCAGCAGCCTGACGTTCACGACCATGATCGCCCTGGTGCCGTTCTTCACGGTGGCCCTGGCGCTGTTCACCGCCTTCCCGATCTTCAGCAAGCTGCAGGCGAGCCTGCAGCAGTGGCTGGTGCAGAGCCTGATCCCGGAGGCGATCGCCCGGCAGGTGCTCGGCTACCTCACGCAGTTCGCGGGCAAGGCCAGCCGCCTGGGCTTCGTCGGGCTGGCGGCGCTGGTGGCCTCGGCGCTGGCGCTGGTGCTCACCATCGACCGCACCCTCAACAGCATCTGGCGGGTGCGGCGGACACGCGGGCTGGGGCGGCGGCTGGTGCTCTACTGGGCCGCGATCACCCTGGGGCCGCTGCTGGTCGCCATCAGCCTGAGCACCACGTCGTGGGCGCTGTCCGCTTCGCGCGGACTGGTCCGGGCGCCGGCCAGCGGCGTCGCCTTCGTCCTCGACGTGGTGGAGTTCCTGCTGCTGGCGGGCGCCCTCAGCGCCCTGTACCGCTTCGTGCCCAACACGCCGGTGCGGCGCGCGCACGCCATAGCGGGCGGCCTGTTCGCCGCCGTCGGCATCGAGCTGGCCAAGCGCGTGCTGGCCTGGTACCTGAGCCTCGTCCCCACCTATTCGGCCGTCTACGGCACCTTCGCCACCGTGCCGATCCTGCTGGTGTGGATCTACATCGCCTGGCTGACGGTGCTGTTCGGCGCGGTCATCACCGCGTACATGCCGAGCCTGCTGGCGGGGTCGCGCCGTCGCGGCGGCGGGCACGGCTGGCAGTTCCAGCTGGGCATCGAAGTGCTCCAGCACCTGCACGGCGCCCGCAACACGGCCCGCCGCGGACTGAGCGCGGCGGAGCTCGCCGCCACGATGGACGTCGACCTGCTGCAGCTGGAGCCGGTGCTGCAGACGCTGGTGCAGCTGGACTGGATCGGCCGGCTGAACGAGGTGGACGACCATGACGCCACCCGCTACGTGTTGCTCGCCGACCCCGCATCCACCGCGCTGGAGCCGCTGATGCGGCACCTGCTGCTGCCCGAATCGGAAGCGACCGCGCGCCTCTGGAGCACCGGCCGCCTGTCTTCCATTTACCTGCGCGATGTGATCTGATCGGCCGCTCCATGCGCGCGCCGCCGCTGCCCACCACCGCCGACTACGTCGAGACCTTCGCGGCGCGCACGCCGCAGCGGCCCGCGTTGAACGAGAACGGCGCCGGACTCACCTACGCGCAGCTGGCCAACGCGCTGCTGCAATGCGGGCTGCACCTGCAACGCCTGGGCGTGCGTCCGGGCGAGCGCATCGCCGTGTCCGGGCCCGGCTTCGGCGTGCAGCTGGTGCTGCTGCTGGCCGCCGAAGCGCTGGGAGCCGTCACGGTGTCCTTCGAGGCGGAAGGCGATCCCGACCGGGACTTCCTGTTCGCCCACGTCGACCGCGTGTTCTCCGCCTTGCCGCAGGCCGTGCCGCCCCCGGTGCGCTTCCACCGCATCGACCAGGCGTTCGCGGACCAGCTCGCGGCGCCGCTGCAGGGGGAGGGGCCGGAATGGAACCCGTTGCCCCTGGACGCGCCGCAGCGCCTCTCCCGCACCTCCGGCTCCAGCGGAGCGTCCAAGTTCATGCGGCTGTCCCGGCTGGCGCAGGAATGGTGGATCCGCACCGCCCTGGACAGCGTGACCTGGCAGACCGACACCGCCACCCGCCTGCTGCTGCTCAGCCCGCTGGTGGTGAACGCCGGCTTCGCGCGTGCCAGCGCCTGCCTGCGTCGCGGCGGCCTCGTCATGGCCGGTTCCGGCCGGGACATCGAGCGCATGCAGCCCACCCACGTGCTCGGCCTGCCGCTGCAACTGCAACGCCTGCTCGACGAGCTGCCGGCCGGCTACCGGGCGCCCCATGCGACCAGCGTCGCCACCTTCGGCGGCGCCTTGCCGCCGCAGTTGCGGCACCGCGCGCAAGCCGTGTTCGGCGGCGTCATCCACAACCGCTACGGCAGCAACGAGACCGCCGTCGTCTGCGGCGAACTCGACGACAGCGGCGCCGGCGTCATCGCCGCCGGCGTGCAGGTGCGCATCCTGGACGACGCGGGCAGGGTGCTGCCGCCGGGACAGGCGGGCGTGGTGGCGATCCGCTCGCCGGGGCTGGTGGAGGGCTACATCGACCGGCCCGAGGAAACCGCCGCCGCCTTCCGCGACGGCTGGTTCGTCAGCGGCGACGCCGGCGTGCTGCTCGGGCGCCGCGTGCTGCGGCTGCTGGGGCGCCAGGACGACCTGGTCAACCTCGGCGGCATCAAAGTTCCGGCGCTGCAGATCGAGCAGCAGGTGCGGCAGCACGCCGCGTTCGGCGACGTGGCCGCGGTCGCCGTGCACCTGGTTGGCGGGTCCGCGACGCTCGGCCTGGCGGTGGTGCTGGCGACCGGCGTCAGCGCCGACGAGGGGCGGCGGGTGCTGGGGGACGTGCTGACCTTGCCGCTGCAGGCCGACGTGCACCTGCTGTTCCTGTCCGCGATTCCGCGCCTGGCGAACGGCAAGACGGATCGGTTGGAGTTGCTGCGGCTGTTCCGGCAGCATGCGTAGCGAACCCCAGCAAAAAAATCAGATCGAAAACGGCGCCTGCAGGAACCCGCGAAAGCGCGCGCGACCTCCGCGCGTGGGCGGCGCGGTAAGGCGGTAGGCGGGAAAGCGCGCCAGGAAGCGGCCGATCGCCACCCGGCCTTCCAGCCGCGCCAGGCTCAGGCCGGCGCACTGGTGGATGCCGAAGCCGAACGCCAGGTGGCGGTTGTCGGCGCGCGCAAGGTCCAGCACGCCGGGCCGCTCGAACTGCGCCGGGTCGCGGTTGGCCGCACCGATGCACAAGGTGACCAGCGCACCCTCCGGCAACGCGACGCCGCCGACCTCGCAGGCGCGCAGGGCGCGCCGGTTGCCCAGCTGGTTGGACGACTCGAAGCGCAGGAATTCGTCCACTGCCAGCGTCATCACCGGCTCCAGCGCCGCCCAGTCGGGACGGTCGCCGATGACATGCAGCAGGCGCTCCTTCTCCTGCGGCCATTCCTGCAGCGCGACCAGCGCATTGCCGATCAGGTTGGTGGTGGTCTCGTGGCCGGCGTTCAGGATGAAGATGCAGTTCTGCAGCAGCTCCGCTTCGCTCAAGCGCTCGCCGGCGACCTCGCCCTGGATCAGCCGCGTGAGCACGTCGTGCTCGGGGTCCCCGGGGTGCTTGCGCCGGTAGGCCACCAGCACCCGCAGGTAGTCGATGAACTCGCGCACGCTACGGTTGCCGTCTAACTCCTGCTCCGGCGTCAGCTTCGGCTCCAGCGCGCCGAGGATCGCGAGCGACCAGCCGCGCAAGGGCGCGCGGTCGGCGTGCGGCACGCCCAGCAGGTTGCCGATGATCTCCACCGGGATCGCGGAGGCGAAGTCCTCGATCAGGTCGCCACCGCCTCGCGCCGCGATGCCGTCCAGCAAGCCGTCCACCAGCGTCACCAGTCCCGGCTCCATCTCCGCGATGGCGCGGCGGGTCAGCGCGCCCATCATCAGCTTGCGCACGCGCGTGTGCAGCGGCGGGTCGTTGAAGACGAGGCTGGTGGTGTGGTGCTCCAGCAGCGGCGAGCCCGCGCCGTACTTCGGCGTGAACTCCACCTTCTTGTCCGAGCTGAAGCCCTGGGCATCGCGGTACACCGCCATCAGGTCGGCATGGCGCGTGAGGAACCAGGAGCCGTCGGGCATGAGCCGCACCGGCTCCGTCTCGCGCAGCACGTCGTAGACGGGATACGGGTTGGCGTAGAAATCCGCGGGCAGCGCGCGCAGGTCGAGCCCCGCGGCGATCTCGCGCGCCCGCCCGGGCGTCATCGGCGGCGTCGCCTGGATATCGCTCATGGTTTCAGGAAGTCCCGCAGCGCGAACAGCACGGCGTCCGGTGCTTCCGTCATCATCTGGTGGCCGCCCTCGACCAGCACCGTGCGGCCATCGTGCGCCTTCTGCTGCAGTCCCTGCGCGGCCTTCGGCGGCGTCATCGCGTCCGACTTGCCCAGCACGAACAACACCGGGCAGCGCACCTTGTCGATGGCGGCATCGCCACCGGCGTAGCTGTCGCAGGCGACGAAGCCGCGGTGGAACACGTTGACCGCGCGGTTGCTCGCCAGCACCCGCCGCATCAGGGCCCGCGAGCCGCCGTACAGCCAGGTGCCGGGCCCCAGCGCGGAGGGCGGCGGCGCCAGCATCGAATGGGAGAACGCGTTGACCATGTCGATCGCCTTCATCGGCTGGTGCTGCGCGTTCTCCAGCAGCGCGGGCGACACCTTCATCGGGTAGGCGACGCCCACCAGCGCCACCTGCATCACGCGCTCCGGTGCCCGCGCCGCGGTCTCCAGCGCGACGAGCGCCCCGAAGCTGTGGCCGACCAGCGCGGCGCGCTCCACCTTCAGCGCATCGAGCAGCGCCACGATGAAGCCCGCCGCCTCTTCCACGCTCTTCGGCGCTTCACCCGCGCTCCTGCAGTGGCCCGGCAGGTCCACCGCCACCACGTTCCAGCCGTGGTGGGCGAAGTACCGGGTCTGCAGGATCCAGACGCTGTGGTCGTTGAGCACGCCGTGGATGAAGACGACGGTGGGCTTGGCGGCATCGAAGGCCTTGCCGCCGGTGTAGCAGAAGGTGCGGGCGCCGTTGACGGTCAGTTCCATGGCGCTCTCCTCACGCCTTCTCGGCGGCGCGCAGGGCCCGCTTGAGGTCGTCGATCAGGTCGTCCGGGTCTTCCAGGCCGATCGACAGGCGGATGGTGGCCGGGCCGATGCCCGCGCCGCGCAGTGCCTCGTCGGTCATGCGGAAGTGCGTGGTGCTCGCCGGGTGGATCACCAGGGAGCGGCAGTCGCCCACGTTGGCCAGGTGGCTGAAGAGCTTGAGCGCCTCGATGAACTTCTTGCCCTGCTCGCGGCTGCCCTTCATGTCGAAGCTGAAGACCGAGCCCGCGCCGCGCGGCAGCAGCTTCTGCGCCAGCGCGTGGCTGGGGTGCGACTCCAACATCGGGTGGCCCACGCGCTCCACGAAGGCGTGGGAGGCCAAGAATTCCACCACCTTGCGGGTGTTGCTCATGTGCCGTTCCATGCGCAGCGGCAGCGTCTCGATACCTTGCAGGATGAGCCAGGCCGTGTGCGGGCTCATGCTGGCGCCGAAGTCCCGCAGCCCTTCGCGGCGTGCGCGCAGCAGGAAGGCCCCCACCGTGGACTCCTCGCTGAACACCATGTTGTGGAAGCCGTCGTAGGGCGCAGTCAGTTCGGCGAAGCGGCCCGAGCCCTCCCAGTCGAAGCTGCCGCCATCCACCACCACCCCGCCGATCACGGTGCCGTGGCCCGACAGGAACTTGGTAGCCGAGTGGTACACCAGGTCCGCGCCCAGGTCGAACGGTTTCATCAGGTAAGGCGTGGTGAAAGTCGAATCCACCAGCAAGGGCAGCCCGGCGTCGTGGGCCAGCGCGGACACGGTGGGAATGTCGAGCACGTCCAGGCCCGGGTTGCCCACCGTCTCGCCGAACAGCAGCTTCGTCTCCGGCCGGATCGCGGCGCGCCAGCCGTCGATGTCGCCGGGCTTGACGAAGGTGGTCTCGATGCCGAAGCGGCGCATCGTGTAGTGCAGCAGGTTCTGCGAGCCGCCGTACAGCGCG
>JAJTCN010000144.1 GCA_021323335.1 Ramlibacter sp.
GCCGCGCTGCGCCAGAATTGCGCCGTACTGGACTGCACGCACATCCCATGAACACCACGGAATCTGCTGAATTCGTCGAGCGGCGCGCCTGCATCAGTTGCCAGAGCCCGAGCCTGCGGGAGCTGTCGGCCGGCAAGTTCGACGAAGGCGCGGTCGGGGCCTTCATCGCCGCCGATCCCTGGGGCGAGGACCCCACTCCCTTCCTGCGCGGCCGGCCCTGGTCCTATGTCGCCTGCCGCGACTGCGAGCTCGCCTTCCATCGCTACATCCTCGCCCCCGAATGGAACGAGCGCCGCTTCTCCCGCTGGATGTCGCAGGAGGCCATCGAGGTTTTCGAAAAGGAGTACCGGACCCCGGCGAACGAATTCGCCACGGCTACCGACTACACCGCCCACGTGCTGCGCATCGAGCGGCTGACCCGCGAGCTGCGCGGTCCCGACCGGGTGCGGCTGCTGGATTTCGGATGCGGCTATGGCGGCTTCCTGGCCATGTGCGCGCTGTACGGCTTCGACGCCTATGGCGTGGACCGGTCCTCGGCCAAGCGCGACAACAACCGGTTTTCGAAGGTGTTCGCGGAGATCGAGGAAGTCGCTGCGATGGCGCCGTTTCATGCACTCACGCTGTTCGAGGTGCTCGAACACCTCGACGATCCGCACGGCCTGGTGCAGCGGCTCAGCGAGCTGCTGGCGCCGGGCGGGGTCCTCGTGCTGGAGACGCCGGACTGTTCGGGCGTGCACGGCATCGAGACGATCGAGGAGTACCGCAAGATCCACCCGCTGGAACACATCAACGGCTTCACGCCGGAAACGATGGCGCGTTTCGCCGAGCGGCTCGGATTCGAGCCCGTGGCCAGGCCGACGGTCTACGTGACGAACGACCTGGAGCGGGTGGCGAAGACCGCGGCCAAGGGACTGCTGCGGCCGCTGGCCACGCCGACGACGCAGCAGTATTTCCGCAAGCGCTAGGGCGCAGGGAGGGAGCCCTGGATCCCCGCCTGCGCGGGGACGGCGGAGCGCTACGCTGTCTCCACCGCTTTCGGCTGGCCGAGCGCACGCAAGGTGTCCCGCACCATCTGCGCGCGGTCCTTCACTTCGACCAGCGACTTCTCGATGCGCAGCTTGTCGTTGCCGGCCAGCTTGATGTGCTTGTTCTTCTGCACCAGCTGGATGATCGCCATCTGGTCGATCGGCGGGTTCGGTTTGAAGGTGATGTGGATCACCGTCGGCGCCGCATCTACCTTCACCACGCCGTAGGGCCGCGCCAGCACGCGCAGCCGGTGCACGTCGATCAGGGTCTGCGCCTGCGGCGGCAGCTTGCCGAAGCGGTCGACGATCTCCTCCAGCAGGGTGTCGATCTGGTCGACGGTCCTGGCGGTCGCCAGCTTCTTGTAGAAGGACAGCCGCAGGTGCACGTCGCCGCAATAGTCGTCCGGCAGCAGCGCCGGCGCATGCAGGTTGATCTCGGTCGTCACCTGCAGCGGCGCCAGCAGGTCCGGCTCCTTGCCGGCCTTCAGCGACCGCACGGCCTCCGACAGCATCTCGTTGTACAGCTGGAAGCCCACCTCCAGCATGTTGCCGCTCTGGTTCTCGCCCAGCACCTCGCCGGCGCCGCGGATCTCCAGGTCGTGCATCGCCAGGTAGAAGCCGGAGCCCAGCTCCTCCATCGCCTGGATCGCGTCCAGCCGCTGCGCGGCCTGCTTGGTCAGGCCCTCGATGTCCGGCACCATGAGGTAGGCATACGCCTGGTGGTGGCTGCGGCCGACGCGGCCACGCAGCTGGTGCAGCTGCGCCAGGCCGAACTTGTCGGCGCGCGCGATCACGATGGTGTTGGCCGTCGGCACGTCGATGCCGGTCTCGATGATGGTGGAGCACAGCAGCACGTTGTGGCGCTGCTGCACGAACTCGCGCATCACCCGCTCCAGCTCGCGCTCGGGCATCTGGCCGTGCGCCACCGCGATGCGCGCCTCGGGCAGCAGGCGCTCCAGCGCTTCGCGCCGGTTCTGGATGGTTTCCACCTCGTTGTGCAGGAAGTAGACCTGGCCGCCGCGCTTCAACTCGCGCAGCACTGCCTCGCGGATGACGCCGGCGCCCTCGTTGCGCACGAAGGTCTTGATCGCGAGGCGCCGCTGCGGCGCGGTGGCGATGACCGACAGGTCGCGCAGGCCTTCCAGCGCCATCCCCAGCGTGCGCGGGATCGGCGTGGCCGTCAGCGTGAGCACGTCGACCTCGGCGCGCATGGCCTTGATCGCCTCCTTGTGGCGCACGCCGAAGCGGTGCTCCTCGTCGATGATCAGCAGGCCCAGGTTCTTGAACTTGGTCGTCGTGGACAGCAGCTTGTGCGTGCCCACCACGATGTCGATGCTGCCGTCCTCCAGCCCCTTCAGGGCGGCGTTGATCTCCTTCGTGGAGCGGAAGCGGCTCATCTCCGCCACCTTCACCGGCCATTTGCCGAAGCGGTCCACCAGCGTCTGGAAGTGTTGCTCCGCCAGCAGCGTGGTGGGCGCCAGGAAGGCAACCTGCTTGCCGCCGGTGATGGCGATGAAGGCGGCGCGCAGGGCGACCTCGGTCTTGCCGAAGCCGACGTCGCCGCAGACCAGCCGGTCCATGGGATGCGGCGACACCATGTCCTGGATCACCGCGTGGATGGCCGCGTTCTGGTCCGGCGTCTCGTCGAAGCCGAAGTCGTTGGCGAAGGTCTCGTAGTCCTGCGCCGAAAAGCGGAAGGCATGGCCTTGCCGCGCCGCGCGGCGCGCGTACAGGTTCAGCAGTTCCGCTGCGGTATCGCGCACCTGTTCGGCCGCGCGCCGCCGGGCCTTCTCCCACTGGCCGGAGCCCAGCCGGTGCAGCGGCGCTTCGTCGGCGCCGACGCCGGTGTAGCGGCTGATCTGGTGCAGCTGGCTGACCGGCACGTACAGCGTGGCCTTGTCGGCGTATTCGAGATGCAGGAACTCGGTGCTGCCTTGCCCGACGTCCATGCTCATCAGGCCCCGGTAGCGGCCGATGCCGTGCTGCGCGTGGACGACGGGGTCGCCGACGTTCAGCTCCGACAGGTCCTTGATCAGCGCCTCGACGTCGCTGACCTGTTCCTGCTTCTTGCGCCGCCGCGTGGTCGGCGCGCTGGCGAAGAGCTCGGTCTCGGTGACGAAGTCGACGGCTTCCTCGACCCACGAGAAGCCGCTGGCCAGCGCCGCCGTCGCGATGCCCAGCTTTTCGTCGCTGGCCAGGAACTCCTCCAGCGAGTCGAAGGCCGGCAGCGTCAGGTGGCTGGCGCGCAGGAAGTCCAGCAGGCTTTCGCGCCGCCCCGCGCTCTCCGCCAGCACCAGCACCTGGTTGGGCGTGCGCTGGGCGTGTTCCTTGAAGCGGGCCAGCGGATCCTCGGCGCCGCGGACCACGGAGAGATCGGGCAGCTTCTGGAAGAGGGCGCTGTCCTCGACGTCCTGCGCCCCTGGACGCAGCGCCAGCTGCGCATGCTCGTTGGCGCGCGTGTAGAACTGCTCCGCATTCAGGAACAGCGTCTCCGGCGGCAGCACCGGCCGCTCGGGGTCGCCCTGCACCAGCCGGTAGCGGTCCCGCGTGTCCTGCCAGAAGCGCTGGAAGGCCGGTTCCAGCTCGCCGTGCAGCACCAGCGTGGACTCCTTGCCCAGGTAATCGAAGACCGTGGCGGTCTCCTCGAAGAACAGCGGCAGGTAGTACTCGATGCCGGCGGTGGCGACGCCGTTGCCCATGTCCTTGTAGATGCGGCTCTTGGTCGGGTCGCCCTCCAGCAGCTCGCGCCAGCGGCTGCGAAAGCGGGCCCGCGCGTCCTCGTCCATCGGGAACTCGCGGCCGGGCAGCAGCCGCACCTCGGGCACGGGGTAGAGACTGCGCTGCGAATCGGGATCGAAGGTCCGGATGGAATCCACCTCGTCGTCGAACAGGTCGACGCGATACGGAACGGGCGAGCCCATCGGGAACAGGTCGATCAGGCCGCCGCGCACGGCGTACTCGCCGGGGCTGACGACCTGCGTGACGTGGTTGTAGCCGGCCAGCGTGAGCTGCGCCTTCAGCCGCGCCTCGTCCAGCTTCTGCTGCACGCGGAACTCGAAGGTGTAGCCGGCCAGGAAGCTGGGCGGGGCGACGCGGTACAACGCCGTGCTGGCGGGCACCAGCACCAGGTCGGCCTCGCGCTGCAGGATGCGCCACAGCGTGGCCAGGCGCTCGCTGATCAGGTCCTGGTGCGGCGAGAACTGGTCGTACGGCAACGTCTCCCAGTCGGGAAACAGCGCGGTGCGCAGGTCGGGCGCGAAGAAGGCGATCTCGTCCAGCAGCCGCTGCGCGTCGTTGGCGTCGGCCGTGACGATGGCGGTGAGGCGGCCTTGCGCGCGCTCCCGCTGGGCCAGGCGGGCCAGCAGCAATGCATCGGCGGAGCCTGCGGGCCGGGGGAGGGCCATGCGGCGGCCGGGCGAGAGCTTGGGTAATTCCATGAAGCGTGGGGACGACAAATGCAAAACACCCCGCGCCTGGAAAGGGTGGGGTGTGGATGCATTGTAGGGGGAACTGCGAGGCTTAGAATGATTCGGATATCCCATGAACACGAGCGCACCCGCCCCCCGGTATTTCGCCCTCATCCCGTGTGCCGGGCTCGGCAGCCGCGCCGGCACCGCGGGTCCCAAGCAGTACGAACGCGTGGCCGGCCAGCCGCTGGTGTGGCACACCCTGTCGGCGTTCGCCGGCGTCAAGCGCATCTCGCGCACCGTCGTCGTGGTGGCGCCGGGCGATGGGTTCTTCGAGCGCAATCCCACCACGTCGGCGCTGGTCGTGCCGGTGGGCGGGCCGACGCGCGCGGCGACGGTCTCCAATGGCCTGCGCGAGCTGCGCCGCGCCGGCGCGGTGGACACCGACTGGGTGCTGGTGCACGACGCCGCGCGCTGCCTCATCACGCCCGAACTCATCGACCGCCTGATCGACGCCTGCGACGGCGACGAGGTCGGTGGCCTGCTGGCCCATCCGCTGGCCGACACGCTGAAGCTGGGCGAGGGCGGCCGCGTCGCTGCGACCATCAACCGCGGTGACAAGTGGCAGGCGCAGACTCCGCAGATGTTCCGCCTGGGCATGTTGCGGCAGGCGCTGGAAGGCGCGGGCGAGGGCATCACCGACGAATCCAGCGCCATCGAGGCCATGGGCCTGAAG
>JAJTCN010000056.1 GCA_021323335.1 Ramlibacter sp.
GATGGCGGCGCCGAGCTTGTCGGCCAGCGGCTCGAGCACTTCGTGGAACTTCTCGCTGGAGCCGAGCGCGCGGCCGCCGGAGACGATGATCTTGGCGGCGGTGAGCTCGGGCCGGTCGCTCTTGGCGATCTCCTGGCCGACGAAGGTGCTCTTGCCGGCATCGGCGACCGCGCTGGCCGTCTCGACGCCAGCGCTGCCGCCGGTGGCCGCGGCCGGGTCGAAGGCGGTGGTGCGCACGGTGATCACCTTCACGCCGTCGGCGCTCTGCACCGTGGCGATGGCGTTGCCGGCGTAGATCGGCCGCTCGAAGGTATCGGGACCGTCGATCTTGCTGATGTCGGAGATCTGCGCGACGTCGAGCTTGGCGGCGACGCGCGGGGCGATGTTCTTGCCGCTGGCGGTGGCGGGGAACAGGATGTGGCTGTAGCTGGAGGCGATGGCCAGCACCTGCGCGGCCATGTTCTCGGCGAGGCCGTGCTCGAACTGCACGCCGTCGGCGTGGATCACCTTGGTGACGCCGGCGATCTGCGCCGCGGCCTTGGCGGCCTCACCGGCATTGGCGCCGGCCACCAGCACGTGGACGTCACCCCCGCACTGGGCGGCGGCGGTGACGGTGTTGAGGGTGGCGGGGCGGATGGTCGCGTTGTCGTGTTCTGCGATGACGAGGGATGTCATGGGGACTCC
Source organism: Ramlibacter sp. (assembly GCA_021323335.1). Classification (GTDB taxonomy): domain Bacteria; phylum Pseudomonadota; class Gammaproteobacteria; order Burkholderiales; family Burkholderiaceae_C; genus Ramlibacter. The sequence continues at coordinate 685 of JAJTCN010000056.1, forward strand.
GATGAATTCAGGGAACCGGACTTCCGGACGCAAAAGTCGCAAAAACTACGCAAAGGTCGCAAAAGGAATTCAAACAAGAAGTTCGGTTCCCTTTTGCGTCTTTTGCGAAACCTTTGCGACTTTTGCGTCCGGCTGTCCGCTTTAAATGACCTTGGCTTCGGTCTTGAGCTTCTGCACGAGAGTCGCCACGTCCGGCACCTTCACGCCCGCGCCGCGCTTTGGCGGCTCGGTGACTTTCAGGGTCTTCAGGCGGGGCTTGACGTCCACGCCCAGGTCCTCGGGCTTGACGATGTCCATCTGCTTCTTCTTGGCCTTCATGATGTTCGGCAGCGTCACGTAGCGCGGCTCGTTCAGGCGCAGGTCGGTGGTGATCACCGCCGGGATCGGCACCGAGATGGTCTCCAGGCCGCCATCCACTTCACGGGTGACCTTGGCCTTGCCGTCGGCCACTTCGACCTTCGAAGCGAAAGTCGCCTGCGGCAGGTCCAGCAGCGCGGCCAGCATCTGGCCGGTCTGGTTGCAGTCGTCGTCGATCGCCTGCTTGCCCAGGATCACCAGGCCCGGCTGCTCCTTGTCGAACAGCGCCTTGAGCAGCTTGGCCACGGCCAGCGGCTGCAGCTCCTCGTCGGTCTGCACCAGGATCGCGCGGTCGGCGCCGATCGCCATGGCGGTGCGCAAGGTCTCCTGGCACTGCTGCACGCCGCAGGAAACGGCGATCACCTCGGTGACGACGCCCTTTTCCTTCAGGCGAACGGCTTCCTCCACCGCGATCTCGTCGAACGGATTCATGCTCATCTTGACGTTCGCGATGTCCACACCCGTGTTGTCCGACTTGACGCGGACCTTCACGTTGTAGTCCACCACCCGCTTGACGGGAACCAGGACCTTCATGCTGGGAACTCCTAGAGTTTCTCTTGCGAGATTGACGTTGACGTAAACGGGAATTCTATGCCGCCACCACCATGTGCCGGGGCCGCGGCCATCGTGCCACGCTCGGAGGGTGCGGGAACAAAATAGAACGACCGTTCTTTTTTGCGATTATAGGCGCTGCCGGGGACGCGATGCGGGTAAGTCTGGACCGCCCGCCCCAGGCGTGCCGCTTACATTGCATCGCACCAATACAAGGAGTTCGTTGGATGAACCGCACCCTGCTTTCCCTGGCCGCCGCCGTTGCCGCATGCGGAGCCTTCCCCGTCGCCGCACAGACCGTGCTGACCACGTCGAGCTGGGTGCCGCCCGGCCACGCCCTGACCCTCGCCCAGAAGGAATGGTGCGAGCTGGTGGAGAAGAACAGCAAGAACAAGATCCGCTGCAACCACCTGCCGCGCGCGGTGGCCGCGCCGCCGGGCACCTTCGACGCGGTGAAGAACGGCCTCACGGACGTCTCGTTCACGGTGCACGGCTACACGCCGGGCCGCTTCGTGTATCCCCAGCTGGCCGAGTTCCCGTTCCTGGGCGACTCCGCCGAGACGATGTCCGTGGCCTTCAACCGGGTTGCGTTCAGGAACCCCGAATTCATCAAGGAGCACGAGGGCGTGAAGGTGCTGGCGTTCTTCACGCACGGCCCCGGCATCGTGTTCAACACCAAGCGTCCCGTGACCAAGCTGGAGGACCTGCAGGGCCTGAAGTGGCGCGTGGGCGGCGGCATGGTGAACGAGGTCTCCAAGGTGCTGGGCATGAACGTGACGCTCAAGCCCGCGCCGGAGTCCTATGAGCTGCTGTCCGGCGGCGTGATGGACGGCACGCTGTTCCCGGCCGAATCGGTGGAGGCGTTCAAGCTGGACAAGCTGGTCAAGCACGCGACCACCTTCCCCGGCGGCCTGTACAACACCAGCTTCGTGTTCATGATGAACCCGGCCAAGTACGACAAGATGAGCCCCGAGGAGAAGAAGGCCGTGGACGACGCCTCGGGTGAAGTGGCGGCCCGCATGATCGGGCGCTCCTGGGACAAGTTCGACCGCCGTGCCTACGCCCTGATGCAGGCCAACAACGTGCAGGTGGTGAAGGCCGACGCCAAGTTCGTCGCCGACATCAAGGGCAAGACGTCGCAGCTCGAGGCCAAGTGGGTCAAGGACGCCGAGGCCAAGGGGCTGAAGAACCCGGCGAAGCTGCTGGCGGACTTCCGCGGCGAAATCTCGAAGCTCTCGAAGTAGGCCCAGCGCTCCCGTATCAAGGCGGCAACCCGGGCGGTCCCCGGGGGCCGCCTCTTGCTGCGCCCACCAGGAAACGGACCAAGAGACGTGAACAAGCTGCTGGAGCTCCTGTGCGGGCTGCTTTCGGGCATCGCGCTCTTCGCGATCATGGCCCTGACCTTCTTCGACGTGCTGGGACGCAAGTTCCTGTCGAACTCCATTCCCGGTTCGCTGGAACTCACGGAACTGCTGATGGTGGTGGTGATCTTCGCGGCGCTGCCGCTGGTGTCTCGCCGGGGCGAGCACGTGGAATTCGATTCGCTCGACCCCTACTTGCCGATGTGGCTGAGGCGCGTGCAGCAGGTGGTGGTGCAGTGCATCTGCGCGGCCGCCCTGCTGGGGCTGGGCTGGCTGATGTGGAAGACCGGCGCCGACTTCGCGCAGACCGGTGAGACCACCGCGCAGCTGAAGATCGCCAAGGCGCCGTTCATCTACGGCATGGGCGTGCTGTGCGCGCTCACCGGCCTGGTGCACCTGGCGCTGGTGTTCCAGAAGCCGCACGACCGCTTCGAAGGCGAGGGAGCGGCGCTGTGACGGAGGCATTGCTCGGATTCGGCGCGATCTTCCTGCTCGCCCTCATGCGCGTGCCGCTGGCCTTCGCCATGGGCCTCGTGGGCTTCGCGGGCGTGTGGCTGACGCGCGGGCTGGTGCCGGCCTTCGCCAGCACCTCGCAGGTGGTCCACGAGACGGGGTTCGCGTACACGCTGTCCGTGATCCCGCTGTTCATCCTGATGGGCAATTTCGTCGCCCGCGCCGGCCTGGCGCACGAACTGTTCCAGGCCGCCTATGCCTTCATCGGCCACGTGCGCGGCGGGCTCGCGCATGCCACCATCGCGGCCTGCGCCGGCTTCGGCGCGATCTGCGGGTCGTCCATCGCGACGGCCGCCACCATGAGCAAGGTGGCCTATCCGTCCATGCGTAGGCTGGGCTACAGCAGTTCGCTGTCCACCGGCGTCATGGCCGCGGGCGGCACGCTGGGCATCATGATTCCGCCGTCCACGATCATGGTGATCTACGGCATCGTGACCCAGACCAACATCGGCCACCTGTTCGCGGCCGGCGTCATCCCGGGGCTGCTGACGGCGACCATGCTGATGCTGACCGTGATGGTGATGACGGCGCGCGACCCCGAACATGCGCCGCCCGGGGAGCGCGCTTCCTGGCCCGAGCGCTGGCGCGCCCTGCGCGGCATCTGGGGCGTGGTGGTGCTGGTCATCGTGGTGCTGGGCGGCATCTATGGCGGCTTCTTCACCGCGACGGAGGGCGCGGGCTTCGGCGCCTTCGGCGCCTTCCTGTTCGCCCTGCTGCGCCGCCGGCTGACCTGGAAGGTGCTGTTCGAGGTGCTGGTGGAATCGGCCCGCACCACCGCCATGCTGTTCACGCTGCTGATCGCCGCCACGCTGTTCGCCAACTTCGTGAACTTCACCACCTTGCCCGGCGACCTGAAGGAGTGGATCACGCACCAGGGATGGTCGCCGACGATGATCGTGGTGGCGATGATGGCGATCTACGTCATCCTGGGCACGGTGATGGAGGAGCTGACGATGGTGCTGCTGACCATCCCGCTCTTCTTCCCCATCGTCACCTCGCTGGGCTTCGACCCCATCTGGTTCGGCGTGCTGATCGTGATGATCGTGCAGATCGGTCTGATCTCGCCGCCGGTGGGCATGAACCTGTTCGTGCTGAACGCCCTGCTGCCCGACGTGGGCCTGGGCAACATCTTCCGCGGCTGCTGGCCCTTCGTCCTGGCGATGGTCGTGACGCTGGGCCTGCTGATCGCCTTCCCGCAGCTCAGTCTGTGGCTGCCGTCGCTGATGCGGTGAAGAAGGCACCGGGGTTCGGGCTTCGCCGCTCACCCCGCCCTACAGGACGCCGGGCTTCGTAGGCCGGCGGTGAGCGCGCAGCCGAACCCCGGTAGCGCTACGCGGCCGCCGAAGAAGGCGGCTCCGGCGGCGGCACCATCCGCATCACCCGCTGCGGATACGGGATCTCGATGCCGGCCGCGCGCAGGCCCTTCAGGATCCGCAGGTTGACGTCCGACACCACCGCGCCGGCGCCGTTCTGCGGATCGGCGATCCAGAACACCAGCTTGAACTCCAGCCCGTCGGCGCCGAACTTCACCAGCTGCACGCCCGGCCCCGGCTCGGGGATCACCCGCCCGGCGCCACGCGCCGCCTCCAGCAGGATGTCGCGCACCTGGTCCGGGTCGGAGTCGTAGCCCACCGTCACCTCGGTCGAGACCAGCACCTTGGGGTCCGCCAGCGACAGGTTCTCGATGCGTTCGGTGATCAGCTTCTCGTTCGGCACGATGGACTCGCGGCCGTTCAGCGCCCGGATCAGGGTGTAGCGGGTCTTGATGTCCGCCACCACGCCCTCGAAGTTGTCCACCCGCACGGTGTCGCCGATGCGCAGGCTGCGCTCGGCCAGGATGACGAAACCGCTGACGTAGTTGGCCGCCAGCTTCTGCAGGCCGAAGCCGAGGCCGACGCCCAGCGCGCCGCCCAGCACCGACAGCGCCGTGAGGTCCACGCCCACCGCCGACAGCGCGAACAGGAAGCCGAGCAGCAGCAGCGTGGCGCGGATGGCGTTGCTGGCCGCCTTGCGCAGCGACAGGTCCGCCACCGTGTCGCGCAGCACCTGGCGCTCCAGTGCCGACGCCACCCACAGGGCCAGCACCATCACCAGGCCCGAGGACAGCGTGCCCTGCACGATGGCCAGCAGGCTGATCTCCGACTTGCCGAAGGAGAAGCGGATCGCTTCCATTTCCTCCAGCACGTTGGGCATCAGCCCCAGGATCCACAGCACCGCCGCGATCCATGCGACCCAGGAGAACAGCCGTTCCATCACCCGCGCGAACGCGGAGCTTGGAAACACCACGGTGAAGACGCGCGCCAGCAGCCGGATGCCCACCAGCGCGATCAGCACCGGCACCGCGATGCGCAGCAGCGGCACCTCGCGGAAAGCGCCGAGGCCGACGCGCGCGCTGTAGGTCAGGCCCAGCGCCAGCATCGGGAACAGCACCCCGTCGATGGTGCCGCGGCCGAACCAGATCGAGTCCGCCGGGGCGCGCCGCCCCAGCAGCCAGCAGACGCCCCAGGCGACGGCGAGGCAACCCGACAATACGGCGATCTCCCACGCCAGGTCGCCGCGACTCGCGTCGCGGAGCAGCAGGTCCAAAGCGTTCATGGAGCGGGCGGCGCCCAGGCGGGCTTGCGCTTTTCGGTGAAGGCGGTCACGCCTTCCAGCGCGCAGCCTTCCATCATGTTCGCCGCCATGGTCTGCGCGGCCAGCTGGTAGGCGGCCTCGATGCCCATCTCGCGCTGGCGATAGAACAGCTCCTTGCCCATCGCGATGGCCACGCGCGGCTTGGCGACGATGGCGGCCACCAGGCGCTCGATCGCGGCGTCCAGCTGGTCGGGCGCGACGGCGTGGTTGACGAGTCCGCTGGCCCGGGCCTGCTGCGCGTCGATGAACTCACCGGTGACCAGCATCTCCATGGCCTGCTTGGGCGGCACGTTGCGCAGCAGCGGCACGCTCGGCGTGGAACAGAAGAGGCCATAGTTGATGCCGCTGACGGCAAAGCGCGCCTCGGTGGAAGCCACCGCCAGGTCGCACTGCGCCACCAGCTGGCAGCCCGCCGCGGTGGCGATGCCGTGCACCCGCGCGATCACCGGCACCGGCAGCTTCTGCACGGCCAGCATCATGCGCGCGCACTGCGCGAACAGCTTCTGGTAGTAGTCCAGCTCGGGCCGCGCGATCATTTCCTTCAGGTGGTGGCCGGCGCAGAAGGCCTTGCCGGCGCCGGCCAGCACGACGGCCCGCACCGACGTGTCATCGGCCAGCGCGTCCAGCGCCGCCTGCAGCGCCAGCAGCATCTCCTCGCTCAGCGCGTTGAAACTCGCCGGGCGGTTCATCGTCAGGGTGACGACGCCCCGTGCGTCCCGGCTCTCGACCAGTGGCATGTCCATGGCTTGCTCCTCCTCCTCCAGCTCCGCCGCGCTCAGACCCCGGCCAGCGCCCGCACGTGCGCCTCGACGCTGCGGCCCAGCGCGTCCAGGTTGTAACCGCCTTCCAGCGACGACACGATGCGGCCCTTGCCATGCCGGTTCGCGATGTCCTTGATCCGCTCGGTCATCCAGACGTAGTCGGCCTCCACCAGCCCCAGCTGGCCGAGGTCGTCCTCGCGGTGCGCGTCGAAGCCGGCACTGACGAAGATCATCTCGGGCCGGAAGGCTTCCAGCCGCGGCAGCCAGTGCTTCTCGATCAGCTCGCGGACCACCGGGCCGCGCGTGTACGCGGGCACCGGGATGTTGACCATGTTCTCCCCCATCGGGTCGGCGCCGGTGCCCGGATAGAAAGGGTGCTGGAAGATGCCGACCATCAGCACGCGCGGGTCGCCGGCCAGGATGTCCTCGGTGCCGTTGCCGTGGTGCACGTCGAAGTCGACCACCGCCACGCGCTTGAGGCCATGGCGTTCCAGCGCATAGCGGGCGGCGACGGCCACGCTGTTGATGATGCAGAAGCCCATCGCCCGGTCCCGGCAGGCGTGGTGGCCCGGCGGCCGCACGGCGCAGAACGCGTTTTCGAGCTCGCCCGCCATGACGGCGTCCGTGGCCGCGATCGCGGCCCCGGCGGCGCGCAGCACGGCGTTCCAGGTGTGGCGGTTCATCGACGTATCGGGGTCGATGTGCATGTGGTCCATGCCGCCGGCGTCCAGCTGCTCCAGCAGTTCCTCGGACAGGCCGCGCATGGCCGCCACGTGCATGCGGTCGTGGGCGAGTTCGAGGGTGTCGGTGCTGGCCAGGGGGGCCTCGCGCCGTTCGACGACGTCCAGCAGGCCGGACGCCAGCATGCGGTCCTCGATGGCGTCGAGCCGCTCCGGGCATTCCGGGTGCCCGCGGCCCATGTCGTGTCTCCGGCAGTCCGGGTGGGTGAAATAGCCGGTTTTATGCATCGCTCGCCTCGGCCTCGGTCCAATTTGCGATAACGTCGCGCTTGTATGGAAGCTCGACAAAAACTCAAAGCGCTCCTCGACCAGCTTAACACGGTGATCGTCGGCAAGCCCTCGCAGGTGCGCGACTGCGTGGCGTGCCTGCTGGCGGGGGGACACCTGCTGATCGAAGACGTGCCGGGGGTCGGCAAGACCACCCTGGCGCATGCACTGGCCCGGGCCTTCGGGCTGCAGTTCTCGCGGGTGCAGTTCACCGCGGACCTGATGCCCAGCGACCTGTCGGGCGTCTCGGTCTACGACCGCGGCAAGGAAAGCTTCATCTTCCACCCCGGCCCGATCTTCGCGCAGGTGCTGCTGGCCGACGAGATCAACCGCGCCAGCCCCAAGACGCAGAGCGCGCTGCTGGAGGCGATGGAGGAAAAGCAGGTGACGGTGGAAGGCGAGACCCGCGCCCTGCCCTCGCCCTTCTTCGTCATCGCCACCCAGAACCCGCACGACCAGCTGGGCACCTTCGCCCTGCCCGAGTCGCAGCTCGATCGCTTCCTGATGCGCATTTCGCTCGGCTACCCCGACCGGGCCGCGGAGCGCGCGCTGTTCTCCGGCGCCGACCGCCGCGACATGGTGGAACACCTGGGCAACACGCTGTCGCCGATCGAGCTGCAGGCGCTGCAGCAGCAGGTGATGGACATCCATGCGGCCGACCCCCTGCTCGATTACGTGCAGGACCTCATCGCCGCCAGCCGCTCGGGCCGCTGGTTCCTGCAGGGCCTGAGCCCGCGCGCGGGCATCGCCGTCATCCGCGCGGCGAAGGCGCAGGCCCTGCTGTCGGGACGCGACTACGTGGCGCCGGACGACGTGCAGCAGATCCTGCCGCAGACCGTGGCGCACCGCCTCGTCCCCGTCGGCGACGCCGGCCGCGGGCCGGTGGAGCAGGTGCGCGCCATGGTGGAGGCGGTGCCGCTTCCCTGAAGGCCACCATGGACGCCTCGGTCCTCGACCCCGTCGGCTTCGCCCGCCGCCGCTTCCGCCAATGGTGGCAGGCCCGGCTGCCGCTGACGGACACCATGACGCTGACCCAGCGCAACGTCTACATCCTGCCGACGCGCCCGGGGTTCATGCTGGCGCTCACGCTGCTGGTGCTGCTGGTCGGCTCCATCAACTACCAGCTGAACCTGGGCTACCTCCTCACCTTCCTGCTGGCCGGCAGCGCCGTCGCCGGCATGCACGTCTGCCATGCCACGCTGCGGGGACTGACGCTCAACCTGCTGCAGCCGCCGCCGCAGTTCGCCGGCGCCAGCGCCACGCTGTCGGTGGTGCTGGGCAACAGCCGCAACAAGGTCCGGCACGGCATCGGCCTGGCGGTGCTCGACGCGACCCATGAAGACCACTGGACCTGGACCGACGTGCCGGCGCAGGGAAGCTGCACGGTGCAGGTCGCCTTCCGGCCGGAGCGCCGCGGCCTGCACCGGGTGCCGCCGCTGACCGCGGAGACGCGCTTTCCGCTCGGCACCTTCCGCGTCTGGACGGTGTGGCGGCCGGCGGCGCAGGTGCTGGTGTACCCGCGCCCCGAGCCGATGCCGCCCCCGCTGCCGGCCGGCGAGCCGCGCTCGGGCGGCACGGCCATGGCGCAGGTGCAGAACACGGGCGAGTTCGAGGGCGTGCGGGCCTACCGGCGCGGCGACCCGCTCAAGCTGGTGGTCTGGAAGAAGGCCGCCAAGACCGACGAACTGGTGAGCCGCGACACCCTGCAGGCCCAGCGCCACGAGCTGTGGCTGGACGACGCGCAGGCCGGCCTCGCCGACCGTGAGGCCCGCATTTCGCGCCTGGCCGCGTGGGTCCTGCAGGCCGACAAGCTGGGGCAGGACTACGGCCTGCGGCTGCCGGGCCAGACCGTGAAGCCCGGCAACGGCGAGGCGCACAAGCGCCGCTGCCTGGAGGCGCTGGCGCTGTGCTGAAACCCTTCGCCCGCCTGGCCTCGCTGCCGCGTGACGGCCGGGACACGCTGTTCCTGCTGATGGTGATCGGCTGGGTGGTGGTGCCGCACGTCGCGCACCTGCCCTGGTGGACGTCGCTGCTGGTCGCCATCGTGCTGGCCTGGCGCGCCACGCTGGCGTGGAAGGGGCTGCCCCTGCCTTCGCGCTGGTGGCTGCTGGCGCTGCTGGGCGTGGCGCTCGCGGGCACCTGGCTGACGCACCGCACCCTGCTCGGCCGCGACGCCGGCGTCACCTTGATCGTGGCGCTGCTGGCGCTCAAGACGCTGGAGCTGCGGGCCAAGCGCGATGCCTTCGTCATCTTCTTCCTGGGCTTCTTCACGATGCTCACGAACTTCTTCTTCTCGCAATCGCTGGCGGTGGCCGCGACCATGCTGGTGGCGCTGCTGGGCCTGCTGACCGCGCTGGTCAACGCGCACATGCCGGTGGGCCGGCCGCCGCTGCGCGAGGCGGCGAAGATCGCGGGCTGGATGGCGCTGCTCGGCGCGCCCGTGATGGTGGTGCTGTTCGTCCTGTTCCCCCGCTTCGCGCCGCTGTGGGGCATCCCCAGCGACGCCATGAGCGGACGCAGCGGGCTGTCGGCCCAGATGCAGGTGGGCAACATCGCCTCGCTGGCGCTCGACGAGAGCGTTGCCTTCCGCGTCAAGTTCGAGGGGAAGCCGCCGGGCCAGCCCGACCTGTACTTCCGCGGCCCGGTGCTGAGCCAGTTCGACGGCCGCGAGTGGCGGCCCCTCATGCCCCGCGCGATGCAGCGCTTCCCGCCGCCGCGGCTGGGCGACCCGCAGCTGGTGGCATTCGGCGCCGGCATCCGCTACGAAGTCACGCTGGAGCCGAACAACCGGCCCTGGCTGCTGATGCTGGATGCCGGCACGCAGCCGCCGACGGCGCCCGGCCTGGAGGCCGCCATGACCAGCGAGCTGCAGTGGGTGTCTTCTCGGCCGGTGGTGGACCTGCTGCGCTACCAGGGGGTCAGCCACGTCAACTTCCGCCACGGCCCGCAGCAGCGCATCTTCGTCCTGCCGGAATACAGCGCCCTGCCGCGCGGCTTCAACCCGCGCACGCTCGAGCTGGCCCGCCGCCTGATGCGCGAGAACCCGTCGGGCGACGCGCTGTCGCTCATCCAGGCCGGGCTGCGCGAGCTGCGCACCGGCGGCTACACCTACACCCTGGACCCCGGCGTGTACGGGGAGCACACGGCCGACGAGTTCTGGTTCGACCGCAAGCAGGGCTTCTGCGAGCACATCGCCTCCGCCTTCGTGGTGCTGATGCGCGCGATGGACATCCCCGCCCGCGTCGTGACCGGCTACCAGGGCGGGGAGCTGAACCCGGTGGATGGCTACTGGACGGTGCGGCAAAGCGATGCGCATGCCTGGACCGAGGTGTGGCTCGAAACGCGCGGCTGGGTCCGCGTGGACCCGACCTCGGTGGTGGCGCCCGGCCGCACCGGCCTGTTCCAGCGCCTGAGCGCGCCGCGCGGCGTCTTCGCCACCGCCATGGACACGGTGAATCCCACGCTGTCCGCCACCCTGCGCGCGGCGTGGGAAGCCATGAACAACGGCTGGAACCAGTGGATCCTGAACTACACGCAGAGCCGGCAGCTCAACATCCTGCGCAACCTGGGCTTCAAGTCGCCCGGCTGGGAGGACTTGAGCCGCGTGTTGATCGGGCTGGGGGTGGTCGTGGCCCTGCTCGGCGCGCTCTGGAGCTGGTGGGACCGGCTGCAGCACGATCCATGGCTGAGGCTGCTGTCGCGGGCCCGCAAACGCCTGAGGCAGGCGGGGTTGGAAACGGGCGCGGCCACGCCGCCGCGCGAAATTGCCCGGCTCGTCACCACACGGTTCGGCGCGGATGCGCGAGGATTGGCGGAATGGCTCCTGAAACTCGAAGCCCAGCGGTATGCGCGGGCGCCGGGAGCCGACCTGCCCGCGCTGCGGCGCGAGTTCCAACAGCTTTCCTGGCCCCATTGATGATCCGACTTCGTTTTTCCGCGACCGCCCTGCTGGCGGCCACGCTCCTCCTGCCGGCCGCGGTGCCGGCCCAGCCCGCCGTGCCCGAAGCGTCGCCGGCCGCGCGCGCCGCGGCATCGTTGGCCAAGGGCATCAAGCCCGCCCCGGCCGCCAGGGCGTCGAAGGCATCGGCGCGCAGCGGCCCGCCGTACGCCGAGCGCGACGATGCGATGCAGTTCGCCGACGAGATCGCCGCCAGGCGCGGCCTGAAACCGGAATGGGTTCGCCGGATCATCGGCCAGGCGCAGAACCTCGCCGTCGTCTCGCGCCTGATGGAGCCCGCGCCCGCCACCCAGCCGAAGAACTGGCGCGCCTACCGCAGCCGCTTCATCGACGCCACCCGCATCCAGGCCGGCGTGCGCTTCTGGGAAGACAACGAACGCACGCTGCAGCGCGCGTCGGAGGAATTCGGCGTGCCGGCCGAGATCATCGTCGGCATCATCGGCGTGGAGACGATCTACGGCCGGCAGCTCGGCGACTTCCGCATCCTCGATGCGCTGGCCACGCTGTCCTTCGACTTCCCGGACAGCCACCCGCGCGCCGCCGAGCGCAGGCAGTACTTCCGCGGCGAGCTGGAACAGTTCCTCGCCTCGCATTCGGCGCAGCGCACCAACCCGCTGCGCCCGGTGGGCAGCTACGCGGGCGCCTGGGGCATGCCGCAGTTCATGCCGAGCAGCGTGGCGCGCTGGGGCGTGGACTACGACGGCGACAAGTCGATCGACCTGGTGAACAGCACCGACGACGTGATCGGCTCCGTGGCGAACTACTTCAAGGGCTACGGCTGGATTCCCGGCATGCCCACCCACTACCCGGTGCGCTTCGACGCGGAGAAGCTGGACATGGAGGCGCTGATGGCGCCGGACATCCTGCCGACCTTCGGCGTGGCCAGCTTCCAGGCCAAGGGCGCGGTGCTGGAAGGACCGGCGCTGGGGCACAAGGGGCCGCTGGCGCTGATCGAGCTGCAGAACGGCGGCGACCCGCCCACCTACGTGGCCGGCACCGAGAACTTCTACGTCATCACGCGCTACAACTGGTCCAGCTATTACGCGATGGCCGTCATCGAACTGGGCCGCGAGGTCAAGGAAGCGATGGGCCGCACCACCGCGAGCAGCCGGTGACCATCAGCGTCGACGCGTGGCAGCGGCTCTGGACGGAGCTGGGCGCCGCCGAAGTGCCGCGCGGCCTGTTCAACCAGCTCGTGGCCGCCTACAGCGAGCGGCCCAAGGCACGCGACAACGAGGAGCGCAGCGCCGACTGGGCCGCCCGCAGCATCCTGGCGGCGGATTGCGACGCCGCGGTGGCGGAGCGGGTGCGTGCGCTGGTGCTGGCCACCGACGGCCACGCAGCCTCGGACGATGCCGACACGCAGTTCCTGCTGGACGTGGACCTGGCCATCCTGGGCGCGGCGCCGGCGCGCTTCGCCGAGTACGAGCGGCAGGTGCGTGCGGAATACGCGCACGTGCCGGACGCGGAGTTCCGCTCGCGCCGGGCGCAGGTGCTGGGGACTTTCCTGGCACGGCCGCGGATCTACGGCACCGTTGCCTTCCACGACGCGCTGGAACAGCGTGCGCGCGACAACCTGCAGCAAGCCGTGGCCGCGCTGCGGCCGTGAAATGCGCCACGGGCGCCGCGTATCCGGCCGTCCGCGCCGCGTTACTTCGGTAACCGATTGACAGGCGGCGGCGCGCCGTGACATCCGCATCACCGCGCGGCGCGTATGTCAGGACAATGGGAAGCGCCATGAACTTCGATGTCGTCATCGACCAGAAGGCGCGGTATGTACGGGTCGCGCTCACGGGGAATCCTTCGATCGGCCAGCTGCTGTCGATGATCCACCTGCTCGGCGTGGAGAGCGAAACCTGGCAGCAGACCGCGACCCTGGTCGACCTGCGCGGCGTGGTCACGGAATACTCGCAGCTGGAGCAGTTCCGCATCGGCGAGGAGGCCGCCTCGAGCCTGTCGCACATGGACAAGATCGCCTCCGTCGTGCCGACGGCGCGCATCACCCGCATCAGCCAGCGCGCGGCGCGCCGCAACGGCGTCGACCTGTGCGTGTTCGGGGATGAGGGGGAGGCGGTCGAGTGGTTGCGGTCTTCGCCGTAACTGCGGCGGAACAGGCGGGCTGTGGGATACCACGGTGAATCTTCCCGCTCCTGCAGCCAGCGCCAGTCGGCGTTGGGCGCGAGCAGGATCCACACCGGCTTGCCCAGCGCCCCCGCCAGGTGGGCGATGGCGGTGTCGACGGTGACCACCAGGTCCAGCTGCCCGATCATCGCGGCGCTCTCGCCGAAGTCGGTCCACTCGCCGGTCAGGTCGACCAGCTCGCGCCCCTCCGGCGCCACGTCGGTCCACGCACCGGCGTCACCTGCGCGTGCGAGCCGCACCAGGCCAGCCCCACCTTGCGCCGCCCCGCCCACGGCTGCAGCCGCGCGGACCAGTGAGAGAGCGCTGCCTCCGGCGGGCGCAGGTAAGGGACCCGGCAAGGGATGTCGCCCAGCGTCACGCCCAGCCGCGCCGGCAGGTCCATCAGCGCGGCGTGCCAATCCACCCGCAGGCCCCGGCCGGGGCGCGCGCACGGCACGCCGGGGAAGCTCGCCTCCACCAGGGGAGCCAGCTCCGGCGCCACCGAGCAGGCGACGTGCGCGCCGAGCGCCTGCAGCCGGGGGATGAAGCGCAGGCACTGCAGCACGTCGCCCCAGCCCTGCTCGCCATAGGCAACGATCGACTGCCCGGCCAGCGGCACCCCCGGCCCGGGCCATTCCCACACCGGCTGGAAGAACGAGGGACGCGCGACTCGCCCGTCGCGCCAGCGCGCCTCGTAGCGGCGCCAGCCCTCCTCCAGCCGGCCGGCCAGCAGCAGCGTGAACGCCAGGTCCAGCTCCGCCAGCGCGAAACCGGGTTGCAGGTCGAGCGCGTGGCGCAACTCCCGCTCGGCCGCGTCGAGCCGTCCCGACTGCAGCAAGGCCGTCCCGAGGATGCGCCGCGCCGAAGCATGGGCCGGAGCGATCTCCACGGCGCGCCGGGCATGGCGCAGCGATCCTTCGAAGTCCTCCAGCCGCCACAGCACGCCGGCCAGGCCGACGTGCGCCTCCAGCAGGTCCGGCTGCACCGCCAGCGCCTCGCGGTGCAACGCGGCCGCGGCGCCCGGGTCCGGCATCACGCAGGCAGCAGGAAGTCGCGGCTGATGCGCGCGCCCAGGTCGTTCACGCGGTCGAGGAATTGCGTGAGGAACGCATGCAGGCCGTTGGCCAGGATCTCCTCGATGTTGCCGTACTGCAGCTCGGCGCGCAGCCGCCCGGCGCGGCGCTGCGTCTCCGCCGACTGCTCGCCGCCCACCAGGGCGAGGTTGGCCACCACCTCGTTCAGGCTGGCGTGCAGCGAGCGCGGCATGTCGGCGCGCAGGATCAGCAGCTCCGCCACGCGCTCGGGCTTGATGACGTCGCGGTAGACCTTGCGGTAGATCTCGAAGCCGGAGACGCTGCGCAGGATGGCGCTCCAGTGGTAGAAGTCGTATTCCTGGTCCTTCTCGCTGGCGGCGCCGAAGAAGTCGCTCTGCACCGCGTGGAACTTCACGTCCACCAGCCGCGCCGTGTTGTCGGCGCGCTCGAGGAAGGTGCCCAGGCGCATGAAGTGCAGCGCCTCGTCCATCAGCATGGTGCCCACCGTCACGCCGCGCGACAGGTGCGAGCGGAACTTGACCCACTCGAAGAACTGGCCCGGGTCGCGCTCGAAGTCGCCGCCGGCCAGCATGCGGTTGATCTCCAGCCAGGTCTGGTTCTGGGTCTCCCAGGCCTCGGTGGTCAGCGAGCCGCGCACGGCCCGCGCGTTCTCGCGGGCGGCCCGCAGGCACGACACGATGGACGAGGGATTGCTCTCGTCGCGCACCATGAACTGCATCACGCGCTGCGGCTCCACGTCGCCGTGCTTGGCCTGGTAGGCCGGCATCAGCTCGCTGATGGACAGCATGCCCTGCCAGCCCACCTTGGAGACGGCGGCCGACTGCGGCAGCAGCGAGGTCTGGTAGTTGACGTCCAGCATGCGCGCGGTGTTCTCCGCCCGCTCGGTATAGCGCGACATCCAGTAAAGGTGGTCGGCGGTCCTGGAAAGCATTCTCGTTCTTCTTTCTTAGACTTCGAGCACCCAGGTGTCCTTGGTGCCGCCGCCCTGCGAGGAGTTGACGACCAGCGAGCCCTCCTTGAGCGCCACGCGCGTCAGGCCCCCGGGCACCATCTGCACCTCCTTGCCGGACAGGAAGGTCGGGCAGCTCGAAAGCGCCAGCGTCGGCTGCGCGATGTAGCCCTCGGGCCTGGCCTCGATGTGCTTGCGGAAATCCTCGATCTCCTGCTTCGTCGCGGCCGGGCCGACCAGCATGCCGTAGCCGCCGGCGCCGTGCACCTCCTTGACGACCAGGTCCTTCAGGTTGGCCAGCACGTACGCCAGGTCTTCCTTGTCGCGGCACATGTAGGTGGGCACGTTCGACAGCATCGGCTTCTCGCCGAGGTAGAACTCGATCATCTTCGGCACGTACGGGTAGATCGACTTGTCGTCGGCGATGCCCGTGCCGATGGCGTTGCACAGCGAGACGTTGCCGGCGCGGTAGACGTTCAGCAGGCCGGCCGTGCCCAGGGTGGAGTTCGGCCGGAAGGCCAGCGGATCCAGGAAGTCGTCGTCCACCCGGCGGTAGATCACGTCCACCCGGCGGGGCCCGCGCGTGGTGCGCATGTAGCAGAAGCTGTCCTTGACGAACAGGTCCTGCCCTTCCACCAGCTCCACGCCCATCTGTTGCGCCAGGAAGGCGTGCTCGAAGTAGGCGCTGTTGTACATGCCCGGCGTGAGCACCACCACCGTCGGGTCATCGGTCGTGGACGGCGCCGAGGCGCGCAGCGTCTCCAGCAGCAGGTCGGGGTAGTGCATCACCGGCGCCACCTGGTGGGCGCTGAACAGGTCGGGGAAGAGCCGCATCATCATCTTGCGGTCTTCCAGCATGTAGCTCACGCCGCTGGGCACCCGCAGGTTGTCCTCCAGCACGAAGTACTCGCCGCCGCCCTTGCCCTGCCCGTCCGGCGCCCGCACGATGTCGACGCCGGCGATGTGCGAATAGATGTTGTTCGGCACGTTCACGCCCACCATCTCCTGGCGGAACTGCGTGTTGCCGACGATCTGCTCGCGGGGCACCACGCCGGCCTTCAGGATCTCCTGGTCGTGGTAGACGTCGTGGATGAAGCGGTTCAGGGCGGTGACGCGCTGCACCAGGCCCTTTTCCATCCAGCGCCATTCCGCCGCCGGGATGATGCGGGGGATCAGGTCGAAGGGGATCAGCCGCTCGGTGCCCGAGCCGTCCTCATCCTTGGCGCCGTAGACGGCGAAGGTGATGCCGACGCGGCGGAAGATCATCTCCGCCTCCTCGCGCCGCGAGCGCATGATCTCCTGCGGCTGGCGCCCGAGCCACTGGGCGTAGGTGCGGTAATGGTCGCGCACGCCCTGCACCTGCGTCTGCGACATGCCGCCCATGGACTGCGTCTGGAACTGCACCGGACCATCGTCGGGCAGCTGGGCGAACATCTCGTCGAATTTCTGCATGGGTGCGTGTTCCTCGGCAGACAGGATAGCAACTTCCAGGCCGCCAGGAGTCCGAAAACGCCGCTAGTTGGTGCGCGCAAGCAGGGGCGCCACGCGGTGGTGCCAGTAGCGCGGGGCGGCCGCGCGCTCGCAACGCAGCTGCCCGGGACGGCCGGAGTGCCAGGCCGCCGCACCGCAATGCGGCGAGCCCTCCACGGCGATGTCGCGCACGCGATAACGCTCCACCACTTCGGCCGCCGGATGGCCGAAGCGGTTGCGGTAGCCCGCCTGGACCAGGGCCAGCGCGGGGCGGACGGCGTCCAGGAAGGCATCGGACGACGAGGTCTTGCTGCCGTGGTGCGGCACCAGCAGCAGGTCGGCGCGCACCGCCGCCGGGTCGAGCGCCAGCAAGGCCTCCTGGGCTTTCTCGACATCGCCGGCCAGCAGGACGCGGCCCTGGCCGTTGCCCACGCGCAGCACGCAGCTCAGCGTATTGGGCTTGGCGGCGCCGGCGTAGTCTCCGGCCGCGGGATGCAGGATGGCGAACTCCACGCCGTCCCACGTCCATTGCTGGCCGGCCTGGCAGCGCTGCGAGCGGCGCACGCCCTGCAGCGGGTGCGCCTCCTCGAGCGAGCTGAGGAGGCGGGCATCCGCCTGCATCCGGAGCACGGCGACGGCGCCGCCGGTGTGGTCCGCGTCCCGGTGGCTCAGGACGAGCGTGTCCACGCGCTCGCCGCCGGCCCGCAGCAGCGGGACCAGCACGCGCTGCCCGGCGTCGGTGTCGCGGCCGTAGGCCGGACCGGCGTCGTACACCAGGGTGTGCGTGGCCGTGCGCACCAGCACGGCGTTGCCCTGGCCGACATCCGCCGCCAGCACCTCGAAGGCACCCGGCGCGGGCCGTGGCGCCTGCCACAGCAGCACGGGCAGCAGCAAGGGCAGCCCCAGGGCACGCACGGGCCAGGGCAGCCTTGCGGCCAGCAGGACGCCTCCCGCCACACCCGCCGCCCCGGCCCAGGGCGGTGGCGCCGGCGCCGACCAGGTGGCGAAGGGGACCGCGGCCAGCAGGTCGAGCACCATCGCCAGCCCTTCCAGCGCAAGCGCGGCGACACCCCAGAGCGCCGGCACCAGCGCGCCCGCCAGCCCGATCGGCGTCACGACCAGCGTGACCCACGGGATCGCGACCAGGTTGGCCAGCAGGCCGACCACCGACACCTGCCCGAACAGCAGCAGCGACAGCGGCGTGAGGGCCACCGTCACGACCGATTGCTCGCGCAGCATGGAGACGAAGGCGTGCCACAGGCGCCTCGCCGCGCCGGCCTCGCCGCGGGCCTGCGACCGGCGGCCGGTGGCGAACAGCACGCCCACCGCGACGAAGCTCAGCCAGAAGCCGGGCTGCGTCAGGGCCCAGGGGTCCACCGCCACGACGGCCGCGCAGGCCAGCAGCCAGACCCAGGTCCAAGGCCAGTCGCGCGCGCCCAGCCGCAGCAATGCGACCACGGTGAGCATGCAGACGGTGCGCTGCGCCGGCACGCCCCAGCCGCTGAAGAGGGCATAGGACGCCGCGAGCATCACCCCTCCCGCCAGCCCCGCGTGCTGCGCCGGCCACAGCAGGCACAGGCGGCCGCTGCGGCGCCACAGCGCGCCGACCAGCGCCGCGGCCGCCCAGGCGAACATGGTGACGTGAAGGCCGGAGATGCTCATGAGGTGCGCCACGCCGGTGGCGCGGAAGACCTCCCAGTCGGCACGCTCGATGGCCGACTGGTCGCCCACGACCAGCGCCGCCAGCACGCCGGCCAGGCGCGCGTCCTCCACCTGGCGGAAGATCGCATCTCGCACCCGCCAGCGTGCCTGTTCGACGGGCTTGCGCCAGGTGGACGCCAGCCGCTGCGGCGGCGCGTCCCGCGGGCCGGCCCGCACGTAGCCCGTGGCCTGCACGCCCTGCTCCCACAGCCACAGCTCGTAGTCGAAGCCGCGCGGATTGACGTGGCCGTGCGGCGCCTTCAGGCGTGCCGTCAAGCGCCAGCGATCGCCCGGCTTCAGTTCGGCGGGGGCGCGCTGCAGTTCCGCGCGGCCATCCGCGCCGACCTCGGGGCCGCCGTACCAGCCCAGGATCCAGTTTCGCGGCAGGCGCACCTCGGCGCCGGCCAGCGTGGCCGATTCGACCTGGAAGCGAAAGCGCACGCCGGTTTCGTCGCGCTGCGGCAGCGAGGCGATGAGGCCGGTGGCCACGATGTCGCGGCCCTCCAGCGCCGGGTCCAGCCCGCCGGCGGCGAAGGAAGCGGCGCGCCAGCCGGTCACGCCCGCAAAGAGCAGCGTGGACGCCAGTGCGATGGCCACCAAGCGCCGAGCACCACACCGGCCAGCAAAGGCGCGATCTCTGCACCGTGGGAGGGGGAATCGCGGTGGCTCACCGCTGCTCAACGCGCGGCGGCAGCGGTCGTCCTCCTTCGGCTGGAGGTTGACTCCATCGCGAAAGGCACGGTGCAGGGCCAGGGTGGGGCAGTCCGCCTCGGCGAAGTAAAGGAGGAGGTAGCGGGCGCGCCCGCGCCGGGGGACATTCGCAGAGGCGGACTGCCCCACCCTGGCCCGGTGCCCGACGCCGGACGCCAGACGCCCTGTCAGCCGAAAGCCAGCGACTCCATGCGCGAAGCGATCTCCGACAGCGCCGCCACCTCGCGCACGCCGCCGGCGACGATGGCCTGCCGCGGCATGCCGAAGACGACGCAGCTCGCTTCGTCCTGCGCGATGGTGTAGGCGCCGCCCTGGTGCATCTCCAGCATCGCCTCGGCCCCGTCGCCGCCCATGCCGGTAAGCATCACGCCGATGGCCTGCTTGCCCATGGTGCGGGCGATGGACCGGAACAGCGTGTCCACCGAGGGCCGATGCCGGTTCACCGGCGGGTCGTCGGTGACGCGCGTGACGAAGCCCGCGCCGCGCCGCATCAGCATCAGGTGGCGGCCGCCGGGGGCGATGTAGGCCACGCCGGGCTGCACCACGTCGCCGTCCTCCGCCTGCTTGACGTGGAGGTCGCACAGCGTGTCGAGCCTGCGGGCGAAGGTTTCGGTGAAGCCGGCCGGCATGTGCTGCGCGATCAGGATCGGCGGCATGTTCGGCGGCAACGCGCTGAGCACGGTGCGCAGCGCCTCGACGCCGCCGGTGGAGGCGCCGATGCCGATGACGCGCTGCACGGCGCCCGCCGCGGCCGGATGCGAGGCGCTCGGGAACGGCGACTTGGGCAGGGGCGAGAAGCCGCTCGGCGGGAAGGCGCGGCCGCCGCGGCGCGCGACCTTGGCGTGCGCTGCGGCGCGGATCTTCTCGGCGATCTCGTGCGCGCCGCCTTCCAGCTGGTCGAAGCTCGAAGGCTTGGGGAAGAAGTCGACGGCGCCCAGCTCCAGCGCCTTCATGGTGGTCTCGGCGCCCTGCCGCGTGAGCGACGAGATCATGATCACCGGCAGCGGCCGGATCGCCATCAGGTTGCGCAGGAAGTCGAGCCCGTTCATGCGCGGCATCTCGACGTCGAGCGTGATCACGTCCGGCGCGCCGCGGCGGATGCGGTCGAAGGCCAGCACCGGGTCGGGGGAGACGCCCATCAGCTCCATGTCGGGCTGCGACTGCACCACCCGCCCGAGGAAGGCGCGCATGACCGCGGAATCGTCGATGACCAGCACGCGGATCATCGGGGCGCCCGGAAGATCTCGACGTCGCCGCCGCGGCCGCCGGCCAGGTTGGACAGGTACTCGCGCTCGCGCTTCTGCACCGTCTCGCCGGGCGCCAGCGCCAGCCGCTTGACCTGCACCTTGCCGGTGTCGACGAAGAAGTGCACCTTGCGCGGGTAGACGTCCAGCAAGTCCTTGGCCAGCAGGCGGATGCCCTCCACCCGCAGGAATTCGAGCGCGAACTCCGAATTCCTGGCGCCGACGTCCAGCCTGCCGAAGCCGGCGAGCAGCTGCGCGCCGCCGAACACCTTGGCCACCATCCGGCGGCGGTCCGCGCCCATGCGGAGCATGTCGTTGATCAGCACCTCCATGGCGTACACGCCGAAGCGCGCCGAGTCGGCCCACGCGGATTGCGAATTGGCCCCGTCCCCGGGCAGCATGAAGTGGTTCATGCCGCCGATGCGCGTCACCGGGTCCCACAGGCAGGTGGAGACGCAGGAGCCCAGCACGGTGGTGATGGCGACGTCGCCGCGGGCCGCATGCCATTGGCCCGGCAGGATCTTCACCGCCGGCAGGCCGAACTCGCGATCGAGGTAATGCAGCGGCGGGTGGGACGCGGTCACGGCCACGCTCAGCCGTCCAGCCGCTCGTACGCGGTGCGGCCGCAGGAGCGGAAGCCGGGGTGCGCGGCCGGGAAGCTCTCGGAGTGTCCCACCATCAGCAGCCCGCCCGGCACCAGCAGGTCGGCCAGGCGATGCAGCAGCTTCTTCTGGAACTCGCGGTCGAAGTAGATCACCACGTTGCGGCAGAAGATGACGTCGAAGCGCTCCTGCGCCGGCCACACCGGCGACTGCAGGTTCAGCTGGCCGAAGCGCACCATCGCGCGCAGGTCCGGGCGCACGCTGACCAGCCCGTCGTTGGCCCCGGTGCCGCGCAGGAAGTGCTGGCGCAGGCGCTCCGGCGGCAGGCCGGAGGTGCGCTCCATGCGGTAGACGGCGGCCTGCGCCGTCTCCAGCACGTCGGTGTCGATGTCCGTGCCCAGCACCTCGCCGGGGCAGCCGGTCTCGCGCAGCACCATGGCGATCGACCAGGCCTCCTCGCCGGTGGAGCAGGCGCTGCTCCAGCAGCGCAGCGGGCGGCGCTTGCCGATGCGGTCCCGGGCGTAGGCCGCCAGCAGGTCGAAGTGGTGCGGCTCGCGGAAGAAGGCCGTGAGGTTGGTGGTGAGCGCGTTGACGAAGGCCTCGCGCTCGCCGGATGCGTTGGCGGTGACCAGCTGCAGGTAATCGCCGAAGTCGTTCAGCTGGTGCGCGCGCAGCCGCCGCAAAAGCCGGTTGTAGACCATGTTGCGCTTCTGCACGCTCAGCTTGATGCCGGCGTAGTCGGCGATGAGCTGGCGCACGGTGTTGAAGTCGCGTTCGCTGAAAGCGATCACCGCGTCCGCGCCAAAGGCGGGATCGGGGGACAGGGCCAGGTTGCTGGCGGAAGCCGGGGTGCGCAAAGCGAGCCTTTCAGGTACTACTGCCGGCAATCAGAATTCCGTCCAATCTCCGTTCCCGTTGGCCTTGCCCGGCGCGCGCTTCGGCGACAGCGGCACCATCGGCGCCGCGGCCAGCTGGGGCGCGGCCTTCCTGTAGCGGATCGGGGCCACCGCCGTGGCGACGGCCGGGGCCGGGGCCGGGGCCGCCGTGCGCTGCGGCGCGGGGGCCGGCGCCGCCGCATCGGCCTCCAGCCGGAAGCCGCGCGCCAGTTCCAGCAGCGCCGCGGCTTGTGCGTTCATCGACTCGGTGGCCTGCGTGGCCTGCTCCACCATCGAGGCGTTGCGTTCGACCACGCGCTCCATCTGGCCGATGGCGGTGTTGACCTGGCCGATGCCGGCGCTCTGCTCCTGGCTCGCCTGCGCGATCTCGGTGATCAGCGCGCTGACTTTCTCCACCGACAGCACCACTTCCACCATCGTGTGGCCGGCCGCGTCGACCAGGGTGGAGCCGGCGCTGACCTTGTCCACCGACTCGGCGATCAGGCCCTTGATCTCGCGCGCGGCGGCCGCGCTGCGCTGCGCCAGGCTGCGCACTTCGGCGGCGACCACGGCGAAGCCGCGTCCCTGCTCGCCGGCGCGCGCGGCCTCGACCGCGGCGTTCAGCGCCAGGATGTTGGTCTGGAAGGCGATGCCGTCGATCACGCTGATGATGTCGGTGATCTTGCGCGACGCATCGGAGATCTGGTCCATGGTGTGCACCACCTGGTCCACCGCCTCGCCGCCGCGGCGCGCCACGTCGGCGGCGCCGGAGGCGAGCAGGCTGGCCTGCCGGGCATGTTCGGCGTTCTGCGCCACGGTGGACGTGAGCTGCTCGATGGAGCTGGCGGTCTCCTCCAGCGTGGTGGCCTGTTCCTCGGTGCGCTGCGACAGGTCGAGGTTGCCCTGCACGATCTTGCCGCTGGTGTCGGCGACGGAATGGGCGCCCTGCACCACGTTGCCCAGGATGCCGCGCAGGTTGACCGTCATGTCGGCCAGCGCCAGCATCAGCTGCGCCGCCTCGTCGCTGCCGCCGGTGCGCACCTTCACGGTGAGGTCGCCCGACGCCACGCGGGTGGCGATGCGGGCCGCCACGCGAATGGGCTTGACGATGTGCAGCGTCAGCGGGAAGCAGACCACGAAGGCGAAGATGAACATCGCGGCGCAGACGCCCAGCAGCAGGGTCTGGGCCGACAGCGTCGCCGCGGCCAGGGCCTGCGGCGTGGGGCGGCTGGCCGCCACGTCGGCCAGCACGTGCAGTTGCCACGCGCCGATCAGGCCGAGGCCGGCGATGAAGATCGCCGCCACCAGGAAAGCGATGGTCAGCCGGACGCGGATGGTGGAGCGCCGGAACACGCTGAGCGCGGCCCGGTCGACCTCGTGGATTGCAGCTTGTCCGGCCACCGTGTTCTCCCGTCCCGCGTCAGTGCAGGGCGCCGTCGACCAGGGCCATGTCGGCGCCGGTCATCAGCTTCTCGATGTCGAGCAGGATGATCATCTGCTCGTCCACCGTGCCCAGGCCGGTGATGTACTTGGTGTCGAAGGTGGCCGAGGCGAATTCCGGCGTCGGCCGGATGGCGTCGCCGGACAGGGTCAGCACGTCCGACACCGAGTCCACCACGACGCCGACCACCCGGCCCGCGACGTTCAGGATGATGGCGACCGTGAACTCGTCGTAGTTGGCTTCGCTCAGCTGGAACTTGATGCGCAGGTCCAGGATGGGGACGATCACGCCGCGCAGGTTGATCACGCCCTTGATGAACGACGGCGCATTGGCGATCGAGGTCGGCGCCTCGTAGCCGCGGATCTCCTGCACCTTCAGGATCTCGATGCCGTAGCTCTCCGCGCCGAGGCGGAAGGTGAGGAACTCGCTGGCGCTGGCATCGGCGGCCTGGGGCGAAGCGCGGCTCGCGGTGGGCAGGTGGCTTTGCATGTTTTCTCTCTCCGTGGGGCCGGACATTGCTGCCGAGGATGCCAGCTACGCCGGCGTGTTGCAATCGGTTAAGTTGTGTTACAGACAGGGGCCGTGACGTTTTCGCCGGACCCGCCGCTCACTGGCCAGGACCTGCCGCCTGTCGCGGGCGAATGTGTTACAGAGACAACGCACCGTCGCGCCCGGTCACGCGCACCAGGTGCGCCACGTCCAGGATCAATGCGACGGAGCCGTCGCCCATCACCGTGGCGCCGGCGAGTCCCGGCACCTTGCGGAAGTTGGTCTCCAGGCTCTTCACCACCACCTGCTGCTGGCCGACCAGTTCGTCCACCAGCAGGGCGGCCTTGCAGCCGTCGGTTTCCAGGATCACCGCGATGCCGTTGCCCTGCTCGCGCGGGTTGCGCGGCGGGAACAGGCGCGCCAGGTGCAGCACCGGCAGGTACTCGTCGCGCACCCGCAGCGTGTCGCCGTGGCCCGGCAGCGCGTGCAGTTCCTCGCCGGTGACGCTGAGGGACTCGATCACGCAGGCCAGCGGCAGCACGTAGGTCTCGCCGCCGATGGCGATGGTCATCGCCTCCATGATGGCCAGCGTGAGCGGAACGCTCACGGTGACGCGCGTGCCCTTGCCGTGCACCGACTGCAGGTCCACCGTGCCGCTGAGCGACTGGATGTTGCGCCGGACCACGTCCATGCCGACGCCGCGGCCGGAGACGTCGGTCACCGTCTCGGCGGTGGAGAAACCGGCCTCGAACACGACCTGCCAGACCTCGTGGTCGGGCGCGTCGGGCGCGATGGCGATGCCGCGACGCGCGGCGGCCGCGAGGATGCGTTCGCGGCTCATGCCGCGGCCGTCGTCGCTGACTTCGATGACGATGTTGCCGCCGCGCTGGCTGGCCTTGAGCGTCACCGTGCCGGCGGCGGGCTTGCCGGCCGCCAGGCGCACCTCCGGCGGCTCCAGCCCATGGTCGATGGCGTTGCGCACCAGGTGCGTCAGCGGATCGGAAATCTTCTCGATCAGCCCGCGGTCCAGTTCGGTGGTCTCGCCGAACATCTTCAGCTCCACCTTCTTGCCCAGGCGCGCGGCCAGTTCGTGGACCACGCGCGGAAAGCGCTGGAACACGTTGGAAATGGGGAGCATCCGGATGGCGAGCACCGCTTCCTGCAGGTTGCGGGTGTGCCGCGACAGGTCGGCCAGGCCCGTGTTGCTGGCGTAGCGGCCGTCGTCGCCCGACTCGGCCAGCGTGCCGGTCCGCGCGAGCATCGCCTCGGTGATCACCAGTTCGCCCACCAGGTTGACCAGCAGGTCGATCTTCTCGGTCGACACGCGGATGAAGGTCGTCTCGTGCGCCGTCGGCATCAGGTCGTGCAGCACGTCGTGCTGCGAGGCGGCCGGTGCTGGCGCCGGCGTCGTCGCGGCACGGGCCTTGCGGAACTGCTCGGGCGTGACGAACAGGTCCACCGGCGCCGAGTCCTGGTGCTCCTGGGCCGCGAAATCGGCCGGCTGCGGCAGCGGGGTGCGCTCCAGGGCCAGGCGACGGAACTCGGCCGGGTCGACGAAGAACTCGTCGAGCTCGTGCGCCGCGGCCGATGCCGCAGCCGCCGCGGCCGCGTCGTCCGCGCTGGCCGGCGCGGCGGCCACCACCTCGGCGGGCGGCGCCGCCGCGGTCGCGAGGTTCTCGATGGCGACCAGTTCGGGCGCCACCACCAGCGACAGCACGCTCTGCAGGTCCGCCATCGCGCCTTGCAACTGCACGTCGAAGCCGACGCTCCCGCCCTCGCGGTTGTCGACCACCGTGTTGCCGACGGCGCCCATCTCGGACAGGCCGGTCAGCATCATCTCCAGTTCGATCTCGTCGATCGGCGCCGCCAGCGGGCCGAGATGGACGCGGAAGTCGCGCGTCACCGGTCCCGACTCGCCGTCGCGCGCGTCGGTCGACGGCTGCGCCACCCGGTCGCGCAGCAGCGACTCGGCTTCGCCGGCGTCGGGCGCCTGCGCCAGCAGGCCGCGGCGGTGCAGCACCTGCGAGCGCAGCGTGTCGCCGGCCCGCAGCATGGCGTCGATGTCCTCGCCCGCGATGGGCCGCTCGCCCTTGCGCAGCAGGTCCAGCAGGTTTTCCTGCAGGTGCGTGAGCGCCGCGATCTCGGTGCAGCCCAGCATCGCCGCGCTGCCCTTGATGGAGTGCACGGCGCGGAAGATCGCGTTCAGGTCGTCCGGCGCGGGCGCGTCGATGTCCAGGCGCAGCAGGATCGCCTCCACATTCGCGAGGTGCTCCTGCGCCTCCTCGAAGAAGATGGTGCGGAAGGCGGCGGGATCGCCGAAGCTGGTGGCGGACTGGAACATCGCTTTTCTCCGCGCTTCAGATGAACTTGCCGACGATGTCCAGCATGCGCTGGGGATCGAAGGGCTTGGCCATCCAGCCGGTGGCGCCGGCTTCGCGGCCCTTCTGCTTGAGCTCCGGGCTGGCTTCGGTGGACAGCACGATCAGCGCCACCGGGTCGTAGTTGGGCAGCGCGCGCAGCTCGCGCACCAGCGTGACGCCGTCCATGCGGGGCATGTTGTGGTCGGTCACCACCAGGTCGAAAACCCGCGTGCGCGCCAGCTCCAGCGCCTCCAGGCCGTCGCCGGCCTCGGCAACCTCGTAGCCTGCGCCCTGCAGCACGGCGGCGACCATCGCCCGCATGGAGCGGGTGTCGTCGACCACCAGGATGGATTTGCTCATGGCTTGCTGCTCCGGGATTTGTCGCGCTTGCGGCTGGAAGGAAGGAACTGGGCGATGACCTCGAGGAGGCGGTCCTCGTCGAGCGGCTTGGTCAGGTATTCGTCGCAGCCGGCGAGCGAGCCGCGCAGCTTGTCGAAGGGCGAGCTGCGGCTGGTGAGCATCACCACCGCGGTCTTCTTGATCGCCTGCTTGTTGGCCTTGATCAGCTTGCAGACCTGGTAGCCGTCGATGCCGGGCAGCACCACGTCCAGGAACACGCAGGTGTATTCGCGCGTGCCGGTCAGGCCCACGGCCTCCTCGCCGGTCTCAGCGAAGTCCACCTCGAAGTTGAAGGGCGCCAGCTTGGCCTTCATGAACATGCGCACCGAGGCGTTGTCGTCCACCACCAGCACGGTGTCGCCGAGGGCGCGCTTCTTGGCCGCGGCCGCGTCCAGCGGCGCGGGGGTGGCCGAGCCGCCGGCGCCGGAGCGGCCGGCGGCGCTGGCCGACAGCGTGCGCCCGAGCGGCAGCGTGCCGCCCTCGTCGTCCTTGCCGCCGCCCGACTTGCCGGTCGCCGCGCTGACCGTCTCCTCCAGGGCCTGCAGCAGGCGGGCCCACTGCAGCGGCCGCGGCAGCAGCGGGAAGCCCATGCTGTCGACGCCCGCGCCCACCATCACGGCGGGCAGGTTGGCCCGCTTGCTGAGGGTGCGGAACTCGTTCATGGCCTCCGCGTTCTCGGCATCCACGAGGTAGATGTCCGCCGCTCCGGTCACGGTGGCTGCAGGGTCGTACTGCACGAAGCCGGGATCGCGCCGCGCGGCCAGCGCAAAGATGCTGGCGAGCATCGAGCGTTCCACGGGGTTGAACCCGATCACATCGACCAGGTATTGTTCATTCAGGGTCACGTAGTCCACCTCTGGCCCAGCAGGCCGAGCACCGCTTCCGCATCCGGCAGGCGGCGATTCACTTCCTTGCACAGCATCTTGTCCACCAGCGGCTGCAGGGCAGCCGCCGGCGCGGGCAGCCGCGGCGGCTGCGCCACCAGCTGCTGCGACAGCAGTTCCAGCACCGTCTCCCCGTTGAAGAGGGGGCGGCCGGACAGCATCTCGTGCAGCAGCACGCCCAGGCTGTAGACGTCCGCGGCGGGCGCGGCCGGCGCGCCCTGCAATTGTTCGGGGGCCACGTAGCGCGGCGTGCCGAGCACGCGGCCGTCGTCGAGCGACGCGCCTGCGCGCCCCGCTTCGGCCGCCAAGCCGAGGTCGGCCAGCACCAGCGTCCCGCTCTCGCGCACCAGGAAGTTGGCCGGCTTGACGTCGCGGTGCACCAGGCCCTTGCGGTGCAGCTGGGCGACGCCGCGCGCGGCCTGCTCGATCAGCTCCAGCGCTTCCTGCGCATCGACCCCCACGCTCAGCCGGGCCGCGAGGTCGCCGCCCGGGAGGTATTCCATGGCGAGCCACTTCCAGGCGCCGGCGCGGCCGTGGCCGTGCACCTGCAGCAGGTAGGGGCCGGCGGCGCGCGCGGCCAGGATCGATTCGCGCTCGAACGCGCACGCGCCCTGCTGCAGCTTCAGGGCCAGTTCACCGCGTTGGCGCAGGTGCTGGGCCAGCCAGACGGTCGACCGGCGACCCCGGCCCAGCGGGCGCAGCAGCCGGAAGCCCGGGACGTGCGGGGTCGGCTCGCGCTGCGCGGCGGCAGCCGTGGGTTGGAGCGATCCGATGGCAAGCGTGGCGGAATGCATCACACCCCCAGCTGGGCCAGGTCGTCGAGCAGCAGGCGGGCCGAGGGATAGCGCTGTTCGCGGTCCTTGGCCATCATGCTTTCCATCACGTGCTGCAGGTGCGCCAGCTGCGGCGGCAGCAGCGGCACGGGCGCATGCACGTGCATGTGCAGCAGCTCCTGCGCCGAGCTCGCGTGGTAGGGCTTGCGGCCGGTGAGCAGCTCGTGGGCCAGCACGCCCAGGCTGTACATGTCGCAGCGCGCGTCCACCTGCTGGCCGAGCGCCTGCTCCGGGCTCAGGTAATAGGGTGTGCCGACGATGTCGCCGTCGCCGGTGTCGGTGATCTTCATCGACATCTGCTTGGCCACGCCGAAGTCGGCCAGCGCCAGGCTGCCGTCCTGCCGCAGCATCAGGTTGTCCGGCTTGAGGTCGCGGTGCACGATGCCCACCTCGTGGATCGCGCCCAGCCCGGCCGCCGTCTGCTTGATGTACGAGAGCGCCGTGGCGGTGTCGATGTTGCCGGCCTTCATGCGCGCGCGCAGGTCGCCCTGCGGGAAGTACTCCATGGCGATGTAGGCGTTGGACACGGAGAAGTCCTGGCGGAAGATGCGCGCCACGTTCGGGTGGTCCAGCTGCGCCAGCAGCGCGTATTCCTGGATGAAGCGCTGCAGGCCGTCGGCCTCCACGGCCTTCTCCATCCGCATCACCTTCAGCACCTGCGGTGCGCCGCCTTCGGCGGCCTGCGCCAGGAAGATCGACGCCATGCCGCCTTCGCCGATCTTGCGCAGCACGCGGTAGCCTTCGATCAGGAAGTGCATGCCCGACGCCGCGGCGGCCTGCTGCGCGGGCAGCGACGGCGAATGCGAATGTCCGGGCGCGGCCGCGCCGGCGGTGCGCTTGCGCGCCTGCGCGTTGTGCCGCAGCGACTCGCGCAGCATCTCGAACACGCGCGGCGGCGTGCTGGAGCCCTTGCGCGGCACCAGGCCCGTGACCTCGACGATGTCGATGAAGCTGTTGTCCGGCAGGCTGACCGAGCCGATGCGGCCGCCCTCGGCCCGGCCGGCGGAAGCCAGCCGGGTGGCGGCCGACGTGGCGACGCTCCAGCCCAGGTCCATGGCCGTCACCTCCAGCAGGCGCGCCACTTCGACCGCTTCGCCCGCCGCATGAACCTTGCCGCTGCCGCGCCGCGACAGTTCGGCCACGCCGAGATGGACCCCGCAGGCCAGCGTCAGCATCGGCAGCCCGGAGAATTCCGGCCGGGCGGCCACCACCTGCGCCAGCTGCGTGGCGTCGTGTACCGCCAGGATCGCCGCGTGCAGGCCCCGCTGCGCGTGGTTGGGCTTTTCGTCCGGCTTGTTGTTGAAGACCGCCAGGATGGAATCGGGCCGGCGCTGCGACACCTCGCCGCCGAGCTTCTGGACGGCTTCGGTCAGCATGCGGCGCACTTCGTTGACGAAGGACGCGGCGTGCTCCGCGCTCATCGCGTTGCACACGGTCGAGAAGTGGTGCAGGCGCGCGTAGAGGAAGGTGGAAACCGTGGCGGCAGGCTCGATGCCGCTCGGGTCCAGGGTGGAAGCCAGCTGCGACGAAGGCGCGAACTCGCTGGACGCTACGGGCGCCACAACGGGGGAACGGGCTTCTACAGGTTGTCGCATTTCGTTACATGCTAGCCGAGTTGCCGCGGCGTCCACAAGGAAACACAGGAACTTTCTCACGACGAACCTAAGTTGCAACGGATGGAGCGGCCGCCGCGCAACAGCGAACTTGTTACACGTTGCAGCTGCCCGCGGACCGTCCGCCGACCGGCCGCGCACGCACGACAGCCGGGCTTGCGGGTCCCGGCCTGGCCCGCCTGTTGCTACGATGAAGAAATATGTCGATCCACGCCGCGCTGAACCACGTCACCCATTACAAGTACGACCGGCCGGTGAACCTGGGGCCGCAGACAGTCCGGTTGCGGCCCGCGCCGCATTGCCGCAGCAAGGTCATCTCGTATTCGCTGCGGGTCGAGCCGGCCGGCCACTTCATCAACTGGCAGCAGGACCCGTTCGCGAACTTCCAGGCGCGGCTGGTGTTTCCGGAGAAGACGACCGAGTTCAAGGTGACGGTGGACCTGGTCGTCGAGATGGCCGTCTACAACCCCTTCGACTTCTTCCTGGAGCCGAGCGCCGACAAGTTCCCCTTCGAATACACGCCGGAGGTCGCGCAGGAGCTGGCGCCCTACCTCGCCTGCGAGCCGCTGACGCCGCTGGTCAAGCAGTACCTGCAGAAGGTGGACCGCACGCCGCGCGCCACCATCGACTTCCTGGTCGCCCTCAACCAGCGGGTGCAGGGCGACGTCCGCTACCTGATCCGCATGGAGCCGGGCGTGCAGACGCCGGAGCAGACGCTGGAGAACGCCAGCGGCTCGTGCCGCGACTCGGGCTGGCTGCTGGTGCAGCTGCTACGCCGCCTGGGCCTGGCGGCCCGCTTCGTCTCGGGCTACCTGATCCAGCTGAAGTCCGACGTCAAGGCGCTCGACGGTCCGAGCGGCACCGAAGTGGACTTCACCGACCTGCACGCGTGGTGCGAGGTGTACCTCCCGGGCGCCGGCTGGATCGGGCTGGACCCGACTTCGGGCCTGCTGGCCGGCGAAGGCCACATACCGCTGGCCTGCACGCCGCAGCCCTCGGGCGCCGCGCCCATCGAAGGCCTGATGGACGAGGCCGAGGTGGAGTTCAGCCACCACATGCAGGTGACGCGCATCTACGAATCGCCGCGCGTGACCAAGCCCTACACCGAGGAGCAGTGGCAGGAGGTGCTGGCGCTGGGCGACGCGGTGGACCGGCAATTGCAGGCGGGCGACGTGCGCCTCACCATGGGCGGCGAGCCCACCTTCGTGGCGGTGGAAGACCGCGACGCGGCCGAATGGAACACCGACGCGCTCGGGCCCACCAAGCGCGGCTTCGCCACCGAGCTGGTGCACAAGCTGCGCGACGAATACGGCAAGGGCGGCTTCCTGCACTTCGGCCAGGGCAAGTGGTACCCCGGCGAGCAACTCCCGCGCTGGGCGCTGTCGATCTGCTGGCGCGCCGACGGCCAGCCTTGCTGGAACGACCCGGCGCTGTTCGCCGACGAGCGCGAGCCGACCCGCTACACCGCGGAGGACGCGCGCCGCTTCATCCAGCGGCTGGCCGGCCGTCTCGGCATCACCGACCAGTTCATCCAGCCCGGCTACGAGGACGTCTTCTATTACCTGTGGCGCGAGCGCAAGCTGCCGGTGAACGTGGACCCCTTCGACACCCGGCTGGACGACGAACTGGAGCGCACCCGCCTGCGCCGCGTCTTCGAGCAGAAGCTGGACGCGGTGGTCGGCTACGTGCTGCCGGTCGCGCCGGTCGAGAGCAAGAGCCCCGCGCTGCGCGGTTCCGTCTGGACCACCGGCCCCTGGTTTTTCCGCGACGACCGCATGTACCTGATTCCCGGTGACTCGCCCATGGGTTACCGGCTGCCGCTGGAGAGCCTGCCCTGGGTGGGCAAGTCGGACTATCCGTACCTGGTCGAGCGGGATCCGATGGCGCCCGCGGGTGCCCTGCCCGCCTACGACGCCCTGCGCGGGCGCTACGAACAGGGACCCGCCAGCATGCCGGGCGAAGCGCCGCGCGCGTTCCAGGACCGGCACGGGGACGACGTTGCTCCCACCGGCCGCAGTGCCGGCAGGGGCGCCGGCATGGACACCGGCCGCGCGGCCGGCGAAACCGTGCGCGAGCCCGACCGCTTCGAGTCCGCGCACTGGGTCACGCGCACGGCGCTGTGCGTGGAAGTGCGCGACCCGCAGCGTGCCAACGGGCCGAAGGCCGAACGCGAGCACGGCGGCAAGAGCGGCGCGCTGTACGTGTTCATGCCGCCGCTGGCGCACCTGGAGGAATACCTCGAGCTGCTCGCCGCCATCGAAGCGACCGCCGCGGACCTGGGCGTCAAGATCGTGCTGGAAGGCTACCCGCCGCCGCGCGACCCGCGCCTGAAGGTGCTGCAGGTGACGCCCGACCCCGGCGTCATCGAGGTCAACATCCACCCGGCGCACAACTGGCGCGAGCTGGTGGACCACACCGAGTTCCTGTACCAG
Organism: Ramlibacter sp.; assembly: GCA_021323335.1. Classification (GTDB taxonomy): domain Bacteria; phylum Pseudomonadota; class Gammaproteobacteria; order Burkholderiales; family Burkholderiaceae_C; genus Ramlibacter. The sequence continues at coordinate 33,007 of JAJTCN010000056.1, forward strand.
GCCGCCTTCGAGACGCGCCTGTCGGCCGAGAAGTTCATGACCGACGGCCGCCACACCGGCACCGGCGGCGGCAACCACTTCGTGCTGGGCGGCGCCACGCCGGCCGACTCGCCCTTCCTGCGGCGGCCGGAACTGCTGGCCAGCCTGCTCCTCTACTGGCACAACCACCCGGCCCTGAGCTACCTGTTCAGCGGCCTGTTCATCGGCCCCACCAGCCAGGCCCCGCGCGTCGACGAGGCCCGCAACGACCAGCTGTACGAGCTGGAGATCGCCCTGCAGGAGATCGCGCGCAGCCGCAAGGTGCATGGCGGGTCCATGCCGCCCTGGATCGTGGACCGCACGCTGCGCAACATCCTGGTGGACGTGACCGGCAACACGCACCGCAGCGAGTTCTGCATCGACAAGCTCTACTCGCCGGACAGCAGCACCGGCCGCCTCGGCCTGCTGGAGCTGCGCGCCTTCGAGATGCCGCCGCACGCGCGCATGAGCATCGCCCAGCAGTTGCTGCTGCGCGCGCTGGTGGCGCGCTTCTGGAAGGACGGCTACCAGGCGCCGGTGACGCGCTGGGGCACCGAGCTGCACGACCGCTGGCTGTTGCCCAGCTTCGTCTGGATGGACATGAAGGACGTGCTCGCCGAGATGCGGCAGGCGGGCTTCGCCTTCGACGATGCGTGGTTCGCGCCGCACTTCGAGTTCCGCTTCCCGCTGGTGGGCGAGGTGCAGGCGATGGGCATGGAGCTCACGCTGCGCAATGCGCTGGAGCCCTGGCACGTGATGGGGGAGGAAGGCGCCACCGGGGGCACCGTCCGCTACGTCGACTCCTCGCTCGAACGCATCGAGGTCAAGGTGACCGGCCTGAACCAGAGCCGCTACGTCGTCACGGTCAACGGCCGCGCCCTGCCGATGCAGTCCACCGGCACCGCCGGCGAGTTCGTCGCGGGCGTGCGCTACCGCGCCTGGCAGCCCTCCTCCGCGCTGCATCCCACCATCGGCGTGCACGCGCCGCTGACCTTCGACGTGGTCGACACGTGGATGAAGCACTCCATTGCGGGCTGCCAGTACCACGTCGCGCACCCGGGCGGGCGCAACTACACGACCTTCCCGGTCAACGCGTACGAAGCGGAAAGCCGGCGCCTCGCGCGCTTCTTCCGCATGGGCCACACGCCCGGGCGGCTGGAGGTGCCGCCCGCCACCATCGACGTGCCGGGCAGCCGCGAATTCCCGTTCACGATGGACCTGCGTCGTAGCAAGGGATGACCGCGTCGCCGGGGTGCAACAGGCGAATGGACCCGCGTTGAGCCGGGGTGGGACAATCGGCCGACGTGGACTCCACCAACGAATCGCTGTTCGGCGCCCAGGCGGAGGAAACTCCGCCCGCGCTCGCGGCCGCCCTCGCGCCCCCGGCCGCGCCCGGCCACTACGATGAACTGCGCGGCGGCGTCTCCGCGCCCGCCACCGACCCGCACTCGACGCCCGCGACGCTGGTCGCCTCGCATGCCATGCCGACGACAGCGTGGTCGCGCTTCTTCGAGAACGTCGGCCGCGAAGGCTTCGACGACCTGAACCGCCGCACCACGGACCTGCAGCGGCAGGTGCGCGACAACGGCATCACCTACAACGTCTATGCCGACCAGGGCGGCCCGCAGCGGCCCTGGTCGCTGGACCTGTTCCCGCTGCTGCTGACGCCGCAGTGCTGGCAGCAGATCGAAGCCGGCGTGCTGCAACGGGTGGAACTGCTCGAACGCATCCTCGACGACGTCTACGGCAAGCAGGAGCTGCTGGCGGCCAACCTGCTGCCGCCGGCGCTGGTGCAGGGTCATCCCGGCTACCTGCGCGCCATGCACGGCGTGCGGCCGGCCGGCGGCCGCCGGCTGCACATCGCGGCCTTCGACCTGGCACGCGACCCGGAAGGCGCCTGGTGGGTGGTGTCGCAGCGCACGCAGGCGCCGTCGGGCCTGGGCTACCTGCTGGAGAACCGGCTGATCATCTCGCGCCTGTTCCCCTCGGCCTTCCGCGACCTCAACGTGCAGCGCCTCGCCGCGACGTACCGCGCGCTGCTGGAGAGCATGAGCGCGATGTGCCCGGCGGCGGCCGACGAACCGCGCATCGTGCTGCTGACGCCGGGCCCATACAACGAGACCTACTTCGAGCACGCTTACCTCGCGCGCTACCTGGGCCTGACCCTGGTCGAAGGCAGCGACCTCACGGTGCGCGACGAGCGCCTGTACCTGAAGACGCTCAAGGGCCTGGAGCGCGTGCACGGCGTGCTGAAGCGTCTCGACGACGAGTTCCTGGATTCGCTGGAGCTGCGTTCCGATTCGCGCCTGGGCGTGCCGGGCCTGCTCCAGGCCGTGCGGGCCGGCAACGTGATGGTGGCCAACGCACCGGGCAGCGGCTTCCTGGAATCGACCGGCCTGCTCGGCTTCCTGCCGGCCCTGAGCCGCAAGCTGCTGGGCGAGGAACTCAAGCTGCCGGCGCTGCCCACGTGGTGGTGCGGCGAACGCGCGGCCATGCTGTCGGTGCTGCCGCAACTGGGCAACTGCGTGATCAAGCCGACCTACTCCGACGCCCTGGCCGGCGCGGTGCTGGGCAAGACGCTGTCGCGCCGGCAGCAGGACGAATGGGCCGGCCGCATCATGCGCGAGCCCGACCAGCACACCGTGCAGGCCTACCTGCCGCTCGGACAGATGCCGACCTGGCGCACCGCTCCTTCGGGCGACCGGATCCTGCCGCGCTCCTTCCTGCTACGCGTGTTCGCCGTGTCGGACGGCGCGCAGGGCTGGCGCGTGCTGCCCGGCGGCCTGACGCGGCTGGCCGGCGGCGAGCTCGACATCGCCTCGATGCAGCGGGGCGGCAGCAGCGCCGACACGTGGGTGCAGACCGAAGGCGAGGTCGACCGCACCAGCCTGCTGCACCACGAACACCCCTCGGTCGACACGCCGCATCGCAATCGGACGGTGACCAGCCGGGCGGCCGAAAACCTGTTCTGGCTGGGCCGCTACACCGAGCGCACGGAAAACACCGCGCGGCTGGCGCGCCTGGCCATCGCCAGCCTGAACGGCGAGGACCAGTCCTCGCAACCGCTGATGGCATGGCTGACCGACGTGGCCGTCGCCAACGCGCTGGTGCTGCCGGCGGTCCCGGCCGCCACGCAGGCGCGGCGCGTCTTCGAGCGGTCCCTGATCGCGGGCCTGTGCGACGGCGACGAGTCGCACAGCGTCGGCTTCAACCTGGCGGCGGTGCGCTCCGCGGCCGGCGCGGTGCGCGAGCGCCTGTCGCAGGAACAGTGGAACCTGATCGTCGAAGCCGAACGGACTTTCACGCAAGGATGCGCGGACGCCCAGGCCGACGGCGACTACTCCGCGGTGGAAACCCTCCGGGTACTGGAAACGCTGTCCGGACACACGGCGGCGATGACGGGCGCGCAGACCGACCGCATGACGCGGGACGACGGCTGGCGGCTGCTGTCCACCGGGCGCCACCTGGAGCGCCTGGGCTTCCTCGCGCAGGCGCTGGCCAGCGCCTTCGAGAGCGGCGCCGTGCACGACGAAGGCGGCTTCGAGGCGGTGGTGGCCCTGTTCGACAGCACCATCACCTTCCATGCCCAGTACCAGCAGCGGCACGACATCCCGGCCCTGCTGGACCTGCTGGTGCTGGACGGCGACAACCCGCGCTCGCTGGGCTGGGTGGCGCAGACGCTGCGCAACCGGCTGGCCAAGCTGGCCGGGTCGCGCCAGGGCGTGGTGCCCATCATGGCGATGCCGGTGCCGGACCCCAAAGGCTGGACGCTGGAGGCGCTGTGTGTCCGCGATGCCCAGGGGCAGCATGCGGCGCTGCTGGAGGTGCTGCAGCAATGCGTGGATGCGTCCTATCGCCTCTCGGACGACCTCACCGCGCGCTACTTCGCGCATTCCGGCGACGGCCGCTACAGCGTCGGGGCCTGACATGCTGCTGCACGTGCTGCACGAGACCTCGTACCGCTACGTTCCCGCGGTGCGCACGGCGCAGCACATGGTGCACCTGAAGCCCGCGCACAACGCGCGGCAGCAGCTGCTGAACCATCGGCTGGCGATCGACCCGGAGCCGGCGCGGCACAACGAGACCGTGGATGTCTACGGCAACACGCGCACCTTCTTCAGCCTGCAATTCAGCCACGAAGCGCTGCGCGTGACGGCGGAGAGCCTGGTGTCCACCACGGCCGTGCCGGAACCCGCCACCAGCCTGCCGTGGGACGACGTGGTGGAACGCATCCGCTACCACCGCCGCACGCATTACGACCCGGCCAGCGAGTTCGCGTTTGCCTCGCCCTACGTGCCGCGCGACAAGGCCTTCGCCGACTACGCCCTTCCGAGTTTCCCGGCAGGCCGGCCGCTGGCGGAGGCGGCGCGCGAGCTGATGCACCGCATCTACGAAGACTTTGAATACGAAACCACCGCCACGGACGTCAACACGCCGGCGCTGGAAGCGCTGGCGTTGCGCAAGGGCGTCTGCCAGGACCTGGCGCACGTGATGCTGGGCTGCCTGCGCAGCCTGGGGCTGCCGGCGCGCTACGTCAGCGGCTACCTGCTCACCCACCCACCCGAAGGCAAGCCGCGGCTGGTGGGCAGCGATGCCTCGCATGCCTGGGCCGCGGTGTACCTGCCGGCGCCCGGCAAGCCGGGCGAGTGGCTGGACCTGGATCCGACCAACGACCGGCCCGCAGGCGAAGACTACGTGACGCTGGCGATCGGGCGCGATTACTCCGACGTCTCGCCGATGCGCGGCGTGATCCATGGCGGGGCGAATCACCGGCTGCGGGTGGCGGTGACGGTGACGCCGGCCGAGAATGACGGAATGACCGCGGCTGCGCCGGCAATGACAGAATGACCGGTCACAGGAGAACGACATGAGCGTCTACGACAAGCTGAAGGAACTCAACATCACCCTGCCGCCGGTGGCCACGCCCGCCGCGGCCTACGTGCCGTTCGTGCGCACCGGCAACCTGGTCTTCCTCTCCGGCCACATCGCCAAGAAGGAAGGCAAGGCCTGGGTCGGCCAGCTCGGCAAGAACATCCAGACCGAGGAAGGCAAGCTGGCGGCCCGCGCGATCGCCATCGACCTGATGGGCACGCTGCATGCGGCCGTCGGCGACCTGAACAAGGTCAAGCGGATCGTGAAGGTGATGAGCCTGGTGAATTCCACGCCCGACTTCACCGAGCAGCACCTCGTCACCAACGGCGCCAGCGAGCTGCTGGGCCAGGTGTTCGGCGACAAGGGCGCGCATGCCCGCAGCGCCTTCGGCGTCGCGCAGATCCCGCAGGGTGCGTGCGTGGAGATCGAGCTGATCGCGGAGATTGGCTAGCCGTCATCCGACGGCATCCGGACTGGCGCGCAAGACGTCATTCCGGCGCAGCCTGCCCCCGCGCAGACGGGAGCGGGAACCCAGAGCATCCGTTTGATTTATGCAGCGACGGACCCGAGCCGTCATCCCCGCGAAGGCGGGGATCCAGGGCTCCCGGTATTCAGCAGCACGCTGGAACGCATCCAGGGCCGGTGAAGGGGGGTATTCGGCGCAGGTCCATTCGCGGTTGCCCGCCAAGGCGGACGACCCACAATCGACTTGAAGTTCCTCCGGTTCCGAGGCAGGAAGGAAGATGGACGCCCTGGATCCCCGCCTCCGCGGGGATGACAGTTAGCCCGCCTGCACCAGCGCCGCGCCCTTCTCGCCGATCATGATGGCGGCCGCATTGGTGTTGGTCGACACCATCGTGGGCATCACCGACGCATCGATCACCCGCAGCCGCTCCACCCCGCGCACGCGCAACTGCGCATCGACCACCGAGCGCTCGTCGCCGCCCATGCGGCAGGTTCCGGTGGCGTGGAACACCGTGCCGCCCTTGTTCCGCGCGAACTGCTCCAGCTCCGCATCGCTGCGGACCGCATTCCCCGGCAGGTATTCCTCCCCCGTGACGAGATCGCGGAAGGACGGCTGGTTGTAGATGTCGCGCAGGATCTTCAGGCCCGACACCAGCACCTTCGCATCGTGCGGATGCGTGAGGTAGTTGGACACGATGCGCGGCAGCGCCAGCGGATCGGTGGACCGGATCTGCACCGTGCCGCGGGACAGCGGCCGGCACTGCGTGGCCGAGGCGGAGAAGCCCGAGAAGGTGTGCAGCGGATCGCCGGGCTTGTCCACCGACAGCGGCATCACGTTGAGCAGCACGTCGGGCCGGCCGCCCTCCGCATGCTCGCTGCACACCATGCCGCCCACCTGCCCCGCGCCCACGGTGAGCGGGCCGCGCTGCTGGAACAGCCACTGCGCGCCCATCGCCGCCAGCGACAACGGGTTGCGCACCTGGTCGTTCAGCGACATGCGCTTCTTCAGCTTGAGGATGACGCGGGCCTGGTAATGGTCCTGCAGGTTGGCGCCGACCTCGGGCGCATCCACGTGCACCGGCAGGCCGTGCTGGCGCAGCAGGTCCGCCGGCCCGACGCCGGAGAGCTGCAGCACCTGCGGCGACTGCAGCGCACCGGCGGCCAGCAGCACCTCGCCATCGGCCCGCGCGCTGCGCCGTTCGCCGTGCTCCAGCCACTCGACGCCGACTGCGCGGCCCTGCTCGATGAGGATGCGCGTCACATGGACGCCGGTGCGCACGGTGAGGTTGGGACGCGCGCGCGCCGGTGCGAGGAACGCCGTGGCCGCATCGCAGCGCCAGTGGCCGCGCAGCGTGAGCTGGTAGGCGCCCAGGCCGCCGGCCTGCGCGCCGTTGAAATCGGGATTGGCGCCATGCCCGGCCTCCAGCCCCGCCTGGATCCACGCCTTGCAATAAGGATGGTCGTTGCGCAGGTCCGAGACGCACAACTCGCCGGAGCCGCCGTGGTATTCGCTCTCGCCGCCTTCGTAGCGCTCCGACTTGCGGAAGTACGGCAGCACCTCGCGGTAGCTCCAGCCCGAGGCGCCCATGCGGGCCCAGCCGTCGAAGTCGGCGTGCTGGCCGCGGATGTACAGCAGCCCGTTGATGAGGCTGGAGCCGCCCAGGCCCTTGCCGCGCGGCCAGGAGATCGGCCGGTTGCCCGTCGCCTGCTGCGGCTCCAGCGGGAATTGCCGGGAAAAGCGCGGGTCGTAGATGCTGCGGAAATAGCCGATGGGCAGGCGCAGCCAGAAGTGGCCGACGTCGCCCCCCGCCTCCAGCAGCAGCACCCGGCAGGCCGGGTCCGCGCTCAGCCGGTTGGCCAGCACGCAGCCGGCCGACCCCGCGCCGATGATGACGTGGTCGTAGCCGGCCGCTCCACTCATGCCTTGACCGTCTCCAGGAAGGGCTTCGGGTCGAAGTAGTCCTGCGCCTTCACCGGGTTCTGGATGTTGCCGGCGTCGACGAAGAAGTCCGTCACCTGCTGCAGCCACTTGGTGACCGTGCCGTCCTGGTAGTTCTTGCGCCACTCGGCGTTGGTGTAGTACTTGGACGCCTTGAACTGCTCCTTGAAGTCGGGCAGCGGCACGTCGGTGTACTGCGTCTTCTGCAGCATCTCGGCGGCTTCGTCCGGCTTGCCGGAGATCAGCGCATTGGCATCGGCCCAGCCCGCGATCACCTTGCGGATGACAGCCGGGTTCTTGGCGTAGTACTCGTTGCCCGCGGCCCAGCCGCCCATGATGGCGGCCTGCGGGAAGAAGGCGGATGCATCGATCAGGCGGCGCGCGCCGGGCAGCTGCTTCTTGATGACCGAGTCGAAGGGCACCCACAGCGCCACGGCCGGCACCGCGCCGGAGATGAACGAGCTGACCGCCTCCGGCATCCGCTGGTTCACGACTTTCACGTCCTTCGGGTCGATGTTGTTGGTGCGCAGGGCGCGGTCCAGGAACACGTGCGCCGTGGTGCCGGTGGTCGTGGACACCTGCTTGCCCTTGAGGTCCGCCAGTGTCTTGATGCCGGAGTCCTCGCGCACCCACAGCTGCGCCGTGGCGTACTCGATGTTGTTCATCAGGAAGGCCTTGCCCTGTCCGCGCGCCGGGAAGTTGGACAGCACGGCGCCGGTGGCCAGCATGTCGAGGCTGCCGCCGATCATGGCCTGGAACAGCTCCAGCCCGGTGTTGAACTTGACCAGCTCGAGCTCCAGGCCCTGCTTGGCGAAGCTGCCGATCTGCTGGCCGACGAAGATGTGGCCGTCCACCGCGGGCGTGTGCAGGTAACCCACCTTCACCTTGGTGCGCGCCTGCGCGAAGGTGGGCAGCGCGGCGGCGCCCAGGGATGCGGCGGCGGCCGCTTGGATGAGTTGCCGGCGTTGGATGGCCATGGTGAGTCTCCTGTGGATGTGGGTGGGAGCGGAAAGCGGTCAGTCGGACATGCGCACGGCCTGGCGGGCCTGCGCGGCGTATTCCTGCATGACGAGGTCGCGGATGTGCGCGCGCAGCTCGCCGAAGCGCGGGTCCTCGTGCACGTCCTCGGCACGCGGGTAGCCGAAGGGCACGTCGATGATGGTGCGGATGCGCGCCGGCCGCGCCGTCACCACGACGATGCGGGAGGACAGGTAGATCGCCTCCTCCACCGAGTGCGTGATCAGCATGACCGTCTTGCCCTCGTTCTGCAGCACCTGCAGCAGCAGGTCCTGCATGGCCGAGCGCGTCTGCGCGTCCAGCGCGCCGAAGGGCTCGTCCATCAGCAGGAACTCCGGCTTCACCGCGTAGGCGCGGGCGATCGCCAGGCGCTGGCGCATGCCGCCGGAGAGGTGCTTGGGGAAATGGTTGGCGAAGTCCGACAGCCCCATCAGCTTCATGTAGCGCGCCACGGTCTCTTCGCGCTGCGCCGCATCCACCTTGCTGGCGCCGAGCTTCAGGCCGAACTCGATGTTCTGCCGCACCGTGAGCCAGGGGAAGACGCCGTACTCCTGGAAGATCACGCCGCGGTCGGGCCCGGGTGCGCGCACCGGCTGCCCGTCCAGCAGCACCTGGCCCTGCGTCGGCTCGACGAAGCCGCCGACGATGTTCATCATCGTCGTCTTGCCGCAGCCCGACGGGCCGATGATGGAGACGAACTCGCCGTTGCGGATGTCGAAGGAGACGTCGTCCAGCACGCGCATCGGGCCGTGGCTGGTTGGGAAGTCGACCGAGACGCGGTCGAAGGAAATGCGTACCGGCGAGTTCATGCGATGCGGTCCTGCCAGGCCACCATGCGGCGGGTGGCCGCGCGCAACGCCAGGTCCATCAACAGCGCGATGAAGCCGATGCAGATGATGCCGACGTAGATGGTGTCGAGCTGGAAGAAGGCCGAGGCGTCCTGGATCAGCGCCCCCAGGCCCTGCTGCGCCGCGATCAGCTCGGAGGCGACGAGCGTCGCCCAGGCCACGCCCAGCGCGACGCGGATCGCGGTGAGGATGTGCGGGATGGTCAGGGGGATGATCACCTTGCGGAAGATCTCGAAATCGGAGGCGCCAAGCGTGCGCGCCACCTTGATGAAGATCGGGCTGATCTGCGCGATGCCTTCGTACATCACGATCACGCCGGCGAAGAACGACGCGTAGAACAGGATGATGGTCTTGGCCGCCTCGCCGATGCCGAAGTACACGATCACCAGCGGGATCAGCGCGATGGGCGGCAGCGCGCGGAAGAAGTTGATCACGGGGTCCATGAAACCGCGCAGGCCCTTGTACCAGCCGAGGCAGAAGCCGACGGGCACCGCGAGCGCGACACCGAGCGTCACGCCCAGGAAGACGCGCTGCGTGGACATCAGCACGTCCATCCCCAGGCGGCCTTTCGAGAGTTCGAGGAACTTCACGAACACGGCGTGCGGCGCCGGCACGAGCGCCGGGTTGATCAGGCCGCTGGCACGGATGCCGTACCAGACCAGCAGGATGAGCAGCCAGGGCGCGGCGAGCAGCGCCACGCGCCCGAGGGCGCCGCTCATTCGAAATCGATCTATGGTTATCACTAGTTCTGCCTAAGGTCCTATTGATAGTACCATTCGCCATCCGTGCCCACCTCCGTTCTTTCCCTAGCATGACCCCTTCGTCCCGCGCGGTCGAAGGCGCCGCGCGCATCCTCGCCGGCCCGATGCCGCGCTACGCGCAGCTGGCCGACGTGATGCGCCAGCGCGTCGTGCGCGGCACGTGGCCGCGCGGCCACCGGCTGCCGTCGCTGGAGGAGCTGATGGCGGAGTTCGGCGTGGCGCGCGTGACGGTGCGCCAGGCGGTCGACCTGCTCGCGCGCGAAGGGCTGCTGTCGCCGCAGCAGGGCCGCGGCACCTTCGTGACCGGCTCCCCCAGCCGCGAACGCATCATCACCGTGGTGACCACGCTCGACGAACTGGCCCGGCTGTACGAGGACACCCAGCCGCGCATCGTCAACATCGACGAGTCGGTGGGTTCGCCGCCGCTGGGCGTTGGCGAAGGCATTGCCGCCGATCGCTACGCCTTCATGCGCCGCGTGCACCTGCGCGACGGCAAGCCGTACTGCGTCATCAACATCTACCTCGACGAGCGCATCTTCCGCCAGTCGCCCCAGGCCTTCCGCAAGAAGACGGTGATCCCGCTGCTCAAGGCCATGAAGGGCGTGCGCATCGCCGCGGCGCACCAGGTGCTGACGATCTCCAGCGCCGACATGGAAGTGGCGCGCTTGCTGGAACTGCCGGTGAACGCGCCCGTCGCCGAGGTGCGCCGCATCTTCAAGGATGCCGCGGGCACCGTGATCTACCTGGCGGACGTCACCTACCGGGGCGACGCCATCCGACTGGAAATGGACCTCAAGCCGTGACCCTTGCCCCGCTCCCCGCCGCGCCGCTGCGGCCCGCGCGCGTCGAAGCCTTCGTGTTCCGCTGTCCCATCGCCACGCCGGTGCGCACCTCCTTCGGCACGATGCACGACCGGCCCGCCGTGTTCGTGCGCGTCGAGGACGCGGACGGCGCCGTCGGCTGGGGCGAGATCTGGTGCAACTTTCCCTCCTGCGGCGCGGAGCATCGGGCCCGGCTGCTGGAAACGGTGTTCGCGCCGCTGGCCACGAGCAGGGCTTTCGATGGACCGGCTGAAGCCTTCGAGTGGCTGAGCGCGCGCACCGCGGTGCTGGCCATCCAGTCCGGCGAGCACGGCCCGATGGCGCAGGTGATCGCCGGCATCGACCTCGCGTTGTGGGACCTGTGCGCGCGGCGAGCCGGCCAGCCGCTGTGGCGCTACCTCGGCGGGGCGAGCGATGAAGTCGTGGCCTACGCCAGCGGCATCAATCCGGACCGGCCGCAGGACATCGTCGCCGCCAAGCGCGACGAGGGCTATCGCGCCTTCAAGCTCAAGATCGGTTTCGGCAAGGACCGCGACCTGGAGAACCTGCGCGCGCTGCGCGCCCTGCTCGGCCCGGCCGCGCCGCTGATGGTGGATGCCAACCAGGGCTGGACGCTCGATGAAGCCCGCGCGACGGTGCCCGCGCTGGCCGAGTTCCACCTGGGCTGGCTGGAGGAACCGCTGCGTGCCGACCGTCCCTGGCGCGAGTGGCGCGAACTCGCGCGCGAGACGCGCATTCCGCTGGCGGCGGGCGAGAACGTGGTGGGCCACGAGGGTTTCGAGGTGGCGATCGATTCGCGCACCTTCTCCGTCCTGCAGCCGGACCTGGCCAAGTGGGGCGGCATCTCCGGTTGCTGGCCGGCCGTGCAGCGGGGCATGGAGGCCGGCCTGCGCTACTGCCCGCACTACCTGGGTGGCGGCGTGGGCCTGCTGGCCTCCGCGCACGTGCTGGCGGCGGCGGGCGGGGACGGCATCCTGGAGATCGATGCGAATCCGAATCCGCTGCGCACGGAGTTGATGGGGCCGCTGCTGCGTTTGAGCGAAGGGCGCGCGTCCCTCGGGGAC
>JAJTCN010000057.1 GCA_021323335.1 Ramlibacter sp.
CTCGGACATGTCGAAGCGGATCAGCTCGATGCCCATGATGTAGGCCAGCTGCTTGGCGGCTTCCGTCTTGCCGACGCCCGTGGGGCCGGAGAACAGGAAGGAGCCGATCGGCTTGTCGCCGCGGCCCAGGCCGCTGCGCGCCATCTTCACCGAGGCCGCCAGCACTTCGAGCGCCTTGTCCTGGCCGAACACCACCGACTTCAGGTCGCGCTCCAGGGTCTGGAGCTTGCCGCGGTCGTCGTTGGACACCGACGCGGGCGGGATGCGCGCGATCTTCGCCACGATCTCCTCGACTTCCGCCTTGGAGATGGTCTTCTTGCGCTTGCCCACCGGCAGGATGCGCTGGGCCGCGCCGGCCTCGTCGATCACGTCGATCGCCTTGTCCGGCAGGTGGCGGTCGTTGATGTACTTGGCCGACAGTTCGGCGGCCGCCTGCAGCGCGCCGGCGGCGTACTTCACGCTGTGGTGCTCCTCGAAGCGGCTCTTGAGGCCCTTGAGGATCTCGATGGTCTGCTCCACGCTCGGCTCGACCACGTCGACCTTCTGGAAGCGCCGCGACAGCGCCGCGTCCTTCTCGAAGATGCCGCGGTATTCGGTGAACGTGGTCGCGCCGATGCACTTGAGCGCGCCGCTGGAAAGCGCCGGCTTGAGCAGGTTGGACGCGTCCAGCGTGCCGCCCGAGGCCGCACCGGCGCCGATCAGCGTGTGGATCTCGTCGATGAACAGGATGGCGTTGGGCTTGTCCTTCAGCGAGCGCAGCACGCCCTTGAGGCGTTGCTCGAAGTCGCCGCGGTACTTGGTGCCGGCCAGCAGCGCGCCCATGTCGAGGGAGTACACCTGCGAGTCCGCCAGGATCTCGGGCACGTCCTTCTGCACGATGCGCCAGGCCAGGCCTTCGGCGATGGCCGTCTTGCCCACGCCGGCTTCACCCACCAGCAGCGGGTTGTTCTTGCGGCGGCGGCACAGGATCTGGATCACGCGCTCGACCTCGTACTCGCGGCCGATCAGCGGATCGATCTTGCCGTCCTTGGCCGCCTGGTTCAGGTTGAGCGTGAACTGCTCCAGCGGCGAGGCCTTCTCGTTCTTCTCGCCGCCTTCGCCCTCTTCGGACGAGGCATTCTCGCCGCCCTTGGTGGGCTCCGGCGGGTCGCTCTTCTTGATGCCGTGGGCGATGTAGTTCACCACGTCCAGCCGCGTCACGCCCTGCTGGTGCAGGTAGTACACGGCGTGCGAATCCTTCTCGCCGAAGATACGTGCATGATCGCGCGCTGGATGACGCGCTGGAAGCCCAGCGTCGGCTGGGTGTCCACGTCGTCCGTGCCCGCGACCTGGGGCGTGTTGTCCTTGATGAAGTTGGCCAGCGACTTGCGCAGGTCGTCGATGTTGGCGCTGCAGGCACGCAGCACCTCGGCCGCGCTGGGATTGTCCAGCAGGGCCAGCAAGAGATGCTCCACGGTGATGAACTCGTGGCGCTGCTGACGCGCTTCCACGAAGGCCATGTGGAGGCTGACTTCCAATTCCTGGGCAATCATGAGATTTCCTTCTGCCTATCGGTCAAAACTGTTCCGTTCCTTCTCTGAGTGCCGGATCACTCCACCGGTTCACTCACACACTGCAAGGGATGCCCCGCCTGGCGGGCAGCCTCCTGCACCTGCTGGACCTTCGTCCCCGCGACGTCGCGGGAATAGACCCCGCAAATGGCTTTTCCGTCCAGGTGGATCTTCAGCATGATCTGCGTAGCCGTCTCCCTGTCCTTGTTGAAGAATTCCTGGATCACCACCACCACGAACTCCATGGGCGTGTAGTCGTCGTTCAACATGACGACCTGGTACATCTGCGGGGGCTTGGTCTTCTGGGTTTTCCGCTCCGCGACCACCGAATCGCCGCTGTCGTCCGACGGCCGGCTCGCGGGACCGGCCGGGGGCGGAAGGGGTGTCTTGCTGGCCATGAAAATCATTCTATCGACCGGCACTGCTGCCTGCCGACCCAAGGTGAATTGGTGGCACTCCCGTCACATTCAAGCGACAAGCCCATCCGATGCCCGCTTTTCACCGGAGAAATCCGGGCCGCGGGGGAAGAATCGTTTGCTGACGCGCACTTGCGGTGCACTAAGTGAAAATATTGACAGCTGAGCGTCGTTGCACGACACTCGCGCGCAGTTGAGGGAACAATAAACGGGGGCGCGCAGCATGGCGACCGGCACAGTCAAATGGTTCAACGATGCCAAGGGCTTCGGGTTCATCGAGCCCGACGGCGGCGGCGTGGAGCGTCCGCCGCGCCAGCCGAAGGTGCGGGCGCCGCAGTTCCATGCGGCAGGCGGCCACGGCAGCGGCGAGCACGCACCCAAGCCCTGAGCCCCTGGGCGACAGTAAAAAGCCGCCCACGGGCGGCTTTTTGGCCTTCTGGGGGCCTTCTCGTGAGGGTCGGGGCACCGGTCATCCCGTAGGCCGGGTTCGCCGCAGGCGACCCCGGCGTCCCGTCAGATGGCGAACAGGCTGTCCTGCGGCGCTGCGGCGGCGACGCCGACCGGCCCCGCCGCCAGCAGGTCGCCCGCGTTCCAGGTTCCGTCACCGAATCCGAACTCCTCGACCGCCTTGGCCGTCGTGGTGAAGCCGCTGGCGCGGTGCACCAGGGTGTAGGTCTTGGCGGTGGCGTTCCAGCTGACGTCGTAGTCGGCGCGGTAGCCGCCCAGAACCACCTTGCCGCCGCCGCCGTACAGCGAGTCGTTCTGCTGGAAGCCGTTGAGGATGTCGTCGCCCTCGCCGCCACTGAGGTAGTCGAAGCCGGCGCTGCCCTCCAGCAGGTTGTTGTCCGCGGTGCCGATGAGGCGGTAGCCGTCGCCCGCCGTCGCGTCCGGGATCAGGTTGCCCCAGTCGTATGAAGAGCCCCAGTACTCGGCGCTGAACTGGAACTGCTCCACGGCCTTGGTGGTCGTGGTGAAGCCGCTGGCGCGGTGCACCAGGGTGTAGGTCTTGGCGGTGGCGTTCCAGCTGACGTCGTAGTCGGCGCGGTAGCCGCCCAGAACCACCCGTGCAGCGTGTCGTTGCCCGAGCCTCCCCGAACGGTGTCGTTGCCTTCCAGCCCGTTCAGCTCATCGTCGCCCGTGCTGCCTACCAGCGAGTCGTCGCCCGCCGTCCCTGTGTAAATCGCCATCTGTGCCCCCTGTTCCTGGGTCACTCTAGTCGAGCTACCAGGCGGCGGCATCTGCTCAATGGACTAAGCAAACAACTTAAGGCCATGCATGCCGGGGTCGCCTGATCGCCGAACCCCGCCTACGAAGCCGCCGGCCGACTCCGCAAACCTCCGCACGACGAAAAAAGGCCCCGCGAGCGGGGCCTTCTTGGCAGTTTCCGGTACTCAGCCCTGGAAAGCCGCCAATGCGTCGTTGAACGTCTGGCTGGGCCGCATCACCGCGGTCACCTTGTCGCGGTCCGGGAAGTAGTAGCCGCCGACATCCACCGGCTTGCCCTGCACGGCGTTGAGCTCCTCGACGATCTTCTTCTCGTTGTCGGCCAGCGCCTTGGCCAGCGGCGCGAAGCGCTTGGCCAGGCCGGCGTCCTCGGTCTGCGCCGCCAGCGCCTGCGCCCAATAGAGCGTCAGGTAGAACTGGCTGCCGCGGTTGTCGAGCTGCCCCGTCTTGGGCGACGGGCTCTTGTTGTTCTCGAGCAGCTTGCCGGTGGCGGCGTCCAGCGCGTCGGCCACGATCTTCGCCTTCTTGTTGCCGGTCTTGATGGCCTCGTCCTCCAGGCTCACGGCCAGCGCGAGGAATTCGCCCAGCGAATCCCAGCGCAGGTGGTTCTCCTCCACCAGCTGCTGCACGTGCTTGGGCGCGGAGCCGCCGGCGCCCGTTTCGTACATGCCGCCGCCCGCCATGAGCGGCACGATCGACAGCATCTTGGCGCTGGTGCCCAGCTCCATGATCGGGAACAGGTCGGTGAGGTAGTCGCGCAGGATGTTGCCGGTGACGCTGATGGTGTCCTGGCCGCGCATGACGCGCTCCAGCGTGAAGCGCATGGCGCGCGTCTGGCTCATCACCTGGATGTCCAGGCCGGTGGTGTCGTGCTCCTTCAGGTACTTCGCGACCTTCTTGCGCAGCTCCGACTCGTGCGGGCGGTAGTTGTCCAGCCAGAACACGGCGGGCATGCCGGAGTTGCGGGCCCGCGTGACGGCCAGCTTGACCCAGTCGCGGATGGCGGCGTCCTTGGTCTGGCACATGCGCCAGATGTCGCCCTGCTCCACGTCCTGCGACAGCAGCACCTCGCCGGTGGCCAGGTCGGTGATGTTGGCGACGCCGTCCTCGGGGATCTCGAAGGTCTTGTCGTGCGAGCCGTATTCCTCGGCCTGCTGCGCCATCAGGCCGACGTTGGGCACCGTGCCCATCGTCTTCGGGTCGAAGTTGCCGTGCCACTTGCAGAAGTTGATGATCTCCTGGTAGATGCGGGCGAAGGTGGACTCGGGGATCACCGCCTTCACCTCGTGCAGGCGGCCGTCGGCGCCGTACATCTTGCCGCCGGCCCGGATCATCGCCGGCATGGAAGCGTCGACGATCACGTCGTTGGGCGAATGGAAGTTGGTGATGCCCTTGGCCGAATCCACCATGGCGAGCGCCGGTCGCTTCTCCAGGCAGGCGTGCAGGTCGCGCTGGATCTCGTCGCGCTGCGACTGCGGCAGCGTGGCGAGCTTGTCGTACAGGTTGGCCATGCCGTTGTTCACGTTCACGCCCAGCTCGTCGAACAGCTTGCCGTGCTTGGCGAAAGCCTCCTTGTAGAAGGTGCGCACGCAGTGGCCGAAGACGATGGGGTGCGACACCTTCATCATCGTCGCCTTCACGTGCAGCGAGAACATCACGCCGGTGTTCTTGGCGTCGTCGATCTGCTGCTGGTAGAAGTCCAGCAGCGCCTTCTTGCTCATGAACATCGAATCGATGATCTCGCCCTCGAGCAGCGCCACCTTGGGCTTGAGCACCTGGGTCTTGCCCGACTTGGTGATCAACTCCATCTTCACGTCGCGCGCCTTGTCCAGCGTCAGCGACTTCTCGCTGGCGTAGAAGTCGCCGTGCGTCATGTGCGAGACGTGGGTGCGGGACGCCGGGCTCCACTCGGCCATGCTGTGCGGGTGCTTGCGGGCGAATTCCTTCACCGCCTTGGGGGCGCGGCGGTCGGAGTTGCCTTCGCGCAGCACCGGGTTGACCGCGGAGCCCAGCACCTTGGAGTAGCGCGCGCGGATCGCCTTTTCCTCGTCGGTCTTCGGGTTCTCCGGGTACTCGGGAACCATGAAGCCCTTGGCGCGCAGTTCGCGGATGGCGCCCACCAGCTGGTTCTGCGACGCGCTGATGTTGGGCAGCTTGATGATGTTGGCATCGGGCTGCAGCGTCTTCTTGCCCAGCTCGGCCAGCGTGTTCGGCACCTTCTGCTGCTCGGTCAGGAAGTCGGGGAACTCCCCGAGGATGCGGTGGGCCACCGAAATGTCGCTCTCGAGCACTTCGATGTCCGCCGCCGCTGCGAAGGTGCGCACGATGGGCAGGAACGAATGCGTCGCGAGGTACGGGGCTTCGTCGGTGAGCGTGTAGATGATCTTCGAACGGTCGGCAGCCAAGGGTGTCTCTCAGGAAGGTTGGTCGGGGACGGCAGGCGTCACGATGCGGCGGTGCATTTTACGCTGTGGAAGGAGCGCGCAAAAAAGCCGCCCGGAGGCGGCTTGGTTGGGGCATGGCGGGGTCGCTGCGCGAACCCGCCCTACGGGTTGCCGTGTCGGCGCAGGGCGGGTTCGCGCCAGCGACCCCGCCATCGTCACATATTCTCGATCATCACTTGGCCGAAACCGGAGCACGAGACCTGCGTCGCCCCCTCCATCAGCCGCGCGAAGTCGTACGTGACCTTCTTGGAGAGGATGGACTTCTCCAGCGACGAGATGATCTTGTCCGCCGCTTCCGTCCAGCCCATGTGCCTGAGCATCATCTCGGCCGACAGGATCTCGGAGCCGGGATTCACGTAGTCCTTGCCGGCGTACTTGGGCGCGGTGCCGTGGGTGGCTTCGAACTGGGCGACCGAGTCGCTCAGGTTGGCGCCGGGGGCGATGCCGATGCCGCCGACCTGCGCCGCCAGCGCGTCGGAGATGTAGTCGCCGTTGAGGTTGAGCGTGGCGACCACGCTGTATTCCGCGGGACGCAGCAGGATCTGCTGCAGGAAGGCGTCCGCGATGGCGTCCTTCACCACGATGTCCTTGCCGGTGCGCGGATTCCTGAACTTCATCCACGGGCCGCCGTCGATCTCGACCGCCCCGAACTCCTTGCGGGCCAGGTCGTAGCCCCAGTCACGGAAACCGCCTTCCGTGAACTTCATGATGTTGCCCTTGTGCACCAGCGTGACCGACGGCTTGTCGTTGTCGATCGCGTACTGGTAGGCCTTGCGCACCAGGCGCTCGGTGCCCTCGATGGACACCGGCTTGATGCCGATGGCGGAACTGTCCGGGAAGCGGATCTTCTTGACGCCCAGCTCCCGGGTCAGGAAGTCGATGACCTTCCTGGCCTTGTCCGACTTCGCCTCGTATTCGATGCCGGCGTAGATGTCTTCGGAGTTCTCCCGGAAGATCACCATGTTGGTTTTCTCGGGCTCCTTCAGGGGTGACGGCACGCCCTTGAAGTACTGGATGGGGCGCAGGCAGACATACAGGTCCAGCTCCTGGCGCAGCGCCACGTTCAGCGAGCGGATGCCGCCGCCCACCGGGGTGGTCAGCGGGCCCTTGATGGACACCACGTATTCGCGGGAGGCGGCCAGCGTCTCGTCCGGCAGCCAGACGTCGGGACCGTAGACCCGGGTGGCTTTCTCGCCGGCGAACATCTCCATCCAGTGGATCCTGCGCTTGCCGCCATAGGCCTTTTGCACCGCAGCATCCACCACCTTGAGCATCACCGGCGTGATGTCGACGCCGGTGCCGTCGCCCTCGATGTACGGGATGATCGGCTCGTCGGGCACGTTCAGCGACATGTCGGCGTTGACGGTGATCTTCTGGCCCTGGGAGGGGACCTTGATGTGCTGGTAGGCCATGGGGAAATTCTAGTCCTCAACCCGGAACGTCTTTTTCTGGCCCGGCCGGCCGCCCTGTCAACCGTTAGCTCTACTGTCGCGTTGCCGATAGGTCCGGCGTCCGCCGGACGTTTCCGAAAAATGATCGATCTCAAGGAAAGAAACATGAACAAGCTCCTGGCCACCCTGGTCGCCGGCCTCTTCTCCGCCGCAGTGTTCGCCCAAGCCACCCCCGCCACGCCGGCCAAGCCGGCGCCGGGCACGGGCACCGCCGCCACCCCGGCCGTCGCCGCCACCCCGGCCGCCCCGGCCAAGGCCGAAGCCAAGAAGGAAGAGAAGGCTGTCGCCAAGACCGACAAGAAGGCCGACGCCAAGAAGGCCACCGCCAAGAAGGAAGTGAAGAAGGAAGAGAAGAAGTCGTAATCGGCTGCTTCGGCCTCCTGCAAAGCCCCCTTTCGGGGGCTTTCTCTTTGCCGGGCCTTCACCGGGCGGCTTCTCCGCCCGGACACAATAGCGCCATGAAGAAGTTCCTTGCCCTCGCCCTTGCCGCCTTCACCCTGGCCGGCGCGGCCCATGCCGACGAGCCCCAGATGAACCTGCCGCGCGTGAAGCTCACCGCCGGCATGCACGCGATCGACGCCCAGGTGGCGGCCACGCACCAGCAACGCATGACCGGGCTGATGTTCCGCAAGGAGATGCCCCAGAACGAGGGCATGCTGTTCGTGTTCGAGGCGCCCGGCCAGCAGTGCTTCTGGATGAAGAACACGCTGCTGCCGCTGTCCATCGCCTTCGTCGCCGACGACGG
The DNA here is from genome assembly GCA_021323335.1 of Ramlibacter sp. Classification (GTDB taxonomy): domain Bacteria; phylum Pseudomonadota; class Gammaproteobacteria; order Burkholderiales; family Burkholderiaceae_C; genus Ramlibacter. The sequence continues at coordinate 7,831 of JAJTCN010000057.1, forward strand.
CACCATCGCCAACATCGCCGAGATGAAGCCGCAGTCGCTGGACTCGCACTGCTCCGCCCAGCCGGTGCGCTACGTGCTGGAGATGAACACCGGCTGGTTCGCCCGCAAGGGGATCAAGCCCGGAGCGAAGCTGGCTGGCCTGCCGGTGCCTGCGCGCTGAAGGTTTTCCTGACGGCGCGCAGCGCCGCCACACAAGGACAAGGCCTCGATCAGAGGCCTTGTTTTGTCTGTTTACCCGAAGTTCTTGGCAGCGAAGTCCCAGTTCACCAGCTTGTCGAGGAAGGTCTCGACGAACTTCGGGCGGGCATTGCGGTAGTCGATGTAGTACGCGTGCTCCCACACGTCCACCGTCATCAGCGCGCGGTCGGGGGTGGTCAGGGGCGTGCCGGCCGCGCCGGTGTTGACGATGTCCACGCTGCCGTCCGCCTTCTTCACCAGCCAGGTCCAGCCCGAGCCGAAGTTGCCGACGGCGGACTTGACGAACGCTTCCTTGAAGGCCTGGTGGCTGCCCCACTTGGCGTTGATCGCCTGCGCCAGCGCGCCGGTGGGCTCGCCGCCGCCGGCGGGCTTCATGCAGTTCCAGAAGAAGGTGTGGTTCCAGATCTGCGCGGAGTTGTTGTAGATGGCGCCGGAGGACTTCTTGATGATGTCCTCGAGCGGCATGTTCTCGTATTCCGTGCCGGCCTGCAGCTTGTTCAGGTTGTCGACATAGGCCTTGTGGTGCTTGCCGTGGTGGTACTCCAGCGTCTCCTTCGAATAGGCGGGCGCCAGCGAATCGATGGGGTACGGCAGGGGGGGCAGGACGTGTTCCATGGCTCTTCTTCCTTGTGTTTCGGTGCGCCCCGATTCTAGGCACCATTCGGGGCCGCGGGCAGCACGCGCAGATCAACCTCGCCGTCGGCAAGGGCGGCGCGTACGTGCCGCCCCGCAGGCGCATCGCGCGCGCTGGTGATCGGGTGGCCGCTGTCCACGTCGGTCAGCAGCGCGTAGCCGCGCTGCAGCACCAGCCGCGGATCGAGCAGCTGCAGGCGCAGTTCGATGCGTTCGCAGCGCCTGTGCGCGTGGGCCAGCCGGTCGGCGACGCGCGTGCGCAGGTTCGCGTCGGACGCGGCGGCCTGGTCGCGGGCGCGCTGCAGCCGCACGACCAGCGCATGGCGCAGCCGCTGCGCCTGCCGCTCGATGCGCAGGTGCTGCTGGGCCGTCCGCGCGGACGGCCGGCCCAGGTGGGCGGCGGCCTGGTCGAGCCGCTGGCTCCCACGGTCGATGCGGCGGAAGGCGGCTTCCTGCAGTCGCCCATGCATCATGCGCAGCGCCGCCAGCCAGGTCTCCAGCGGCTGGGCCGCCAGCTCCGCGGCGGCGGTCGGCGTCGGCGCGCGCAGGTCCGCGCAGAAGTCGGCGATGGTGAAATCGGTTTCGTGTCCGACCCCGCTGACCAGCGGCACCGGGCTCTGCACGATGGCGCGGGCCAGCTGCTCGTCGTTGAAGGCCCAGAGGTCCTCCATCGAGCCTCCCCCGCGCACCAGCAGGATCGCGTCCAGCTTGCCGTCCCCGGCCAGGCGGTACAGCGACTGCAGGGCTGCCACCAGCTCGCCCGGCGCCTGCGCGCCCTGGACCGCGGCGGGTGCCAGCACCACCGACACGTGCGGCGCCCGCCGGCGCAGGCAGGTCACCACGTCGTGCAGCGCCGCCGCACCCAGCGAGGTGACGATGCCGATGGCCCGCGGCAGCAGCGGCAGCTCCCGCTTGCGACCCGCATCGAACAGGCCCTCGGCCTCCAGTTTTTCCTTCAGCCGCAGGAACTGCTCGAACAACGCGCCCTGCCCGGCCCGGCGCATGCTCTCCACCACCAGCTGCAGGTCGCCGCGCTGTTCGTAGACGCCCAGCCGGCCGGTCACCTCCACCAGCTCGCCGTCGCGCGGCGAAAAGTCCAGCAGGCCGGCCGAGCGCCGGAACATCGCGCAGCGGACCTGCCCCTGCGCGTCCTTCAGCGAGAAGTAGCAGTGGCCGCTGGCCGCGCGCGAAAACCCGGTGATCTCGCCGCGCACCGACACCGGGTTGAAGCGCGATTCCAGCGCGTCCGCCACGGCCCGGCACAGCGCCCCCACCGCCCACACCCGGCGGGCGATGCCCTGGAGGGGAGCCCCGTCCGTCAGCAAAGGGAGAACCTCCAAGGGTAAACCCCATGGAAATCCATCCACAGTGGGCTTGTACCAGCTGGAACACGCGGGGATGCCGCGCCGACGCTGATTTTTCCGAGCAAGTCCTTGATTCTCAAAGGAAAATTCCTGCTCATTTCGTCATCGATCTGTCACGGTGCAGTATTGGCGCGGGTTTCCGCGAGGGGGAGGGTAGCTTCTCAACAAAGTTATCCACAACTTTTGTGAGTGTCGTCCTACGGCCACGGCGTTGCGTCCTACAGTTCGCAAGTCCGCGATAATCCGCCGCAACGCAGGCGCCACGGGGCGCCACACAGCCAAGCAGTAGACCCGGCCGGAGTACCCCTTTGCTTTCGATCATACAAGCCGCAGGCTGGCCGATCTGGCCCCTCATTGCCTGCTCCATCCTGGCCCTCGCCCTGATCTTCGAACGCTTCCTGAGCCTGAAGACGGCCAAGATCGCGCCGCCGCGCTTGCTGGACGAGGCGCTGGCGGTGTCGCGGCATTCGGTGCCCTCGCCCGACGTGGTCAAGCAGCTCGAGCAGAACTCCGCGCTGGGCGAAGTCCTGGCCAGCGGCTTCCGGGCGCTGAACTCCGACCCGCGCTGCACCGAGGCCGACCTGCGCGCCACCATGGAAAGCACCGGCCGCGCGGTCGCGCACCGGCTGGAACGCTACCTCACCGCCCTGGCCACCATCGCTTCCGCTGCGCCGTTGCTCGGCCTGCTGGGCACGGTGATCGGCATGATCGAGATCTTCGGCTCGCAGTCGCCCACCGGCGGTGCGCCCGGGGGCAACCCGGCGCAGCTGGCGCACGGCATCTCGGTGGCCCTCTACAACACGGCGTTCGGCCTGATCGTCGCGATCCCGGCCCTGATCTTCTGGCGCTACTTCCGGGTCCGCGTGGACGAATACCTGCTGACGCTGGAGCTGTCCGCCGAGCGCTTCGCCCGGCACCTCAACCAGCTGCGCGCCGCGAGATGAACTTCCGCCCGCGCGCCAAGGAGGAGCCGGAGATCAACCTGATCCCGTTCATCGACGTGCTGCTGGTGGTGCTCATCTTCCTGATGCTCACCACGACGTACAGCAAGTTCACCGAGATGCAGATCGCTGGCCGAGGCGGCCAAGGCCGGCAAGGACTCGGTGGTGATCATCAGCGCCGATGCGACGGCCACCCACCAGTCGGTGATCACCGTGATGGAAGCGGCCCGCCGCATCGGCCTGACGCAGATCACCTTCGCGACCCAGTCTTCGGCGGCCGCCGGGGCGAAGTAATGTCGCCGGCGCTGCAGCGCGCCTGGCTGCGCCGCGGGCCGCTGGCGTGGCTGCTGCTTCCCCTTTCCGCCCTCTACGCCGCGCTCGCCCTGGCGCATCGCGCGCTCTATCGCTCGGGCTTGCGCCGCACCGACAGGCTGCCGGTCCCCGTGGTCGTGGTCGGCAATGTCGTCGCGGGCGGCGCCGGCAAGACCCCGGTGGTGATGGCGCTGCTGCGGCACCTGCACGAGCGCGGCCTCGCCGCCGGGGTGGTGTCGCGCGGCTACGGGCGCAGCGGCGACGACGTGATCGAAGTCCACGCCGGCGATGAGGCGGCTCGCACCGGTGACGAGCCGCTGCTGGTCAAGCGCAACGCCGGGGTCCCCGTGTTCGTGGCGCGCCGCCGCGCCGATGCTGCGCGGGCGCTGCTGCATGCGTATCCCGCCACGCGGGTCATCGTCAGTGACGATGGCCTGCAGCACCACGCACTGGCGCGCGACATCGAGGTCTGCGTCTTCGACGCGCGCGGCGTCGGTAACGGCTGGAGGCTGCCGGCCGGCCCCCTGCGCGAGGGCTGGCCGCGACCGGTGGACTTCGTGCTGGCGCACGGCCAGCCACCCGGCATCGAAGGGCATCCCCTGCAGCGCGAACTGGCGGCGCAGGCGGTGCGCGCGGACGGCTCGCAACGCAGCCTGGCTGAACTGGCCCGCGCCGGCGCCGTCCACGCCGTCGCCGGGATTGCCCAACCGGAAAACTTCTTCGCGATGCTGCGCGCCGCCGGCGTTCCGCTGGCGGGCACGCTCGCCCTGCCCGACCACCACGACTTCGGCACCACCCTGCCGGTTGCCGACGGCGCCACGCTCGTCTGCACCGAGAAGGACGCCGTGAAGCTCTGGCGCACCCGGCCGGATGCCTGGGCCGTCCCGCTGCAGGTGACCTTGCCGCCGGAGTTCGTCGCCGCGTTCGATCGCCTGCTGGATGCGCGGCTATCATCCGCGCATGGATCCCCGCCTCCTTGAGCTGCTCGTCTGCCCCGTGACCAAGGGCCCGCTCGACTTCGACCGCGAGCGGCAGGAACTGCTGTCCCGCAGCGCCCGCCTCGCGTACCCCGTGCGCGACGGCATCCCGGTGCTGCTGGAGGAAGAAGCCCGGACCCTCAGCGACGAGGAACTCGAGCGCCTGCCGGCGCGCACGCCGCTGGTCTGAGCGCCGTGAGCTTCACGGTCCTCATCCCGGCGCGGATGGCCTCCACCCGCCTGCCCGACAAACCGCTCGCCGACATCGGCGGGCTGCCGATGGTGGTGCGCGTGGCCCAGCGCGCCGAGCAGTCCTCCGCCGCGCAGGTGGTGGTCGCCGCCGACGACAAGCGCATCGCCGACGCCTGCAGCGCGCACGGCGTGCGCGTGGTGCTGACGAGACCGGACCACCCTTCGGGCAGCGACCGGCTGGCGGAGGCCTGCGACCAGCTGGGCCTGGCCGGCACCGACGTCGTCGTCAACGTGCAGGGCGACGAGCCCCTGATCGACCCGGGCCTGATCGACGCCGTCGCCGGGCTGCTGCGCGAGCGCCCGCAGGCCAGCATGAGCACCGCGGCGCATGCCATCGACGACCTCGCCGATTTCGTGAACCCGAACGTGGTGAAGGTCGTGCTGCAGGCCGACGGCCTGGCGCTGTACTTCAGCCGCGCGCCGATCCCGTGGTCGCGCGACGCCTTCGCCAACGGCATCAAGACGCTGCCCGCGCCGGCCGCGCTGCGCCACATCGGCATCTACGGCTACCGCGCCGGCTTCCTGCGCGGCTTTCCCCGCATGCCGCAGGCGCCGGTGGAGTCGTGCGAGGCGCTGGAGCAGCTGCGCGCGCTGTGGCACGGGCATCGCATCGCGGTGCACGTGAGCGCCGTCGCGCCCGGCCCCGGCGTCGATACGCCGCAGGACCTGGAGCGCGTGCGCGCCCTCTTCGCACGGGGCGGCTGAGGGCCCGCGCGTAAGCTGCGCGCGAGGGGGTGCGTGCTATCCTCTGCGCCAACAGGCGCGACGGCCGGCCCTCCTGCGGCCGCGGCCCGCAGTGCCGAGCGAATCCAACCATCCGAGGACTTCATGAGACTGATCCTGTTGGGCGCCCCCGGCGCCGGCAAAGGCACGCAGCAGCGACGACATCATCATCGGCCTGGTGAAGGAACGGCTCGCGCAGCCGGACTGCGCCAGGGGTTTCCTGTTCGACGGCTTCCCCCGCACCATCCCGCAGGCCGAGGCGATGAAGCAGGCCGGCGTCAAGCTCGATTGCGTGCTGGAGATCGACGTGCCCTTCGAAGCGATCGTCGAGCGCATGAGCGGGCGCCGTTCGCACCCCGCGTCGGGCCGCACGTACCACGTGAAGTTCAACCCGCCCAGGACCCCCGGTGTCGACGACGTCACCGGCGAGCCGCTGATCCAGCGCGACGACGACAAGGAAGAAACGGTGCTCAAGCGCCTGGAGGTGTATGCCGCCCAGACGCGCCCGCTGGTGGAGTACTACGCCAACTGGGCCAAGGCCGACCCGCAGAACGCGCCCAAGGTGCGCCGCATCGACGGCATCGGCAGCGTCGAGGACATCACCGCGCGCGCGCTGCAGGCGCTGGCCTGATCCGCCCGACCGGTCACGCCGGGCTGGAGCGCAGGCCGTAGACCTGCCCGCCGACGTACAGGAACTCGGCCCGCACCACTGCTTCCGCTTTCGGGTCCTGCAGCGCATAGCCCAGGACACCGACCGTGGCGCCCACCGCGATCGGCTCCACCTTCCAGGCCGACAGCCGCGTGAGCGGCGCCAGCTCCACCTCCCACCTGCGCTCCCTGCGCGCCGGCGCGATGGCCTTGGCGAGCAGGCCCTTGCCATCGATGCTGGCGGCCTGCGCGGGAACCGCGCGGGTGGCCACGCCGGCGGGCAGCTTGTAGTCGGCGGGCAGCTCCACGACCAGTTCGGCATGCGGGTTCTGCCACTTCACGGCGACCACGCGGCCTTCGATGAACACCGGCTGGTCGATGTTGAAGCTGCTCCACCCATGGTGGGCGCGAACGGCGAAGGGCGCGGCCAGGGCGGCCACCAGGCAGGTGCGGCGTTTCATCGGGGGATCTCCTTCGGGCTCATTTGTACGCGATCCAGCGCCCGCATGCGACGACCCCCAGCCAGATGAGGGTGGACACGGCCATCAAGGCGCGGGCCGTGGCGTCCGGATGGGCCAGCGAACCGCGCGCGTGGAACCAGGCGGCGTTGCAGCCGGCGGTGAAGATCAGCAGCATCTTCAGCGTGAAGGCGCGGTTGGCCAGCAGGTCGCCCGGCTGCGAGGCGAACATCAGCAGGCCCGAGCCGGCCGCCAGCGTGAAGCCGGTGGCCGCGGTGCCGAGCGACAGCCGCGCCAGCGCCTGCAGCGGCAGCTCCGCGCCGCGCCCGAACACCCGCAACTCCAGCAGCACGAGGTTGCCCAGCAGCAGGGCGATGCCGCAGATGTGCACGATCTCGAGGACCGGATAGGCCCAGGGATGCGTTTGCAGTCCGGCGAACATCAGGGCATGAGCTCGAGCATCAGCGCGATGCGCGCCTTGACCGGCGACAGGCCCACGGCCGCCGGCAGGCGGTCGGCGGGCGAGGGCAGCACCCTGCCCTGCGCGCAGCGCGAGGCGCGCCGCACGGCCACCCCATGCTGCTGCGCCTCCAGCAGGCCCGCTTCCAGCGCGTGGTTCACCGTGCCGTTGCCGGTGCCGGCCACCACCAGTCCGGCGACACCGTCCCTGACCAGCGCGTCGACGATGGCCCGGCCGGCGCCCGCGTGGTTCATCACGATCTCCACGCGCGGCCAGCCCGCCGGCCGCGGCAGGGTCGGCACGGCGCGACTGTCGGCGCCCGGCCAGGCGCGCAGCACGCGCAGCCGGCCCTCCTCCACATAGGCCAGCGGGCCGGCGTCGCCCGAGGAAAAGGCATCGATGCGGTAGCTGTGGACCTTCTGCACGTCGGGCGCCCCGTGCACCGTGCCGGCGAACACGACGCACGTGCCGCGCGCCTGCGGATCGGCCGCCACCGCGATGGCGTCGGCCAGGTTCTGCGGTCCGTCCGGCGCGGCCGACGTGGCCGGCCGCATCGCCCCCGTCAACACCACCGGCTTGGCCGGTCCCAGCACGCAGTGCAGGAAGTACGCCGTCTCCTCCATCGTGTCCGTGCCGTGCGTGACCACGATGCCCGCGACATCGTCCTGCGCCAGCCAGTGCGCGCAGCGGCCGGCCAGCGTCGCCCAGACGGCGAAGTCCATGTCCTTGCTGTCGATCTGCGCCACCTGCTCGGCGTGCAGCCGTGTTCCCGGCGGCACCGGCAACCCGCGCAGCAATTCGTCCACCGCCACCTCGCCGGCCCGGTAGCCGACGTTGTCCGCGGCCGATGCGGCACGGCCGGCGATGGTGCCGCCGGTGCCCAGTACCACGATTTTTCCTGCAGTCACTTGCATTCCTGTCCAAACTGTTCAAAAATACAGATACTGGATATCAACACAGTAAGCCCTTCCGAGGAGCCCCCATGATGGACACGCCGAAGCTCACCGCGCGCCAGCAACAGATTCTGGACCTGATCCAGAGCGCCATCGCGCGAACCGGCGCACCGCCCACCCGCGCCGAAATCGCCGCCGAGCTGGGCTTCAAGTCCGCCAACGCGGCCGAGGAGCACTTGCAGGCGCTGGCGCGCAAGGGCGTGATCGAGCTGGTGAGCGGCACTTCGCGCGGCATCCGCCTGAAGAACGAGACGCTGCAGGCCATCAACCAGGAGCGCAACAAGCAGTTCTCGCTCACGCTGCAGGGCATGGCGCAGCTGGCGCTGCCGCTGGTGGGCCGGGTGGCCGCCGGCTCGCCCATCCTGGCGCAGGAGCACGTCGACCAGACGTACTACGTCGAAAGCGGTCTGTTCCAGCGCCGGCCCGACTACCTGCTCAAGGTGCGCGGCATGTCCATGCGCGACGCCGGCATCATGGATGGCGACCTGCTCGCGGTGCAGTCCACCCGCGACGCCAAGAACGGCCAGATCATCGTGGCGCGCCTCGGCGACGACGTCACGGTCAAGCGCTTCCGCCGCAATAAACACCTCATCGAGCTGCACGCGGAAAACCCCGACTACCCCACCATCGTGGTGGAGCCCGGCGAGCCCTTCGAAGTCGAAGGCGTCGCCGTCGGGCTGATCCGCAACACGATGCTCATGTAACCCCCGCGGCGTCCGCAGGTGGCAGGCGTATGGCGGGGCACCGCCATCACCCTGCGGCCGCCGCATTCCCCAGCAATCCTGCCTGTGCCCACCCCGAAATCCAGGAGCTGTCACATGGCAACCGCATTCCTTCCCTTCGCCCACCTCTTCGCCTCGTTGCAGGCGTTCGTCGACTGGCTTGCCGGCGGCGCGGCCCCGTCGCCCGCCCAACCGCCGCGCGAGCCGGTGCGGCCGCAGCAGCCGCCCGCCCGCGTGACGCGGCGGCCGATGGCAGTGCCGAGGCCGCCCCTGCCGGTGCGCGTGGTGCGCGTGATGGAGCCCGCCGCGGCGCGCAGCACCGCCGGCCGCATGGTCATCTCCGGCCGGCTGGCCGACGTCTGCGCCGAGCTCGACCGGATGGCGGCGCTGGAGGCGCGGGGCCACTAGCGGCCCGGCGTCAGCTCTTGGCGGCGCCCACCAGGTAGTCGCTCTTGCCGAGGTCGACGCCGTTGTGCCGCAGGATCGCGTACGCGGTGGTCACGTGGAAGAAGAAGTTCGCCAGCACCCAGGTGGTGAGGTAGGCCTGCCCCTTCATCGTTCGGGTGGCCTTGCCCACCGGGAAGGTGAACTCGGTCTCCTCCTTGCCGTCCACCGCGGCCGCGGGCACCTTTTCCAGGTAGTCCAGCGTCTTCTGGATGCGCGCGCGCAGCTCGCCGAAAGTGGACTCGTTGTCCTCGAACTTCGGCGCTTCCACGCCGGAAATGCGGGCGATGCCGTTCTTGGCGGCGTCGCAGGCGATCAGCACCTGGCGCGTGAAGGGCAGCATGTCCGGCGCGAGCCGGGCCGCCAGCAGCACGGAAGGCTCGAACTTGCGGGCCAGGGCATTGGCCTCGGCCTTGTCGAGGATGTGGCTCAGGTTGCCCAGCACGTGCTGGAACACCGGCACGCTGGCGGCATACATGGACATGGGCATCCGGGAAACTCCTTCGTCGTTGGAATCGCCGCATGCTAACCCTGGCTTCACAGCCCTGCCATGCCTCCTTCGGCAGCCAAGGCACAATCGAGGGAATGAACATCGTGATCCTCGACGACTACCAGGATGCGGTACGCAAGCTGAATTGCGCCGCCAAACTGGAGGCCTACCCGGCCAAGGTCTTCACCAACACCGTCAAGGGCACCGGCCAGCTTTCCGTGCGGCTGCGGGACGCGGACGTCATCGTCCTGATCCGCGAGCGCTCGCAGATCACGCGCCAGCTCATTGAGAAACTCCCGCGCCTCAAGCTGATCTCGCAGACCGGCCGGGTCGGCGCGCACGTCGACATCGAGGCCTGCACCGAGCGCGGCATCGCCGTGGCCGAAGGCGTGGGCTCGCCGGTGGCGCCGGCGGAGCTGACCTGGGCCCTCATCATGACGGCCATGCGGCGCCTGCCCCAGTACATCGCCAGCCTGAAGCACGGCGCCTGGCAGCAATCGGGCATGAAGGCCGCCTCCATGCCGCCCAACTTCGGCGTCGGCATGGTGCTGCGCGGCAAGACGCTCGGCATCTGGGGCTACGGCAAGATCGGCCAGCTGGTGGCCGGCTACGGCAAGGCATTCGGCATGCGCGTGCAGGTATGGGGCAGCCCCGAGTCGCGGGCCCGCGCGGAGGCCGACGGCGTGCTGGCCGCGCCGAGCCGGGAGGCGCTGTTCGCCGAGAGCGACGTGCTGTCCGTGCACCTGCGCCTGAACGAGGAAACCTTCGGCGTCGTGCGGCTGGAGGACCTGAACCGCATGAAGCCCACCTCGCTGCTGGTGAACACGTCGCGGGCCGAGCTGATCGAACCGGAGGCGCTCATCGCGGCGCTGAACCGCGGACGCCCCGGCATGGCGGCCATCGATGTCTTCGAAAGCGAGCCGATCCTGCAGGGCCACGCCCTGCTGCGCCTGGAGAACTGCATCTGCACGCCGCACATCGGCTACGTGGAGCAGGAAAGCTACGAGCTGTATTTCGGCGCGGCGTTCGACAACGTCGTCAACTTCATCAAGGGCACGCCCAGCAACATCGTGAATCCGGGCGCGCTGCAAGTGCGGCGCTGATGCGCATGACGGAATGATTGCGGCTGCGCCTGCAATGACAGAATGACCGCGCCCGACGCCCCCGTCATTCCGTCATCGACGCGCAGCGAGGTCATTCCGTCATCGAAACCGATGCCGGCGGTGCTGTGGCCGCTGCTGTTCGGCAACTTCGTGATCGGCACCGGCGTGATGACGGTGCCGGGCACGCTCAACGAGATCAGCGGCTCGCTCGACGTCTCGGTGGCCACCGCCGGACAGCTGATCTCGGCCGGCGCCGTCCTGATGTGCGTCGGCGCACCGCTGTGCGCCGCGCTCGTGGCGGGCTGGGACCGCCGCCGGCTGCTGGCGCTGGCCATGGCCTGGTACGCGCTGCTTCACCTGGCCTGCGCGCTCGCGCCCGATTTCGCCTGGCTGCTGCCACTGCGTGTGCTGGCGCTCATCTCGCCGGCCATCTTCACGCCGCAGGCCGCGTCGTGCGTCGGCCTGCTGGTGCCCCCGGACATGCGGGGTCGGGCCATCACCTTCATCTTCGTCGGCTGGTCGGTGGCCTCGGTGCTGGGCATGCCGCTCGCGGCCTTCGTCGGCGGCACGCTCGGCTGGCGCGCGGCGTTCGCGGTGGTGGCCTTGCTGAGCGTGGCCAGCGCCGCGTGGGTCTGGCGCTCGATGCCGGACGGCGTCAAGCCGCCGGCGCTGTCGAAGGCGGCCTGGAGCGAAACGTTCCGCTCCCCTGCGTTGATGACCTGCGTGTCGGTGACGGTGCTCTTCGCGGCCGGTCAGTTCGTGCTGTTCTCCTACTTCGCGCCGTACTTCAAGACCAAGCTCGCCATCACGCCGGGCGCGCTGAGCCTGTTCTTCATGTGGTTCGGCGCCTTCGGCCTGCTCGGGAACATGCTCATGTCCAGGCACATCGACCGCATCGGGGCGCCGCGTTCGGTGATGATCGGCGTCGGCCTGATGGCGGCCAGCATGGCGGCCTTTCCGCTGGGCACCACGCTGTGGCTCGCCGCGCTGGTGTGCGTCCCCTGGGCGCTCGGCTGCTTCTCCTCCAACTCCGCGCAACAGGCCCGGCTGGTCGGCATCGCCCCGCCGCTGGCGGCTGCGTCCGTCGCGCTCAATTCATCGGCGATGTACGCGGGCCAGGCGATCGGCGCGGCCAGCGGCGGCTGGCTCATCTCGCGCGGCGGCATGGACTGGCTGCACTGGGCCGGGCTGGCCGGGCTGCTGGCCTCCATGGCGGCCAGCGCGCTGGCCACGCACTACGCGCGGCGCGCAAGCTAGGGAGCCGTCAAGCGCGCCCACGATCGGAGTCGGGCACTTCGCCCTGCTGCGAATCGAGGTCGAAATCCAGCGGTGGCAGCGTGTCGAACTCGTCGTCGGCCGCGGTGACGTCGATGTCGACGCCCACGTTGGGCGAAGACGGCGGCACCAGCAGCAGGTCGACATCGGGTGCGGGGCGGCCGGGCACGTCGAAGGTATGCAGCGGCTGCAGCGAGGTCTCGGCGAAGTTGGTGACACGCGGCTCGTCGGGCGCGGTCTCCTCGGCGGACGAGAGATCGGCGGCGATGTGGTACAGCAGCACCAGCTCGCGATAGGCCTCCAGGCTGAAAGGTTCCGCGCCGGGCAGCCCCGGCTTGCGGAAGATCGACTCCTCGATGACGTCCAGCACGCGGCGCGTCGGCCACAGGGCGACGATGCGGCTGAGGGCCCGGCCGTAATCCTCCAGCGTGGGCGTCGGCTGGCCGAAGTGGTCGAAGTCCGGCACCTGGGCCGAGAAGCGCTGCCGGAACTCGCCGCGCAGCCGCTCGAAGTCGGCCCGGCGGCCGAGCGAGTGGTACAGCTCCAGCAGGTCCATCCAGGGCAATGCGCTGGTTTCGACCTGGTCGTGCACGTGGCCTTCCAGCACGGCGACCGCCTGGTTCACTTCACCGATGGACAGGAAGAAGTCCGCCTTGTCATGGACGTCCATCAGTTCTTCCACGCCCACCATGCGGAAGGAGCCGCCGCGGCTGGACTGGAAGTCCTGCATCGACGATGGGCTCCACGGGGACAAGGGCGCAGCCGCGGGACGGGCGGGCGGGACGGCGCCGATGGGCAGCGTTCCGGGGCTCGTCGTCGCGATCGGGTCTGCGTCCAGCAGGACGTCCGGCGCCGGCGGGCGCGCCGCGGCAGCCAACGGCGGCAGGGCTGCCGCCATGCCGTTGGCCTCGAACCATCGGCCCACGCGCTCGACGCGATGGATGCGGTACCAGCGCCATCCCAGCGCGGCGAGCACGGCCACCAGCAGCGTCGCGAGCAACAGGGCCAGCACCGACGCGATGTTGCGCCGGCTCTGCGCCTTCTCCACCTCGGCGCGCATCCCGGCCACCTCGGCCGCGTTCTGCCGGTTCACGTCGCGCAGCGACTGCAGCTCGCGCTGCACCGCCTGCACGCGCTGCGCCTCCTGCAGCGCTTCCTCCGGCCCTTTCTGGAGCGCCTGCCACAAGGCCGCTGCCGCCTGCCGCGCCGCCGGGTCGGAAGTGGGCTGGGTGCCGATCTCGGTGCTCAGTCGCAGCGTCGGCGCATGGTCGATGGACAGGTCCAGGGGCTCCAGCTTCAACACGGGCCTGGCGGGCTCCCGGGCGGCGGCCGGGGGCTTCGGCCGCGGCGCTGGCGGAGGCCGGCGGACGACCGGGGGTGCTGCCGCGGCCGGCGCGGAGGGAACGACGGGGACGGAGGCAGCAGCGGCGCGGCCGGGGCTGCTGGAGGCTTGCTCCGGCGGCACCTCCGCCAGCAGCACGTAGCGCCGCGCGCTCGGCTGGCCGCAGCCCACGCGCAGGTAGATCGTCACCATCGGCTCGTCCACCGGGAGCTCGGACGACACCCGCAGCACGCCTTCCTTGCCGTCACGGGACTCCCAGCGCACCGTCGGCGTGCGGGTGACGCGCTGTTCGCCATAGAACAGGTCGGCGCTGGCGCAGGGATCGGTCGTCGCGGCGTCCAGGGTGGCGGAGATCGCCAGCTGGAGCGGCCGTCCGACGAGGACGGCGCCGCTTGCGCGCCCCAGCGTGACGGCGGCAGCGTCGAGGGCCAGCAGCCATCCGCACGCAGCGATCGCCAGGGCACGGAAGGTAACTGTGTGCAACATCGCCGCCCATTCTAGGCACCCTTGGCGGTCCGACCGGAAAGAAATGAGGACGGAAGGCCACATCCGGCCCCGCCGATAATCCGCGGATGCAGACTCGATACGACACGATCGGCGTCGCCGGAGCCGGCGCCATGGGACGCGGCATCGCGCAGATCGCCGCCCAGGCCGGCAGCGTGGTGCGCCTGTACGACACCCAGCCCGCCGCCGTGCAGAAGGCCATCCAGGAACTCGGCGCGCAGTGGGACCGCCTGCTCGAAAAAGGCAGGATGGACGCCGCGGCCGTCGCCGCCGCCAAGGAGCGGCTGCATCCGGCGAGCAGCCTGCAGGACCTGGCCGATTGCAAGCTGGTGGTCGAAGCGGTGGTCGAGCGCCTGGACGTCAAGCGCTCCCTGTTCGCGGAGCTCGAAGGCATCGTCGGCCCCGACGCGGTGCTGGCCACCAACACGTCCTCCCTGTCCGTCACCGCCATCGCCGCCGGCCTGAAGCGACCGCAGCGTGTGGCCGGCTACCACTTCTTCAATCCGGTCCCGCTGATGAAGGTGGTGGAGGTGATCGCGGGGCTGAAGACCGACCCTTCGGTGTGCGAAGGCCTCACCGAGTACGCGCGCCAGATCGGGCACACGCCCGTGCAGGCGCAGGACACGCCGGGCTTCATCGTCAACCATGCGGGGCGCGGCTACAACACCGAGGCGCTGCGCATCGCCGGCGAGGGCATCGCCGACTTCGCCACCATCGACCGCATCCTGCGCGACCAGGTCGGCTTCAAGCTCGGGCCGTTCGAGCTGATGGACCTGACCGGCCTGGACGTCTCGCACCCCGTGATGGAGTCGGTGTACCGCCAGTACTTCGACGAGCCGCGCTACCGGCCCAACGTGATCACCGCGCAGCGCCTCGCGGGCAACGTGCTCGGGCGCAAGACGGGAGAAGGCTTCTACCGGTACGTGGACGGCAAGGCGCAGGTGCCGGCCGAGCCGCCGGTGCCCACCGTGGGCGAGCTGCCGCCGGTGTGGGTGTCGACGCGCGCGGCCCGCCGGCCGGAGCTGTACCAGCTGCTCAAGGACCTGGGCGCGAAGGTGGAAACCGGCCAGTCGCCGTCGATGAACGCGCTGACCATCGTGGCGCCGCTCGGCTTCGACGTGACCACCGTCGCCGTCGTCGAACGGCTCGACCCGGCGCGCACGGTGGGCATCGACATGCTGGTCGAGGACGGCGCGACCAGGCGCCGCGTGCTCGCCACCAATCCGGCCACGCGGGCCGACATGCGCGATGCGGCGCATGCGCTGTTCGCCCGCGACGGCAAGCCGGTCAGCGTGATCCGCGACTCCGGCGGCTTCGTCACCCAACGCGTGGTGGCGACCATCGTCAACATCGCGTCCGACATCTGCCAGCAGCGCATCTGCACGCCGAAGGACCTGGAGACCGCCGTCACGCTGGGACTCGGCTACCCGCTCGGCCCGCTGGCCATGGGCGACCGCTGGGGCCCCACCAACGTGCTGGAGGTGCTGTTCAACATGCAGACGGTGTACGGCGACCCGCGTTATCGCCCGAGCCCGTGGTTGCGCCGCCGTGGCGCCATCGGCCTGTCGCTGCTGCAGGAAGAGAATTGATGCCCGCCGAACTGAAAAGCCACAGCGAGGGCCGCACCATGGTGCTGACCCTCAGCAACCCCGACCACCGCAACGCGCTCGGGCCGGAGATCTACGCGGCCGGCGTCGAGGCGTTCAACGCCGCCGACAGCAACCCCGAGGTGCGCAGCGTGGTGATCACCGGCGCGGGCAGCACCTTCTGCGCCGGCGGCAACCTGCAGCGCCTGCTGGACAACCGGAGCAAGCCGCCCGAGGTGCAGGCGCAGTCGATCGAGGGACTGCACGGCTGGATCGAGGCCATCCGCACCTTCCCGAAGCCGGTGGTCGCCGCGGTCGAGGGCGCTGCCGCCGGCGCCGGCTTCTCGCTGGCCCTGGCCTGCGACTTCATCGTGGCGGCCGACAACGCGGTGTTCGTGATGGCGTACAGCAGCGTGGCGCTGTCGCCCGACGGCGGCGGCACCTGGAGCCTGGTGCGCGCCCTGCCCCGCCAGCTCGTCAGCGAGCTGCTCATGGCCGGCGAGCGCATCGGCGCTGCCCGGCTGCACGCGCTGGGCGTCGTCAACCGGGTCACGCCGGCGGGCGCCGCCCTCGACGAGGCGCTGGCGCTGGCCGCCCGCCTGAACGAACGCGCACCCAACGCCCTCGCCAGCATCAAGGAGCTGGTGAACGACGCCGGCGACACGACGCTGTCGCGCCAGCTCGCCGCCGAGCGGGACCACTTCGTCCGCAACCTGCACCACGCCAACGGGGCGATCGGCATCCAGGCCTTTCTCGCCAAGCAGCCGCCGCGCTACCCCTGAGGGGTCGCGCACGTGACAATGCCCTGGACCGCCAGTCACTCACAAGACAGAGCAATGGACGACCCCATTCTTACCATCGAGGAACGCGCGGCGATCAACAACGGTCGCTGGTTCTCCTCCCTTTCCCCATCCCTGCGGCACGACATCCTGCGATGCGCATTTCCCAAACGGTACAAGGATGGCGACCTGATCTGCGCGCGCGGGGATCCGGCCGAGTCCTGGAGCGCCGTGGCGCGCGGCTCGGTGCGGGTGAGCTCCACCTCGATCACGGGCAAGCAGGTGACGCTGTCGTACGTGGAGCCGGGCATCTGGTTCGGCGACGTGGCGATCTTCGACGGCGAGCGGCGCACGCACGATGCCTATGCGCATGGCGACAGCACGCTGCTGCAGGTGTCGGTGTCGGACCTGCGCAAGATCCTGGCGCAGCACGTCGAGCTGTACGAGGCGCTGCTGCGCCTGCACGCGCGCCGCATCCGCCAGCTGTTCGGCCTGGTGGAAGACCTCAACACCCTGCCGCTGCGCGCCCGTCTGGCCAAGCAGCTGGCGCACCTGGTGCGCAGCTACGGCGTGCCCTCGCTGCAGGACGGCCGCGAGATCCGCATCGGCCTGCACCTGGCGCAGGAGGAACTGGCGCAGCTGCTCGGCGCCTCGCGCCAGCGCGTCAACCAGGAACTCAAGGCGATGGAGCGCGAGGAAGTGATCCGCATCGAGCCGGGCGGCCTGGTGGTGCGCAATCGCGAAGCGCTGATGCTGATCGTGCAGGCCGCGGACTGAGGGCGACGCCATGAACGACGCCTACGAGCACTTCACCGGTACCCGGCCCGTCGCCGGCAAGCACGCCTTCGACACCGAGGCGCTGACGGCCTGGCTGGAAAGGAACCTGCCGGGCTTCCAGGGCCCCCTGACCGTCGAGATGTTCAAGGGCGGCCAGTCCAACCCCACCTACAAGCTGGTCACGCCGGCCCGCGCCTACGTCATGCGCTCCAAGCCGGGGCCGGTGGCGAAACTGCTCCCCTCCGCGCACGCCGTCGAACGCGAGTTCGCCGTGATGTCGGGACTGGCCGGCACCGACGTGCCGGTGCCGAAGATGCACGTGCTGTGCGAAGACGAATCGGTGATCGGCCGCGCCTTCTACATCATGGAGTGCATGCAGGGCCGCGTGCTGTGGGACCAGGCGCTGCCCGGCATGACGCCGGCGCAGCGCGGCGAGATCTACGACGAACTGAACCGCGTGATCGCGGCGCTGCACACCGTGAAGTTCGCCGAGCGCGGCCTGGCCGGCTACGGCAAGCCGGGCAACTACTTCGACCGCCAGATCGGCCGCTGGAGCAAGCAGTACAAGGCTTCCGCCGACGGCGCCGGGCCCCTGAGCCAGCCGATCCCCGAGATGGAGAAGCTGGTGGAATGGCTGCCGGCGCACATCCCCGCGGCGGCGCGCGACGAAGCCAAGGTCTCCATCGTCCACGGCGACTACCGGCTGGACAACGTGATGTTCCACGCCACCGAGCCGCGCATCATCGCGGTGCTCGACTGGGAACTGTCCACGCTGGGCCACCCGCTGGCGGACTTCAGCTACCACTGCATGTCCTGGCACATCCCGCACCCGGGCCGCGGCATCGGCGGCCTGGACCTCGCCGCGCTGGGCATCCCCAGCGAAGACGACTACATGCGCCGCTACTGCGAGCGCACCGGCCTCGCCACGGTCGCCGACCTCAAGGCGGACTGGAACTTCTACATGGCCTACAACCTGTTCCGCATCGCCGCCATCCTGCAGGGCATCGCGAAACGGGTGGAGGCCGGCACGGCGTCGAGCGCGCAGGCCACGGCGTCCGCCGCCGGCGCGCGGCCGATGGCCGAACTGGCCTGGCGCTTCGCGCAGCGGGCCTGAATCTTTTTCCCCAGGAGACACGAGACATGGACTTCGACTATTCCGCCAAGACCAAGGAACTCCAGGCGCGCCTGCAGAAGTTCATGGACGACAACGTCTATCCCAACGAGAAGACGTACAAGAAGCAGCTGCAGGACAACACCGAGGCGGGCAAGCGCTGGACGCCGCTGCCGGTGATCGAGGACCTGAAGGTCAAGGCGCGCAGCGCGGGCCTGTGGAACCTGTTCCTGCCGGTCGACACCGCCGAGGCCTCCGGCTACAAGGGGGCCGGCCTCACCAACCAGGAATACGCGCCGCTGGCGGAGATCATGGGGCGCGTGCCATGGTCCAGCGAGGTCTTCAACTGCTCCGCGCCGGACACCGGCAACATGGAGACCATCGCCCGCTACGGCTCCGACGAGATCAAGGCCCGCTGGCTCAAGCCGCTGCTCGACGGCGAGATCCGCTCGGCCTTCGCGATGACCGAGCCGGAAGTGGCGTCCTCGGACGCGACCAACATCGCCACGCGCATCGAGCGCCAGGGCGACCACTACGTCGTCAACGGCCACAAGTGGTGGATCTCCGGCGCGGCGGACCCGCGCTGCAAGGTCTTCATCACCATGGGCAAGACCGACCCCGAGGCGCCGCGCCATTCGCAGCAGAGCATGATCGTGATCCCCGGCGACACGCCCGGCATCCGCATCGTGCGGCCGCTCAACGTGTTCGGCTACGACGACGCGCCACACGGCCACGTCGAGATGTACTTCGAGAACGTCAAGGTGCCGGCGGGCAACATCCTGCTGGGTGAAGGCCGCGGCTTCGAGATCGCCCAGGGCCGCCTCGGCCCGGGACGCATCCACCACTGCATGCGCCTGATCGGCCTGGCCGAGCGCGCGCTGGAGCTGATGTGCCGCCGCTCGCTGTCCCGCACCGCCTTCGGCAAGACCGTGGCGCAGCAGACGGTGACGCAGGAGCGCATCGCCGAGGCCCGCTGCAAGATCGACATGGCCCGCCTGCTGACGCTGAAGGCCGCGTGGATCATGGACCTGGCCGGCAACAAGGTGGCCCGCACCGAGATCGCCATGATCAAGGTGGTGGCGCCCACCATGGCCTGCCAGGTGATCGACTGGGCCATGCAGGCCCACGGCGGCGGCGGCGTCTCGGACGATTTCCCGCTGGCGGCCGCCTATGCGGGCGCGCGCACCCTGCGCTTCGCCGACGGCCCGGACGAAGTGCACCGCAATGCGATCGCCAAGTGGGAGCTGGGCAAGTACGGCAGCTACGGCCAGGACGCCGGCGTGCCGGTTACGCGGGGGAGCTGATTCCGTCATTCCCGCGGAGGCGGGAATCCAGGGCTCCCAAAAGAAAAGCGGCCGCGGCCGCTTTCTTCAACGCCCTGGATCCCCGCCTGCGCGGGGATGACCTGCTGCGAAATCGGATCCTGGATCCCCGCCTGCGCGGGGATGACCTGCTGCGCAGGTCACTTCCCAAAGACGTCGAGCGCGCTCTCGCACGCGCTGGTGAAGATCGTCGTCGCGTGGTCGAGGGTGGCGGTTTCGGCCGGCTGGTGCCGCATGCGCAGGTAGCACTTGCCGCGCAGCAGCACCACCATGAAGGCGTTGGCGGGCAGCGGCGCCGGCTCCGGCCAGGACATCAGCAAGTCCACGAGCGAGTTGTCGACCCACGCCAGCGCATGTTCGCGCGTGTCCGCCAGCACGGCATAGCGGCTCCAGAACTCCTGCGGCGGACCCTCCCAGCCGATTTCGTCGTACATGGCCAGCCAGCGCATCTCCTCCGGCAGCCGCGGGTCGGCGGTGGTCTGCAGCGTGTCGGTGATCATGCCGTAGGCCCGGCGCTCCAGCATGTCCTTGAGCGGCCGGTTGATGATGAGCGCCGCGACATCGTCGTCCACGCCCAGTTCGGCGCGGGCGCGCAATTCCTCGCCGTGGATGTAGTCGCGCGTAGGCTTTCCGAGCTCCATCTTCCAGGGCCGGCCGCCCACCTTGCCGCCCATGGTGACCGAGCTGCCCAGGCCGCTGGAAAAGCTCATGCCGCGGGAGGCCGCCCATTCCGAGAGGGGGCCATGCATCATCTGGGACGACGGCGCGGGATCCTTGCGATCCCCCGTGTCCCGCTGGAAGGCCTTCTTGATCCGCTCGAACATGCAGTGCGGCTTTCCCCTAAAGTGCGCATTATGAATTGAAACAGGAGGTTTCGGCGTGTCGAAGATCGAGGTGTATTCCTGGGCCACGCCCAATGGTCACAAAGTGCATGTGATGCTGGAAGAGTGCGGCCTTTCGTATGAAGCCATCCCGGTCAACATCGGCGCCGGCGAGCAGTTCCGCCCGGACTTCCTGGCGATCAGCCCGAACAACAAGGTCCCCGCCATCGTCGACCCGCAGGGACCCGACGGCCGCCCGATCTCCGTGTTCGAGTCCGGCGCCATCCTGGTGTACCTCGCCTCCAAGACCGGCCGCTTCCTGCCGCAGGGCGATCGCGCGCGCTTCGAGGTGCTGCAGTGGCTGATGTTCCAGATGGGCGGCGTGGGCCCGATGCTCGGACAGGCGCACCACTTCCGCATCTACGCGCCGGAGAAAGTACCCTATGCCATCGACCGCTACACCAACGAGGCGCGGCGTCTCTATGGCGTGATCGACAAGCGCCTGGCGCAAAGCGAATGGCTCGGCGGCGCCGAGTATTCCATCGCCGACATCGCCACCTTCCCGTGGCTGCGCAGCTGGCAGAACCAGGGCATCGTGCTGGAGGACTATCCGCACCTGAAGCGGTGGTTCGACATCATCGCCGCGCGGCCCGCGGTGCAGCGCGGCGTGAAGGTGCTGGCCGACCTGCGCAAGCCGGGCACCGACGACAAGGCGCGCGAGAACCTGTTCGGCCAGGCGCAGTACGCGCGGCGCTAGACGCGCAGGCGCAGCAGGCTGAAGGCCGAGGAGGTTGCGGCCAGCAGCGCCGCCAGTCCGAGCGCGATCTCGGGGCCCGCCTGCTGCACGCCCCACACGCTGAACACCAGCCCCAGCATCACCGCGCCCGCCGACTGGCCCGTCAGGCGCGCGGTGCCCAGCATGCCGCTCGCGGCGCCCGCGCGGCGCAGCGGCGGGCTGGTGAGGATGATGTGGTTGTTGGGCGACTGGAACAGCCCGAAGCCGGCGCCGCACAGCGCCAGCCGCCAGGCGAGCTGCGCGCTGGTCGGCTGGTCCGGCATCAGGGCCAGCAGCGCCAGGCCCGCCGCCATGGTCGCCAGTCCGATGCCTCCCAGCAGGCCGCCCTTCACCCGCGGAATCAGCCGCCCCGCCAGCGGCGCGACCAGCACCACGGCGGCCGGCCAGGCCGTGATCAGCAGGCCGGCCTCCAGGTGGCCACGGCCTTGCCGCTCCAGCAGCATGAAGGGCAGCGCGATGAAGGCGAGCGTCTGCGCGGCGAACGCGGTGACCGAAGTGCACATCGACAGGCCGAAGACCGGGATGCGCAGCAGGTCGACGGGGAACAGCGGCGACTCCTCGCGCAATTGCCGGCGGATATAGACCCAGCCCACGGCCACGCCGGCGGCCAGCATCGCGGCGGACAGCGCCACCATGCCGGTTTCCACGCCGCCGCGCCGCGCGCCCAGCGTGTCCGCCGCGAGGAAGACCAGGGTGAACATCAGCACGTTCATCACCACGTCGGCGGGCCGCAGGCGCCCTGCCGTGCTCTTGACGGTGTTGTGGGGCAAGGCCCGCGCGCCCACCAGCAGCACCAGGATGCCCAGCGGCAGCTGGATGATGAACAGCCAGGGCCACGCCGCCACCGACAGCACCAGCGCGGCGATCGTCGGCCCCGCCACCGACGAAGTGGCCACCACGACGGAATTCAGCGCGATGCCGCGGCCGAGCGATGCCACCGGATACGTCAGGCGCACCAGCGCCGCGTTCACGCTCATCATGCCGGCCGCGCCGATGCCCTGCAGGGCCCGCGCGCCGGCCAGCAGCGGCAGCGACGGTGCGATGACGCACAGCAGCGATGCGGCGGTGAAGACCGCCAGCCCGGCGAGGTAGACACGGCGGTAGCCGAGGCGCTCGCCGAGGTGCGCGAAGGGCAGCAGCAGGACCAAGGTGGCGAGCTGGTAGGCGTTGACCACCCACACCGCCGCCGAGGGCGAGGCGCCGAGGTCGCGCGTGATGTCGGGCAGCGCCAGGTTGACGATGGTGGAGTCCAGCACCGACAGCGAGATGCCCAGGATGATGGCCGCCATGGCCCACCAGCGCTGCGGCAGCGGGAGGCCGTCCCCCGTTGCAATCGTTACCGCTTCCTTCTTCTGCACCGGCGGCAGTCTAACCGCCGGTGCGCGGCACTTAGAATCCAGCCCTTTGCCGGCGCGCAGCCCGCGCGGGCCGATCCATGTTCAAGAGCGCCTGCTTTTTCCGCATCGCGGACGACTTCGTCCTGCCCGACCTCCCCGCGCTCGAGCGCGTCCTGCAGAAAGGCCGCTTCGTCCCCTGCGGTCCCACCCAGCCCGAATCCGCCGGCTGGGTGCCGCCGCGCGGCAACAAGGGCAAGCTGCTGGCCGAAATGGTCGGCGGCCACCTCGTGCTGAAGCTCTGCACCGAAAAGCGCGCGGTGCCCTCCTCCGCGATCACGGCGGCGGTGGACGAACGCATCGAGCGCTACAAGGCCGAGACCGGCAACGAGCGCGTGCCGGCCAAGATGAAGAAGGAGTTCAAGGAGGAGGTCCTGCTGGACCTGCTGCCGCGCGCCTTCAGCAAGCGCAGCACCATGCTGCTGTGGCTGGACGCGAAGAACCGGATGCTGGTGGTGGATGCCGGCAGCCTGTCGGCCGCCGATCGCATCGTGTCGACGCTGCTGGCGGCGCTGCTGGAAGTGCCCGGATCGGGTCCGGCCCTCGACCTGGAGCTGGTCCACACGCAGAGCTCGCCCTCCGCGTCGATGTCGCATTGGCTTTCGACGCGGGAGGCGCCGTGGCGCTTCACGGTGGACCGGGACTGCGAGCTGAAGGCCGCCGACGAACAGAAGGCCACGGTGCGCTATGCCCGTCACACGCTGGACATCGACGAGGTGGCGCAGCACATCGCGGCCGGCAAGGTGCCCACGCAACTGGCCATGACGTGGAACGACCGTGTCTCCTTCGTGCTCACGGAGGCGGGGCAGGTGCGCAAGATCAAGATGCTGGACGTGGTGCTGAAGGAATCCGGCGACACGGGCAAGGAGGAAGACGGCTTCGACACCAACGTCGCCATCCTGACCGGCGAGCTGTCGCAATTGATTCCCGACCTGCTGGAAGCCCTGGGCGGCGAGGCTGACGTGGCGGCGCAGCCGGAAGCCGTGGCCGCGTGAAGTTCTTCCTGGCCGAAGGTGCCGGATTCCTTGCCTTTTTTGGGGATGGCTTGAAAATGGCGCGCGTCCCACCACGGAAGCGAGACGCATGGCCACCATCACCGGCACCACGGAAGGCGACCTCCTCTTCGGTACGCAGAACGACGACACGATCGAGGGCCTCGAGGGCAACGACACCCTGAACGGCAGCGACGGCAGCCTGGATGTCTTCCCCGGCAACGACAGCCTCGATGGCGGCCCCGGCGATGACGTCTTCGTGACTGGCTTCGGGAACGACACGCTCGATGGCGGTGAGGGCCGGGACACCGTGACCCTGGCCGCCGCACATGCCGCCTGGATCGGCACGGTCGGCTCCGTGAGCGGCAGTTCCTACCTGGTCTTCAGCGAACTGAATGCGTTCACGGACTTCTGGGCGGACAACGTCGAGGTCTGGGAACTCACCTCCTTCGCCGACGATGTGTACGTGCTCGGCGACCAGGGCATGGAGCTGTTTGGCATGGGCGGCAACGACACGCTCATGGGCGGAGCCGGCAACGACGTGCTGGACGGCGGCGAAGGCGACGACCTGCTGCGCGTGAGCGGCGGCGACGACACCGTCGCGGGCGGAGCCGGTCACGACACCCTGAGCTTCGAAGGCTCCAGCGGTCCCATCGTCGGCGGCCTGGCGACCGGCTTCACCGGCACCGGCCTGTCCGTGGGCGCAAGCGGTATCGAAGTCGTGATCGGTTCGTCGTCCGCCGACGACCTCACCGGGGACGGAGGGGCCAACGACTTGCAGGGGGGCGGCGGCGACGACACGCTCTCCGGGGCGGGGGGCATCGACGCCCTCTCGGGGGGGAACGGTGACGACCTGCTGGTCACCGACGCCGGTTTCGTGCACGGTGGCGACGGCGCGGACACGCTGGACCTGGGGCACCTTGCGGCGGGTATCACCGTGGGCCCGTCGATCAGCGGCGCGGTCAGCCAGATCACCACAAGTGGCGGGACGATCGTTGCGGAAGCCGTGGAACGGCTCGTGGCGACCGACCATGCCGACGTCATCGACATGACGGACCAGTGGATGCTGGGGCAACGTGATCGACGGCGGTTCCGGTGCCGACACCGTGCGTGGCTCGCTCGGCGGCGACCTGATCCATGCTTCCGAGGGCGACGACCTGCTGGATGGCGGCGAGGGCTACGACCGGCTCAGCTTCGCGCGGCTGGGCGGCGGTGCTTCGGTGGACCTCGACCTGGACATCACGGGCGGGGCGGCCGGCAACGACACGATCGCGGGGTTCGAGGAAGTCCTGGGAAGCGACTTCGAGGACACGCTGCTGGGATCGAGCGACACCCTCACGGGCGACGGCCTGTACGGGAACGGCGGCGACGACACCATCGACGGCCGCGCGGGGTCCGACGTGGTGGACGGCGGCGCGGGCAACGACCTGCTGACCGGTGGCCAGGGCAACGACGGCTTGACCGGCGGCGAAGGGAACGACACCGTCTTCGGGGACGCCGGCAACGACCTGATCCAGGACCACGGCGGCGACGATTCCATGCAGGGAGGCAGAGGCGACGACGTCTTCGTGCTGAACGGCGGGGGCGACACGGTCTTCGGCGGCGACGGCAACGACACCATCGTCCTCGGCCTCGATCTCGTGCAGGACCACGTCGAGGCAGGCACCGGCGCCGGCACGGACGGCTTCGACACCGTCTACGCCGAGATCGTGGAAGGGGCTTTCGACGGCACCCCGGACTTGCGCATCGACTTGTCCACCGGCCATATCCGCCTCGCGAACGACACGAGCATCGCGATCATCCTGGGCTTCGACGCCGCGCGGGGAAACGCGGGCAACGACTCCATCACCGGCGACGACGGCGGCAACTTCCTCGACGGCCAGGGCGGAAGCGACCAGATCCAGGGCGGACTCGGCAACGACACGATCGTCGGCGGCGAGGGCTCCGACTTTCTGGAAGGCGGCGAAGGGGGGATGGACATCCTGAGCTACCTGGACCGCTCCGAGGGCGTGAAAGTCGACCTGGATTCGGGCTTCAGTCCGGAAGACGCCTTCCTCGGATTCGAAGGCGTTGCAGGCGGCCTGGGCGATGACCGGCTGCGCGGCGACGCGGCAGCGAACCACCTGATGGGCAACGACGGCGACGACGTGCTGTTCGGCCGTGCGGGCAACGACACGCTGGAGGGTGGTGCCGGCGAGGACATCCTCGTCGGAGGGGACGGGAACGACAGCTATGTGATCCTGGACGCGAACGCTCTCATCGTCGAAACCAGCGCAACGGGCGGAACGGACACCGTTCGCAGCTGGATCGACGTGACCCTGGCGTCCTACGTCGAACACCTCGTGCTGCTTGGGACGGCCGCGATGAACGGGACGGGCAACGCGCTGAACAACAAGCTGACGGGGAACACCGCGGCCAACACACTCACCGGCGGCGATGGCGACGACACGCTGAACGGTGGCGGCGGCGCGGACACCCTGGTGGGCGGCGCGGGCAAGGACGTGATGGCCGGAGGCGCGGGCAACGACGTCTTCGACTTCAACACGCTGGCCGAGATGGGGACCACCGGCGCGACGCGCGACGTCATCTCCGGTTTCGTGTCGGGACAGGACAAGATCGACCTGTCGACGCTCGATGCGAACACGGCCACGGCGGCCAACAACGCGTTCCGCAGCCTGGTGGTGGGTGGAGCCTTCTCCGGCGCGTTCACCTCGACGGCGGCCCTCTACTACGACAGCGCCGCGAAGGTCCTGTACGGGAACACGGACGGCGACGCCGCGGCCGAATTCGCCATCCAGGTCGGAGGAACCAGCCTGGTGGCGGGCGACGTGATCCTGTAGCTCTTGCTCACGCTGCACCGCAGCCAGATGGTCGGCTAGTGCTTGGCGTTCTGTGCGCTGTCAAGGACCGTGCTGGCGAAGATCGTCAGGCTTTGAATTGCCTGGACGTCCGAGGTGGTAAACGAGGTGCCCTCTTGGTGACTGATGACCCAAAGGGTTCCAGCGTAATGCCCTTGGCGGATATACGGCACCAGCAGCGCTGTCCGAATCGGAGCGTGGAGCTTCGTCCTGATGTACTCGTAGCGGCGGCCCGGGTCCGCCATCAAAAGCGTCTTGCGACGGTCTACAACGGTTCCGCACGGGCTGAAGTTTCTGGGCATCGTGCCGTTGGAGTACCGCGAAAACTCACCCGCAGTAGCGATCCAGCGAAAGACAGGCGAGTCTTCATCCATATCCTCGAGGCTGATCCCTGCAGACCCTGCACCGGTCAGCTTCATGGCAAGCTCCGACAGTCTTAGAGGTGCCATCCCTGAGCGCTCGGCCAGGCAGTTGGAGAGCGCCATGAAAGCATCGGTCATGAGGCCGACCCCGCTCAGCGCTCCTGGCCGAGGTTCGACGATAACCTCATCCTCTGATACCGCACTGTCGTGACCCATACCAAAAGTCTACTCCCGGAAGGCCGGCCGCCCACGCAATATTGCGGCTGGTAGCCGCGATGTGAGTTCTGGGATGTGGCCTGCCCGGAGGGAATCGAACCCCCGACAACCTGCTTAGAAGGCAGGTGCTCTATCCAACTGAGCTACGGGCAGACTGGCGGGATTTTCCCATCAAACGACGCCTTGACGTCGGGGTCGGCTGCGCCGAACCCGACCTACGGGATGAATGCAAGGGGGAGGATTCGTAGGTCGGGTTCGCACAGCGACCCCGACTGGCATGTGTGAGGTGGTCGGAGCGATAGGATTCGAACCTACGACCCTCTGGTCCCAAACCAGATGCGCTACCAGACTGCGCTACGCTCCGACGAGCACCCATTCTAAGGGCTGGCCGGCCGCGTCAGCAGCCGCAAGGCAAACGGCAGCGGCCAGTCCCCGTCGATTCCCGCGCCCGCCTCGCTCGCCAGCCGGAGTTTCGGCCACACCCGCGGTCCGCTCCAGCGGCTGTCGTTCGCGGCATGCGCGCAATGCGCCGGGTAGCTGTCGACCCCGCCGAGATCCATGAAGAGGCCGAGGTTCGGCAAGGTCTCGCGCGCGTTGCCCCACTGGTGCTGGTACGCGGCCCCGAGCGCGCGACATGGGGCCGACATGACTGCGTAGCGGTCATTCCCCACGCCGTCGACGAAGAGTCCGGTGCTGTTGGCGTGCCCCACACCCAGGCTCAGTTGGCCGACGGCGTAGTCATCGTTGCCGCCCTCGTCCACGAACACGCCGACCGACAGGTCGTGGCCGGCGCCCAGCGCGACCTCGTGGCTCGATCGGTACACGTCGTCCCCCCCGCCGCGCTTGAGGAGGATGCCCGCGGCGTAATGGGCCCCGGCACCCATCGCGTACCAGGCCGCCTCGAAGCGGTCGTTGCCGCCGTCGTCCAGCAGCAGGCCGAGGCCCTCGTAATAGCCCACGCCCTGCGCGAAGACCTGCGCCTCGTACCGGTCGTCCCCCGCCAGGTCCAGCAGCAGGCCGACCCCTCCCGCCACCGAGCGCCCATCGAAGAAGTCCCCGCGCCCTCCATAGCCGGCGCCCTGCCCCATCGAGGTGTTGCGCTCCGGCAGTTGCGGCGAAGGCCGGACCAGCGGCGTGTTGTTCAAGGTGTAGCGATCGTCGCCGCCGGTGTCGACGAGGACCGCGACGCCTTGCGGCCCGCCCGTCGCCTGCGAGTAGGTTTGCGCGGTGAACGCATCGGCGCCGCCGCCGCTGGCCAGCACGGCGATGCCGCCGACGGCGTGGGCCTGCGAACGGCTGCTCGCGACGAAGCGGTTGCTGCCGCCGCCGTCGACGAGCAATGCGGCGCCGAACAGCGCCGAGGCCTGCGCCTGCACGCCGCCTTCGTAGCGGTCGTCGCCTTCGGTGTCCCAGAGGATGCCGTAGCCGAGCGTCGCGCTCGACGCGTCCGCGCCGGCCGCCGTCGTCGCATACCTGTCGTTGCCGCGATGGTCCAGCAGCACGCTCATCCTGTGCGCATCGCCGGGCGCGAGGAATTCGTATTCGTCGTCGCCACCGACGTCCAGCACCAGCAATGGATCCTTCAGCTGGTGGCGGTTGTCGCTGCCCGTGGTGTCGACGACGATCCAGCCGAAGGGCGTCTGCAGCGACCACGCGACCGGAGGCAGGGCCGGTTCGCTCTTGACGAACTGCTGCAAGCGTTCGATCGCGCCGACCAGGTCGAGCATGCCCCCGAGCAGCGCTTCCCGCTCGACGAGCGACAGCAACTGCCGGTAGTCCGGTGTCTCGAACAGGCCGAGCCGGCCTTCGAAGGCCTGGCGGCGCAGCAACTGCGGCGTCACGCCCGGGGGAAAGCGCTCGAACGCCCGCTGCAGGAATGCGTGCGACTGCGCCATGGCGGCGAGGACGCGCGCGAGCTCGAGGCGCAGGGGATCGGGCAGTTGGGCGTGATCGGGCAGCACGGGCACCCAACCGGCGCCGGAGGGCGTGGCAGCCATCCACGCCAGGCCGGCGGCCAGCGGGTCGGGCGCCGCGCGCAGCCGCGCTTCGATGGCTGGCATCCCGAGTTCGATCGGACGCCGCAGCCGCGCGCCGGTGAGCGCGCCCGCTCGCCCGATCAAGGCATGCGGCGATCCGGCCTCGGCCTTGAAGGAGTCACCCAGGACGCCGGCGCGGTACGGCGCGTCCAGCGGCGCTGCCATCACGGCGCGAAAGAACGGCAGTTGCTGCTCGCGCGTGGGGGAGGCGTCGAGTCCGGCCGGGTCCGGGGCGCCGCTGCGCGTCGCCGCACCTGCCTGCTGCAGCAATTCGGGCAACGGCGGCTGGTACGGCGCTTGCGCGCCGGCACGGCCCCCCAATGCGAGCGCGATCAGGAAGGCGGCCGAAAGTCGAAGCATCGGCCGCTACTGTAGCAAGCAGCCTAGAGCTTCACGTACTCGTATTCCACCGGGTTGGCGTTGATGCCGCGGTCCGGCGGGGCGATCCACGCGGCCATCTTGCCGGGCTCGGTGACGCGGTGCATCAGGCTCTTGACGAAAGCCACGTCCGCCTCGGACGGCAGCCAGTCGGCCTTCTTCGCGTCGAACTCGGCCTGCGGGATCGGCTGCCCTTCGGGCGTCGTCGGCACGTTCGCCCACACGCCCACCTGGCGGCGGAAGCGCGTGGACGGCAGCTTCAGCTCGAAGGGCACGCCGGCGCGCTTGATGGCCATGTTCCAGCGCGTCACGCCGACGTTGCAGTCCTTGACGTACTCCAGCCGCGTCACTTCGTTCATGCCGTTGCGCACGGCGACGGTCTCGTCCTTCACGCCGCCCTGGCCGTCCGGCACCTGGATCGTCATGGAGGTGTCCACTTCGCGGTGGTCGCCGAACTTGGCTTCGTCGGGCCGGCCCTTGATGCCGTTGGCGAAGTAGTTGGCTGCGTTCGACGACGATTCGGAGCCGAACAGGTCCAGCGAGCTGGAGAACCAGAAGTTCATGAAGCGCTGGATGGTCGGCAGGTCGATGGCGCCGTGCTCGCGCACCCGCTTCCAGTCGTCGGTGTCCAGCTCCTTCATGACTTCCAGCGTGCGCTTGATGACGCGGCCGACGCCCGTCTCGCCCACGAACATGTGGTGCGCTTCCTCGGTCAGCATGAAGCGCGTGGTGCGCGCCAGCGGGTCGAACGCGCTTTCGGCGAAGGACTTGAGCTGGAACTTGCCGTCGCGGTCGGTGAAGTACGTGAACATGAAGAAGGACAGCCAGTTGTCCATCGGCTCGTTGAAGGTGCCCAGGATGCGCGGCTTGTCGGCGTCGCCGCTGTGGCGCATCAGCAGTTCCTCGGCCTCCTCGCGGCCGTCGCGGCCGAAGTGCGCGTGCAGCAGGTAGACCATCGCCCACAGGTGGCGGCCCTCTTCCACGTTGACCTGGAACAGGTTGCGCAGGTCGTACAGCGAAGGCGCGGTGTGGCCCAGCAGGCGCTGCTGTTCGACCGACGCCGGCTCGGTGTCGCCCTGCGTGACGATCAGGCGGCGGAAGGTCGAGCGGTATTCGCCGGGCACGTCCTGCCAGACGTCCTCGCCCATGTGGTCGCCGAAGCCGATCTTGCGGTTCTCTTCG
>JAJTCN010000058.1 GCA_021323335.1 Ramlibacter sp.
ACCATCTCGCGGTCCTGCACGCCGGCGCGGATCAGCAGGCCGATCTTGGTGCGCGTGAGCGTCCACAGCAGCACGCCGAACACCAGCAGGCCCACCACCACCGCGATCAGGCGGTACTTCTCGATCGCAGCGTCGCCCAGGAACAGGCTGCCGCGCATGCCTTCGGGCAGCGGCAGCGGGATCTGCAGCGGGCCCCAGATCACCTTGATCAGCTCCTCGCCGATGATCATCCCGCCCATGGTGATGAGGATCTGCTTGAGGTGGTTGCCGTACACCGGGCGCACGATGAAGCGCTCGAAGGCCAGGCCGATGGCGCCGGCGACGAGCATCGCCACCACCATCGCGGGCAGCACGGCCAGCAGGTTGACCCACAGGCTGCCGGAGGCGGTGTAGTCGCCCATCGCGCCCAGCACGCTGGTGGCGACGAAGGCGCCGAGCGCGATGAAGACGCCGTGGCCGAAGTTCAGCACGTCCATCAGGCCGAACACCAGCGTCAGGCCGGAGGCGATGATGAAGATGATCATGCCCATGGCCAGGCCGGCGACGGTGAGCGTCAGCCAGGTGGACGGCGAGCCGATGAAGGGCAGCACCAGCAACGCGAGCACCGGCACCAATGCCAGCGGCTTCCAGTCCGTGTCCTTGAAGTAATTCATAGCGCCAGTCCCAGCAGCGAATGCTGCAGTTCCTCGTCCTCGGCCAGTTCCTTCATGGCGCCGGCGTGCACGACCACGCCGTTGTCCATCACGGCGACGCTGTCGCCCAGCCGCTTGGCGAAGTTGATGTTCTGCTCCACCAGCAGGATGGTCACGCCGCTCGCCTTCAGTTGCTCGAAGGCGCCGATCATGTTGTTGATGATCGCGGGCGCCAGGCCCTTGCTCGGCTCGTCGATCACCAGCAGCTCGCGCGGCTCCACGATGGAGCGCGCCACGGCCAGCATCTGCTTCTGCCCGCCGGACAGCTTGCCGGCCGGGTGGTTCCAGAACTTCTCCACGGCGGGGAAGAGCGAGAAGATCCACTGCAGCCGCTTCTCGTCCATCTGGCCCGCGTTCTTGGCGCCACGGGCGGCCAGCAGCATGTTCTCCTTGACGGTGAGGTCCGCGAAGATGCCCATGTTCTCCGGCACGTAGGCGATGCCGCGGCCGGCGATCTGCGGCGTGGCCTCCTGGGTGATGTCGTGGCCGTCGAAGGTGATGCGGCCCTGCGACGCGCGCCACAGGCCCATGATGGTGCGCAGCGTCGTCGTCTTGCCGGCGCCGTTGCGGCCCAGCAGCATGGTCAGCTGGCCGCGCGGCACGACGAGGTCCACGCCATGCAGGATGTGGTACGCGCCGATGTGCGTGTGCACACCGGAGAGGGTGAGGAGGTTGTCACTCATGCAGGCTCCTTGGCCACAGCCACGCCCAGGTACGCTTCCTGCACGATCGGAGAAGCGATGACTTCCGCCGGCTCGCCATCGGCCACCAGCGACCCGTTGTGCAGCACGATGATGCGGTCGGCCAGCTCGCGCACCACGTCCATCTTGTGTTCGACCAGCAGGATGGTCTTGCTCTTGTCCGCCTTCAGCTTGCGGATCAGGTCCAGGATCACCGGGGCCTCCGCGTGGTTCATGCCGGCGGTGGGCTCGTCGAACATGTACACCTGCGGCTCCAGCGCCATCAGCAAGGCCACTTCCAGCTTGCGCTGGTCGCCGTGCGGCAGGTTGGCCACCAGCTCGTGCTCCTTCTCCTTCATGGAGGTGTCCGCCAGGATCGCGTCGGCCCGGGCCACCAGGTCGGTGTGGTCGCTCCACACGCTCCACAGGTTCAGGCCGCGCCGGTGCTTGCCCTCGCGCGCGGCCTGCACGGCCAGGCGCACGTTCTCCAGCACCGTCAGGCGCGGGAACAGGTTGGTGAGCTGGAAGGCGCGGCCGAGGCCGGCGCGCGTGCGCTGCGATGCGGAATCGCCGGAGAGGTCGCGGCCGCCGAGCGTCACCGTGCCCGATGTCGCCTTCAGCTGGCCGGAGATCAGGTTGAAGTAGGTCGTCTTGCCGGCGCCGTTGGGGCCGACGATGGCCGTCAGCGTGCCGGGCGCGAAGCTGCAGGTGACGCCATTGACCGCGACGTGCCCGCCGAAGCGCACCGTCAGGTCGTGGGTGGCGAGTTGGCTCATGGCTTCCTCGGGGGTGAGCGATGCCGCACCGCGGTGTGCGCGGCGAACGGAAAAATTCGGGAGCGGGGTCCGGACGCAAAAGTCGCAAAAGCTACGCAAAGGTCGCAAAAGACATCCAAAACCTTTCTTGGTTTCTTTTGCGTCTTTTGCGAAACCTTTGCGTCTTTTGCGTCCGGCTGTCCGGTTTTCTTCGGCCTAGCGCTTGTTCCGGATCGGGACCTGCATCTCTTCCGGCTTGATCTCGTGGACCAGTTCCGGGACGCCCCAGGCGAACGCCGGGTCCACCTTGATCTTGAAGTGGTACATGCTCTGCATGGCCTGGTGGTCTTCCTTGCGGAAGGTCATCTTGCCCTTGGGCGTGTCGAAGCTCATGCCCTCCATGGTGGAGATCAGCTTCTCGGTATTCGTGTCGCCGTTGGTCTTCTTCAGCGCCGTCGCCACGGCCATCGCCGCCGCGAAACCGCCCGCGGTGAAGAAGTCCGGCGGGGTCTTGAACTGCTTGTAGTGCTGGGCGACCAGCGCCTCGTTCACCGGGTTCTTCGGGATGCCGAAGTAGTAGTAGGTGGCGCCTTCCATGCCGGGGAACTGCTTGTACGCAGCCATCGCGGGCAGGATGTTGCCGCCGGTGGCGATCTCGATGCCGTAGCGCTTCAGGTCCAGGTCGGCGATCTTGAAGGGGTTGCCGGCACCGGCCCAGATCACCCAGATCACCTTGCGGCCCGGCTGGTCCTTCAGCTTGTCGATCAGGCGCTGGGCACCGGCGGTGAAGTCGGTGGTGGTGGCGGGCAGGTATTCCTCGTGGACGATCTTGGCGCGCTTGACCGACTCCTTGAACGCCTTCACGCCGTCACGGCCGAATGCGTAGTCCTGCGCCAGGGTGGCGATGGTCACGCCCGGCTTGTCCAGCGCCACGGCGTTGGAGATGGCGTCCTGCGAGCTGTTGCGGCCGGTGCGGAAGATGTACTTGTTCCACTTGTCGCCGGTGATGGAGTCGGCCACGGCGGGCTCCACCAGCAGGATCTTCTTGTATTCCTCGGCGACCGGCAGCATGGCCAGGGCGACGCCGGAGGAGGTGGGACCGACGGCGAGGTCGACCTTGTCGTCCGAGTAGGCGGTGGCCAGCAGCGACTTGCCGAGGTCCGGCTTGCCCTGGTCGTCCTTCTCGATCACGACGATCTTCTTGCCGTTGATGGTCATCGTGCCGCCGGTGGCGTAGTCGAGACCCATCATGAAGCCGGTCTGCGTCTGCTTGCCGTAGGCCTCCAGCGGGCCCGTGCGGCTGTACACGTGGGCGATGCGGATTTCCTTGGCCTGCGACCACGCCAGGGGCGTGGCGAGGGCGCTGGCGGCCACGGCGGCGGCGGCGGCGGCCACCCAGATTCGTCTTTGCATGAAAGGTCTCCTGATTTGGGGGTACGACTACGCGGTCCTTATTGCACAGGTTGTGCCACGATGCCAAGCCGTTGATTCATAAGGATTTCCCGGCATTCGCCGGCGCCCAGTGGCTGGTTTTCGTACAGTCGAACTGTCTGGAATCCAGGCAGATGACTGGAAATCAGGCAGCCAGTTCGAGGCGTTCGTACAGCTTGGCGCGGGAAATCCCCAGCAGCTTGGCGGCCGCAAGCTTGTTGCCGCCGGTGGCGGCCATGGCGGCCTGGATGGCCTGCCGCTCCAGCGCCGCCACCTGCTCCGCCAGCGGCCGCAGCACGCCGGCAGCCGGCGCGCCGGCCGCCGCGGCGGGCATGGGCGCGGGCGGCATGCGTTCGATGCCGGCGTCGCGCAGCACCTGCTCGACCTGCCGCTCGTCGATGCGTTGCGCGTCGCTGCGCATGGCGGCCTGTTCCAGCACGTTGCGCAGTTCCCGGATGTTGCCGCGCCAGCGCTGGGCGCACAGCATCTCCAGCGCGCCGGTTCCCAGGTCGAACGGCGCCGTGCCGTTGCGGATGGCGATGTCCTCGACCAGCACCTCGGCCAGCGCCGGGATGTCGGCACGGCGCTCGCGCAGCGGCGGCACCTTGATCGGCAGCACGTTGAGGCGGTAGTACAGGTCTTCGCGGAACTTGCCCTCGCGCACCAGCGCCGCCAGGTCGCGCGAGGTCGCGGCGATGACGCGGGCGTCGAAGGCCACCACCTTGTTGGAGCCGAGCGGCTCGATCTCGCCTTCCTGCAGCGCGCGCAGCAGCTTGGGCTGCAGCGCCAGCGGCATGTCGCCGATCTCGTCGAGGAACAGCGTGCCGCCGTCGGCCAGCTTGAACTTGCCTTCCCGCCCCTTGCGGTCGGCGCCGGTGTAGGCGCCGGGCGCCACGCCGAAGAACTCGGCCTCCAGCAGCGTGTCGGGGACGGCCGCGATGTTGACGCTGACGAAGTTGCTGCGCGCGCGGGCGGAGGCCGCATGGATGGCGTGCGCCAGCAGTTCCTTGCCGGTGCCGGTCTCGCCGAGCAGCAGCACGGGGCTGGACGACTGCGCGGCCTTGCGGGCCTGCCGCTTCACTTCCACCGCGGCGGGGCTGCTGCCGACGAAATTGGCCAGGGTGTACTTGGTGCGCCGCTGGCTGGCGAGCTCGCGGCGCACGTCGTCCAGGTC
This sequence comes from Ramlibacter sp., assembly GCA_021323335.1. Classification (GTDB taxonomy): domain Bacteria; phylum Pseudomonadota; class Gammaproteobacteria; order Burkholderiales; family Burkholderiaceae_C; genus Ramlibacter. Next base: position 4,733 of record JAJTCN010000058.1, read on the forward strand.
ACGCTGAAGCGCGGCGAACTTCTGGATCAGGGGCTGCAGCGTGGTTTCGGGATGGTCGAACAGCACGATGCCCAGCGCGCCGATCACGTCGCCCGCCTCGTCGCGCAGCGGGATGCGGCTGACGACGAAGGTGCCGGCCTTGTTGGACAGAAGGTCGATCAGGATCGGCTTGCCGGTTTCCAGCACGCGGTGCATCTGGGTGTTCTGCACCACTTCGGAGACGGCATGGCCGACGAAGTCCTCCTCGCGCGGAAACCCGAGCGCGGGCAGGAAGCGGCGGTACTGGTCGTTGATCCACACCACCCGCGCGTTGCGGTCCACCAGCAGCATGCCTTCGCTGGCGTTGGCGAACAGCTCGAACATGGAGCGGGCCGCCAGCTCCAGGATGCGCTGGCCGTCGAGGGGCAGCGTGGCTTCGGATGTCATCCCGCGATGGTAGCGGCTACGGCTCCACGCCTCCATGCGGCAAAGCGGCGCCGCCGCGGCGCGCACGGGCCATCTTCCACAGCCGCGGCAGCAGCAGCACGGCGACGATCACCACCAGCAGGCCGATCGACATGGGCCGCTCGATGAAGACGCGCGCGCTGCCCTCGCCGATCGACACCGCATTGCGCATCTGCGCCTCGGCCAGCGGGCCCAGGATCATGCCGATCACCACCGGCGCGGTAGGAAAGTCGAACCGCCGCATCAGCACGCCCACCAGGCCGATGACCCACAGCAGCACCAGGTCGAAGGCGCTCTGGCGCATGCCGTAGGCGCCGACGGTGGCGAAGATCAGGATGCCGGCGTAGAGCTGCGGCTTGGGGATCTTCAGCAACTGCACCCACAGCTTCACCAGCGGCAGGTTCAGGATCAGCAGCATCACGTTGCCGATGTACAGCGACGCGATCAGCGCCCACACCAGCGCGGCGGACGTGGTGAACAGCTGCGGCCCCGGCTGGATGCCGTAGTTCTGGAAGGCGCCCAGCAGGATGGCCGTGGTGTTCGAGGTCGGGATGCCCAGCGTCAGCAGCGGGATCAGGGCGGCGGTGACGGTGGCGTTGTTCGCGGCTTCGGGGCCGGCCACGCCCTCGATGGCGCCGGCGTTGCCGAACTCCTCCTTGTCCGCGCCCTTGGCCAGCTTCTTCTCCACCGCGTAGCTCAGGAAGGTGGGGATCTCCGTGCCCCCGGCCGGGATGCAGCCGAAGGGCGCGCCGATGGCCGTGCCGCGCAGCCACGCCGGCAGCGAGCGGCGCCAGTCGCGCCCGCTCATGTACACGCGGCTCATCTTGTTCTGCGTCTCCACGACGCGGCCTTCGTACAGCGCGAAGTACAGGACTTCGGCCACGGCGAACAGGCCCACGGCGACCAGCACGATCTCGATGCCGTCCAGCAATTCGGGCACGCCGCCGGTGTAGCGGGCCTGGCCGGAGATCTGGTCCATGCCGATCAGCCCCAGCGCCAGGCCGAGGAACAGCGAGGTCATGCCGCGCAGCGTGCTCTGCCCCAGCACCGCGCTCACGGTGGTGAAGGCCAGCACCATCAGCAGGAAGTACTCGGGCGGGCCGAGCTTGACCGCGAACTCCGCCACCGCCGGCGCGAACAGCGTCACGAACACGGTGGCGATGGTCCCGGCCAGGAACGACCCGATGGCGGCGGTCGCCAGCGCGGCGCCGGCCCGGCCGCTCTTGGCCATCTTGTTCCCCTCCATCGCCGTCACCATGCTCGCCGTCTCGCCCGGCGTGTTCAGCAGGATGGACGTGGTGGAGCCGCCGTACATGGCGCCGTAATAGATGCCGGCGAAGAAGATCATCGAGGCGGTGATGTCCACCTTGGCCGTGATCGGCAGCAGCATCGCCACGGCCACGGCGGGGCCGATGCCGGGCAGCACGCCGACGGCGGTGCCGAGCACGCAGCCGACGAAGGCCCACACGAGGTTGATGGGGCTGATCGCCGTGGCGAAGCCCTGCATCAGGGCGGAAAAGATGTCCATGTCAGATCCAGCCCGTGCCGGTGAGGCCCGGAAGGTTGATCGCGAGGAACTTGGTGAACAGCCAGAACACCGGCGCGGAGATCGCCAGGCCCGTCACCAGGTCGACGAGCAAGGTGCGCGTGCCCGGGCGCTCGCCCTGCGCCCGCCGCAGGCCCTGCACCGCCAGCAGGTAGCACAGCGTGCAGCCCAGGATGAAGCCGATGGTGGTGATGAGCGCCGCGTTCGCCAGCAGGCCGGCCGACACCCACACCACGCCGGGCCACCACGCGCGCTGCGCCCCGGAAGGCTCGCCCATCTCGCGGAAGCCGCCGGTGCGCGCCTCGCGCACGATCAGGATGCCGCACACCAGCAGCACGGCGGCCACCACCCACGGCAGGAAGTTGGGGCCGACGCCGCCGTAGCCCGCCTCGCCGGGGATCTTCAATGCGCCACCGGCCAGCCCGAGCGCGGTGAGCACGACCGCCGCGCCCACCAGGGTCTGCACCGTACGCTGGGAAGTTGGTTCTCGTGTCATGTCCAGCCTCTCTGGCAGCTGCCCGAAAAAAGAAACGCCCGGCGAACCGGGCGGGTCACTGCGGAAAGCGCAGCGTCAGACCATCCCGGCCTTCACCATCGTGGCGCGGAGCATCGCGAACTCGTCGTCCACGAACTTGTCGAACGCCGGGCCGCTCATCACCGCGGGCGTCCAGTCGTTCTTCACCAGCGCCTCCTGCCACGCCTTCGTCTTCAGCGCGGCCAGCACCATGTCGGTCAGCGCCTTGCGCTGCGCGTCCGTGATGCCGGGCGCGCCGTACACGCCGCGCCAGTTGCCCAGCTCGACGTTGATGCCCTGCTCCTTCAGCGTCGGCACCGCGATGCCCTTCAGGCGCGTCGGCGAGGTGACGGCGATGGCCTTCATCTTGCCAGCCTTGATGTATTCGGCAAACTCGCTGTAGCCGGAGCCGCCCACCGTGACGTTGCCTCCCAGGATGGCGGCGGTGGCCTCGCCGCCCCCACGGAACGCCACGTAGTTGATCCTGGCCGGGTCGACGCCCACTTCGCGCGCCAGCATGCAGGCCGCGATGTGCTCGGTGGAGCCGCGCGAGCCGCCGCCCCACTTGACGCTGCCCGGGTCCTTCTTCAGCTGGGCGACCACGTCGGCCATGGTCTTGAACTGCGAGTTGGCCGGCAGCACGTACACGTTGTACTCGCTGATCAGGCGGGCGATGGGCGTGGCCTGCGACAGGTTGACCGGCGGCTTGCCGGTGATGATGCCGCCCAGCATGACGGCGCCCATCACCATCAGCGCGTTCGGGTCGCCCTTGCTGCTGTTGACGAACTGCGCCAGGCCCAGCGCGCCGGCGGCGCCGCCCTTGTTGTCGTAGGAGACGCTGTCGGCCACCTTGGCCTCCTGCAGCGCCTTGCCCAGCGCGCGGCCGGTGGTGTCCCAGCCGCCGCCCGGGTTGGCGGGGATCATCATCTTCAGGTTGGCGGCGGCATGGGCCGACAGGGGCAGCGCCCCCACGGCGGCCAGTGCGGCCAGGGATTTGAGGAATTCGTCGCGACGCATGGTGGGTCTCCTGATTGGCGGAACCTCCCGATGGTGCGTCCGGCCGCTGTCATTCGGCTGTCGTTCATATTAGGGAAAGTGCGGATACGGCGGCCGATGTATGGTCGCGCCCATGAAGGTGCTCCTGGTCGAGGACGACCCGTCGATGCAGATGGCGCTCAAGCGCACCCTGCTCAACCGTGGCATGGAGGTGGAGGTTTGCGGAGACGGCCGCATGGCACTGGCGCGCTGGAAAGCCGAGCCGCCTGACGTGGTGATGCTCGACCTCACGCTGCCGGGCATGGACGGGCTGCTGGTGCTGGAGAGCGCGCGGCGCAGCGGGCTGTCCACCCCCGTCCTGATCCTCACGGCCCGCGGCACCGTGGGCGACCGGATCATGGGCCTGAACAGCGGCGCCGACGACTACCTGCCCAAGCCCTTCGACCTGGACGAGCTCGAGGCGCGCCTGCGCGCGCTGCACCGGCGGCACGGCAGCGTCGGCTCGCATGCGCCCGAGCCCGCCATCGGCGGCCTGCGCTGCGACCGCGAAAGCGGCGCCATCCACTGGCGCGACCAGATCCTGGAGCTGGCGCCGCGCGAAACGGCGCTGCTGCAGGCGCTGCTGGCGCGGCCCGGCCACGCGGTGCCGAAGGAGCGGCTGTTCGAGCTGGTCTTCCCCGGCGAGTCCGACGTGCAGTACGAAGCGATCGAAGTGGTCGTCTATCGCCTGCGCAAGAAGCTCGCGCACACCGGGGTGAAGCTGGTGACGCTGCGCGGGCTGGGCTACCTGCTCAAAGCCGGCGAATGAAGCTGCTGGAGCGCGTCTCGCTCAGGACCTTCCTGCTCGCGGGAATCCTGCTGCCGGTCGGGCTGATCATCGCCATCAACGCCGTGTCGCTGTACGGCAAGACGCTGGATGCGGTGAACACGGCCTACGACCGCACGCTGCTCGCCTCGGCCAAGTCCATCGGCGAGCAGCTGGACGTGACGGGCTACGACGAAGGCGCCGCGCTGCGGGCCACCGTGCCCTACTCCGCGCTCGAGGCCTTCGAGGCCGACGTGCAGACGCGCATGTTCTATCGCGTGTCCGACCTGCACGGCCGCTCGATCTCGGGCTTTGCCGACCTGCCGCCCTGGACCGGGCGGATCCCGGCGCAGCCGCCGTACGCGGCGCTGGTCGACTTCTACGACACCAGCTACCGCGACAGCGACGTGCGCGTGGCGGTGCTGCTGCAGCCGGTGGCCAGCCCGCAAGGCCGCGGCATGGCCGTGATCCAGGTGGCGGAGACGCTGGAACTGCGGCGCCGGCTCACGCGGCGCATCCTGCTGGATTTCCTGTGGCAGCAGGCCGCGCTGGTGGGGCTGATCGTCCTGGTGGTGGTCGTCGTCGTGCAGCGCGCCACGCGCCCGGTGCGCCGCCTGAGCGAAGAGCTGCAATCGCGCAGCGAAGGCGACCTGACGCCGCTGCCCGCGGCCGGCGCCCCGCGCGAACTGCTGCCGCTGGTGGACGCCACCAACGGCGTGATGTCGCGGCTGGCGCACCTGCTGGAGAACCAGAAGCGCTTCGTGCGCGACACCTCGCACCAGTTGCGCACGCCCCTGGCGGTGCTGAAGACGCAGGTGCAGTCGGCCCTGCGCGGCGACGTCGAGCCGCGGCAGGCATTGGTGGAGATCAACGACACGGTCGAACGCGCCACCACGCTGGCCAACCAGATGCTGTCGCTGGCGAAGGTGGAGCAGTTGCGGCAGCAAGGCGAGGAGAGCGTGAGCGACCTCTCCGCGGCGGTGCGGGCGATGGCGCTGGAGCTGGCGCCGCTGGTGGCCGACAAGGACATCGACTTCGACATCGAGACGCAGCCGGCGCCGGTGCAGGCGCACGAGTGGATGCTGCGCGAGCTGTCGCGCAACCTGCTGCACAACGCCATCAAGTACACGCCGGCCGGCGGCACGCTGTCGGTGCGCGTGGTGGCCGATGCGCGGACGGCGGCGCTGGTGGTCAGCGACAGCGGCCCGGGCATCGCGGCCGAGTTGCAGCCCCGGCTGTTCCAGCCCTTCTCGGCCGGCGACGTGCGCAGCGGCTCGGGGCTGGGCCTGGCCATCTGCCACGAGATCGTCCGCGCGCTCGGCGGCGGCATCGAATTGCAAAACCGTGAAAAGGACCGGCGCATCGCGGGCCTGGACGCCACCGTACGCCTGCCGCTGGCGCAGAATCGGGCCTGAATGGAAAGATTGCGGATCGACAAATGGCTGTGGGCGGCGCGGTTCTACAAGACGCGCAGCCTGGCCACCGATGAGATCGACAAGGGCCGGGTGGCCATCAACGGCCAGGAGGCCAAGCCTGCGCGCGAGGTGAAGGTGGGCGACACCGTCTCCATGCGGCGGGAGGGCCTGACCCGCACCGTCATGGTGAAGGGCGTGTCGGCCATGCGCGGCCCGGCGCCGGTGGCCCAGCAGTTGTACGAGGAAACCGCGGAGAGCCTGCAGGAGCGGCAGAAGTCGGCCGACCAGCGCCGCTACGCGCCCGAGCCCGCGTTGTCCATCGAGCACGGCCGCCCCACCAAGCGCGGCCGCCGCGAGCTCGACGAGGCCAAGGGCTGGGGCGACCGCTGGAGCGCCTCGGTCGACGACGAGAAGAAGTAAGTTCGTCACGGCGGGTTCGCGCAGCGACCCCGCCGACGCCTCCTCTTGGTGCTTCCACTAGGCGACTTCGCGCCGCCGAGGTGGTCTACTTCTTGCCTTTGCAGGCTTGAAAGACAAAGAGGAGTTTTCCATGAGCATCAAGAAGTGGGCCGCGGTCACCGCCGCCGTCCTGGCCTTTGCCGGCGCCGCGCAGGCGCAGCAGTTCTTCCGCATCGGCACCGGCGGCACCGCCGGCACCTACTACCCGGTCGGCGGCATGATCGCCAACGCCGTGTCGCAGCCGGGCAAGATCGTCGCCACGGCGCAGGCCAGCAACGGATCGCTGGCCAACGTGAACGCCATCGCCGGCGGCTCCATGGAAGCGGGCCTCTCCCAGTCCGACGTCGCCACCTGGGCCTACACCGGCACCGGCGCCTTCGAAGGCAAGCCCAAGGTCACCGACCTGCGCATGATCGCCAACCTGTATCCCGAAAGCATCCACCTCGTCGTGAAGAAGGGCTCGGGCATCCGCACTGTGGCGGACCTGAAGGGCAAGCGCGTCGCGCTGGACGAGCCCGGCTCGGGCACGCTGATCAACGCCCGCATGGTGCTGGCTGCCTACGGCGTGAAGGAGTCCGACATCAAGCCGGACTACATCAAGCCCAACCAGGCCGGCGACAAGCTCAAGGACGGCTCGCTCGACGCCTTCTTCTTCGTCGGCGGCGCGCCCGCCGGCGCCATCGCCGAGCTCGCCTCCAGCGGCGCCGGCATCGAGCTGGTGCCCCTGGCCGGCCCCCAGATCGACGCGCTGCGCAAGTCCAGCCCGTACTTCGCCGTCGACACCATCGCCGCCAACACGTACAAGGACGTGCCCGCCGTGCAGACACTGGCGGTCGGCGCGCAGCTGGTGACCAGCGCCAAGGTGGACACCGAAACCGTCTACCAGATCACCAAGGCCATGTACTCGGACGCGACGCAGAAGACGCTGCAGGCCGGCCATGCCAAGGGCAAGTTCATCACCAAGGAAAACGCCGTGCAGGCCGTGGGCATCCCGTTCCACCCCGGCGCGGAGAAGTTCTACAAGGAAATGGGCCTGCTGAAGTAAGGCCCCGCGGCGCAAGTTCGACAGGGAGGCAGCACCTCCCTGTTTTTGTTTTGGAGCGAGGATGACGACGACGGAAACGGTGCTCGACGAGCGCAAGGTGCAGGAGCTGGAGGAGAAGTTCGACCCGGAGATGCGGTTCCGCACCACCGTGCCCCCGGCGACGTGGATCGTCACCGCGCTGCTGATCGGGCTGTCCCTCTTCCACTACTACACGGCCGGCTTCGGCCTGCTGCGCGAGACCACGCACCGCGGCATCCACATGGCGCTGGTGCTGGGACTGATCTTCCTGGTGTTCCCGCGCACCAAGCGCGACTACGACCGCGAGACCGTCGTCAGCAGCTGGCACTCGCCGGGCGGCGTGCCGCTGTCGGACTGGTTGCTGGCCATCGGCTGCGCGCTGAGCGTGCTGTACATCCCCTGGGTCTTCGACGACCTCGCCTTCCGCGTGGGCAACCCGAGCACCACCGACGTCGTGTTCGGCTCCATCCTGTTCGTCACGCTGCTGGAGGCGACGCGCCGCTCCATGGGCTGGCCCTTGCCGCTGATAGCGATCGGCTTCACGGCGTACGCGATGGCCGGCCCGTACTTCCCGGGCTTGCTCAAGCACGCGGGCTCCTCCTGGAGCCAGATGATCAACCACCAGTACCTCACCAGCCAGGGCATCTACGGCGTGGCGATCGGCGTGGTGGCCACCTATGTCTTCCACTTCGTGCTGTTCGGCGTGATGGCCACCCGCATCGGCCTGGGCCAGCTGTTCCTGGACATCGCGTCCACGGTGGCCGGCCGCTACGCCGGCGGCCCCGCCAAGGTCAGCGTGTTCGGCTCCGCCATGTTCGGCATGCTGTCCGGCTCCTCGGTCGCCAACGCGGTGACGGTGGGCTCGCTGACCATCCCCGCGATGATCCGCGTCGGCTACAAGCGTGAATTCGCCGGTGCCGTCGAAGCGGCGTCGTCCACCGGCGGGCAGATCACGCCACCGGTGCTGGGCGCCGCCGCCTTCCTGATGGTGGAGTTCCTCGACGTCTCCTACCAGACCATCATCGCCGCCGCCGTGGTGCCGGCGTTCATGCACTTCTTCGGCGTCTTCATGCAGGTGCACTTCGAGGCCAAGCGGTACGGCCTGCGCGGCCTGACGCCGGAGGAGATGCCCAGGCTGCGCGAGTCCTTCCGCCAGCGCTGGCCCACCCTCATCCCGCTGGTGCTGCTGGTGGCCATCCTGGTGTCCGGCCGCACGCCCTACCTCGCCGCCTTCACCGGCATCAGCTCCTGCGCGATCGTCGGCCTGACCACGCGCACCAGCGGCAACCGGCCGGCCAACTGGGCGCTGTGCATCGTGCTGCACCTGATCCTGGGCGTCGTCGGCTTCGTCGACCTGGGGGCGAACAACGACACCATCAAGCTGGCCCTGTTCGCGCTGGCGGTGGCCATCGCGCTGGCCGGCTGGAAGCTGGCCGGCATCACCGGGCGCATCAGCCACGGCGTGCTGGTCGAGGCCTTCCACACCGGCGCCAAGTACGCCCTGGCAGTCGGCGCGGCCGCGGCCACCGTGGGCATTGTCATCGGCGTCGTCACGCTGACGGGCGTGGGCTTCAAGATCAGCTTCATCATCACCGGCTGGGCGCAGGCCATCGCGGGCGGCATCGGCTCCGTGCTTCCCGCGTTTATGTATGACCCCAAGGCGCTGACCCTGTTCGCGGCGCTGGTGATGACGGGCGTCGTCTGCATCCTGATGGGATGCGGCATCCCGACCACCGCCAACTACATCATCATGGTGACGGTGGCCGCGCCCACCCTTGTGCAGCTCGGCGTGGAGCCGCTGGTGGCGCACTTCTTCGTTTTCTACTACGGGGTGCTGGCGGACATCACGCCACCGGTGGCGCTGGCCGCCTATGCGGCGGCGGGCATGGCCGGTAGCGATCCATTCAAGACCGGCAACATGGCCTTCCGCATCGGCATGGCCAAGGCGCTGGTGCCCTTCGTGTTCGTGTTCTCGCCGGCGTTACTGCTGGTGACCAAGGGCTTCACGTGGTACGACTTCAGCGTCACCTTCATCGGCTGCATGTTCGGCATCACCGTGCTGGCGGCGGCGCTCAGCCGCTTCCTGCTGGTCGAGCTCAAGCGCTGGGAGCAGTTGCTGTGCCTGGCGGCCGCGCTGCTGCTGATCGCGCCGGGACTGTGGGTCACGCTCGCGGGGGCCGCGCTGATGCTGCCGGTCATGGTGCGGCAGGTCGCGGCACTCCGGCTGGCCGCCAAGCCGGCTGCGACCGGGCTGGATGTCAGATACCGCTGACCTTCACTGGTGCCCCGCGCCGTCATGGCCGGGGCCCTGGCGCGTCCATACTTCCCACACTGCAGTCACACAGCAAGAAGACTGGGAAGCACAGGGACAGAACAATGAACGAGACAACGAGAACGACGTCGATGCTGCAGCGGGTGCCGGTGATCCTGGCGGTGACCGCGAACTCGTATGGCCTGGAGTTGAAGGCCAACGGAACGCGCAAGCCCCAGGCGCACGGCCACCGCCGCCGCCACGACCACGCCAAGGCCGACGGCAAGCCGTCCGCCCACAGATAAGACGCAGGGATGTCAGGGAGAGAAGAAGCCGCCTTCGGGCGGCTTTTTCATTTGCCGCGACGCTCCCGCGCCCTGCGCACCTGCCGGCTCTCGTTGGCGCGCTTGGCCGCCTCTTCGCGTTCGCGCCGCTTCTTGCGCCAGTTGCGCGACAGCAGGCGGGCGACGGTGAAGGTGATGGCGGAGGTGACCACCAGCAGCAGCATGCTGGCGAAATCGGTTGGCATGGCGGTGTGTGGCTGTCGAAAAGAAGAAAGGCCGCTGGACAGCGGCCTTGGGTCTGGCGGAGCGACAGGGATTCGAACCCTGGATGCAGGTTTTTGCCCGCATACTCCCTTAGCAGGGGAGCACCTTCGGCCACTCGGTCACCGCTCCGGAGCCTGGATTATGCCCCAAGCTCTGGGTCCCCGCCTGCGCGGGGACGGCCGCGTACGCGCGACCGTGCGCGCTCTACGCGGCCGGCTGGTCCAGGTCGAAGGCGCGGTGCAGCGCGCGCACCGCCAGCTCCATGTACTTCTCGTCGATCACCACCGAGGTCTTGATCTCGCTGGTGGAGATCATCTGGATGTTGATGCCCTCTTCCGACAGCGCGCGGAACATCCTGGAGGCGATGCCGACGTGGCTGCGCATGCCGATGCCGACGATCGACACCTTGCAGATGCGGGTGTCGCCCTCGACCCGGTCGGTCCCCAGCGACGGGACCACCTTGGACTTGAGCACGTCGACCGTGCGCGCGTAGTCGTTGCGGTGCACGGTGAAGCTGAAGTCGGTCTTGCCGTCGTGGCTGACGTTCTGGATGATCACGTCGACCTCGATGTTGGCGTCGGCCACGGCGCCGAGGATCTGGTACGCGATGCCGGGGCGGTCGGGCACGCCCAGGATGGAAATCTTGGCTTCGTCGCGGTTGAACGCAATGCCGGATACGACGGCTTGTTCCATTTTCTCGTCTTCCTCAAAAGTGATCAGCGTGCCGGACACCGCTTCTTCCGCGATGGGGATGTCCCACGGGGTGAAGCTGGACAGCACGCGCAGCGGAACCTGGTACTTGCCCGCGAATTCGACGGAGCGGATCTGCAGGACCTTCGACCCCATGGAGGCCATCTCCAGCATTTCCTCGAAGCTCACCGTGGTGAGGCGGCGCGCTTCGGGCACGACGCGCGGGTCGGTGGTGTAGACGCCGTCCACGTCGGTGTAGATCAGGCACTCCGCGGCCTTCAGCGCCGCGGCCACCGCCACGGCGGAGGTGTCGCTGCCGCCGCGGCCCAGCGTGGTGATGTGGCCGAGGTCGTCGACGCCCTGGAAGCCGGTGATGATCACCACCTTGCCGGCGTCGAGGTCCTTGCGCACGCGCACGTCGTCGATCGACTCGATGCGGGCCTTGGTGTAGGCGCTGTTGGTGCGGATCGGCACCTGCCAGCCGGCGTAGCTGACGGAGGGCACGCCCTCGGCCTGCAGGGCCAGCGCGAGCAGGCCGACGGAAACCTGTTCGCCGGTGGAGGCGAGCATGTCGAGTTCACGCTGCACGGCCTCGTCGGCCCGGGCGGGCGCCACTTCCTTGGCGAGCCCGAGCAGGCGGTTGGTCTCGCCGCTCATGGCGCTGGGCACCACCACCATCTGGTGGCCGGCGCGCGCCCATTTGGCCACGCGCTTGGCCACGTTGCGGATGCGCTCGGTCGAGCCCATCGACGTGCCGCCGTATTTGTGAACGATCAATGCCATCGGAACCGGGGGTGAGAAGGGGCTCGTGGAGCCGGGGGACGAACCGCTGTTCGCCCATGCTGGCGCTACAGCGCGCAGGACTGCGGGATTATACCTAGCGGGGCAGTGGCATCACGCTTGAGCCGCGTCCTGGTAGGCCAGGCGATCCCCCTGCCGCTCGACGAACCCGTTCCCCACCTTGATGCGAATCTGGTGTCCCCGCGTCTTGCAGTCCGCCACCTGATCGAGCAACTCCTCGAGCTGCGCGGCGCTCGCGCTCGCGGCGTGCGCGGTGCGCAGCCAATGCCGCAGCACGTTGGCTTGCCGCGCGCGATGCATCTGCTGCAAGGCCGTGATGCCCGGCACGCCGGCCATGCGCGCGAGGTCTTCCACCGCCACCGTCTCCAGCAGCTCCTGCGCCTGCGCCGCATGGCGCGTGGAGCGGCCGAAGGTCTCGCGGTAATGCGGGAACGCCTCTTCCAGCGCCGGCAGCACCAGGTGGCGGATGCGGTTGCGGGTGAAGGCGACGTCCGCATTGGTCGGGTCCTCGACGACCGGAACGCCCTGCTGCGCGACCCACTCGCGGATCGCGCGCGCGCCCACCGCCAGCAGCGGTCGCACGAAGACGGCGCCATCGCGCTGGAACACCGGCGGCATCGCGGCCAGGCCCGGCAAGCCGGCGCCCCGGCTCAACGCCAGCAGCAGGGTCTCGACCTGGTCGTCCGCGTGCTGGCCCAGCAACACGGCCTGCAGCCCGGCGTCGCGCGCGGCGCGCGCCAGGGCCGGGTAGCGTGCCTGCCGCGCCGCGTCTTCCGGGCTCTCGCCCATGGCGTGGCCGGCCTGCACGCGGCGCACCTGCAAGGGCACGCCGAGCGCGGCGCACACCTGCCGGCAATGCTCGGCAAAGCCGTCGGCCGCATCCTGCAGGCCGTGGTGGATGTGGATCGCCTGCACCTGTCCGGGCCAGCGCTGCACGGCGGCCAGCAGGAGCACGGTGGAATCGGCGCCGCCGCTGTACGCGACGGCCAGGGGCAGCGGCAGGTCCAGCCCGGCGAGCGCCACCGCCGCCGGGTTGGCCGCCGGAGGATCAGCCGGCTTCGGCCTTGGTGTCGGAGAAGCGGCCATAGCTTTGCAGCCGCTCGTAGCGCCGCTCCAGGAGCTCGCGCACCTTCAGGTCGGCCAGCTGGCGCCAGGCGTCGTTCAACGCGCGCTTGAGGAACGCGGCCATCTGCTTGTGGTCGCGGTGGGCGCCGCCCACCGGCTCGTTGACGATCTTGTCCACGAGCCCCAGCGCCTTCAGGCGGTGCGCCGTGATGCCCATGGCCTCGGCGGCGTCCTGCGCCTTCTCCGAGGTCTTCCACAGGATCGAGGCGCAGCCTTCGGGGCTGATCACCGAATAGATCGAGTACTGCAGCATCAGCACCTGGTCACCCACGGAGATCGCCAGCGCGCCGCCGGAGCCGCCCTCGCCGATGATGGTGGTGATGATCGGCACTTCCAGCTGCGCCATCTCGTAGATGTTGCGGCCGATGGCCTCCGACTGGCCGCGCTCCTCGGCGTCGATGCCGGGATAGGCGCCCGGCGTGTCGACGAAGGTGAAGACCGGCAGCTTGAACTTCTCGGCCGTCTTCATCAGGCGCAGCGCCTTGCGGTAGCCCTCCGGGCGGCTCATGCCGAAGTTGCGGACGGCGCGCTCCTTGGTGTCGCGGCCCTTCTGGTGGCCCAGCACCATGCAGGGGCTGCCGTTGAAGCGCGCCAGGCCGCCGACGATGGAGAGATCGTCGGAGAAGTGGCGGTCACCATGCATTTCCACGAAATCCGTGAAGATTTCATTGATGTAGTCCATGGTGTACGGCCGCTCCGGGTGGCGCGCGATCTTGGTGATCTGCCACGGCGACAGCTGGCTGTAGATGTCCTTGGTGAGCTGCTGGCTCTTCTTGCCCAGCTGCTCGATCTCGTCGGAGATGTCGACGGCAGACTCGGTCTGCACGTAGCGCAGTTCCTCAATCTTCGTCTCGAGCTCCGCGATCGGCTGCTCGAAATCCAGGAAGGTCCGTTTCGCCACTTGTACTCCTCTTTGTGCGCCCGTTTTGCCGCGCCGCGGTCAGTAGGCCACGGGCAGCGGGTCGAGCGATCGCCAAATATACCAAGTCGCGACCGAGCAATACGGGTTCCAGGCCGCGGCCACCTCCCGCGCGTCGCTGCGGCTGACCGCTTCGCCGGAAAAGTAGTTCTTGCTGATGCCGGTGATCAGGCCGACGTCGTCCAGCGGCAGCACGTTGGGCCGCATCAGGTGGAAGATCAGGAACATCTCGGCGGTCCAGCGGCCGATGCCGCGGATGCCGACGAGCTCCGCGATGATCTCCTCGTCCTCCATGCCGAGCCACGCGTCCGGTCCCACACGCTCTGCGCCGCCTTCACGGAGATCTGCTGGCCGACGATGCTGCGGGCCAGCGTGGTGAAGGCATCGCCGCGCGACTGCAGGCAGGCGGTGCCGAACTGCGGGATGAGCCGCTTCATGACGCGGTCCTTGCGCGTCAGGTACTTGCGGGCCTCGTCCCAGTATTCGGGGGTGACCAGTTCCGCGGGAGCATCGCCCGCGGCGCTCAAGATTTCGCCTCCCAGGTGGTGCCGGCGGCGGAATCCTTCAGCACGATGCCCTGCGCCAGCAGCTCCTGGCGGATGCGGTCGGCTTCGGCGAAGTCCTTCGCCTTCTTGGCGGCGGCGCGCGCCTCGATCCGCTGCTGGATCGTCGCTTCGTCCAGGCCGGCGCCGGCCTGCAGGAAGGCCCGGGGGTCGCCCTGCAGGATGCCGAGCGTGGCGCCCAGCGCCTTCAGCAGCCCCGCGCGCTCCGCCGAGCGGGTGCGGTTGACCTCCGCCGCCAGCTCGAACAGCACGGCCACCGCTTCGGGCGTGCCGAAGTCGTTGTCCATCGCCGCCTTGAAGCGGGCCGCATGCGGCTCCTTCCAGTCGATCGCCACCGGCGCCGGCGCCACCAGGTCCAGCGCGGTATAGAGGCGCTTCAGGGCGCCGCGGGCGTCGTCGAGGTGCACGTCGCTGTAGTTCAGCGGGCTGCGGTAATGGGCGCGGACGATGAAGAAGCGCAGCGTCTCGGCGTCGAATTTCTGCAGCACCTCGCGGATGGTGAAGAAGTTGCCGAGCGACTTGGACATCTTCTCGTTGTCGATGTTCACGAAGCCGTTGTGCATCCACACCTTGGCGAGCGGCACGCCGTTGGCGCCCTCGCTCTGGGCTATCTCGTTCTCATGGTGGGGGAACTGCAGGTCGGCGCCGCCGCCGTGGATGTCGAAGGTTTGCCCGAGCAGGGCGCAGGACATGGCGGAGCACTCGATGTGCCAGCCGGGCCGGCCGCGGCCGTAGTCGCTGTCCCAGGTGGCGTCGGCCGGCTCCTGCGGCTTGGCCGCCTTCCACAGCACGAAGTCCAGCGGGTCGTCCTTGCCCTCCAGCACCGCCACCCGTTCGCCGGCATGCAGTTCGTCGAGCGACTTGCCCGAAAGCTTGCCGTAGCCGGGGAAGCGGCGCACCGCGTAGTTCACGTCGCCGCCTTCGGCGCGATAGGCCAGCCCCTTGCCTTCGAGCTGGCGCACGATGTCCAGCATCTGCGGCACGTAGTCGGTGGCGCGGGGATCGTGGGTGGGCCGCTCGATGTTGAGCGCGTCGAAGTCACGGTACATCTCGGCGATCATGCGGTCGGTCAGGGACCGCACAGTCTCGCGGTTTTCCACCGCCCTGCGGATGATCTTGTCCTCGATGTCCGTGATGTTTCGTGGCACAGGTCGTACACCGTCATCCCGCACACGTACATGCGGACGTGGCCCGGTTCGAGCGGGGAAAAGTCCTCCAGCGCACGCGTGAGCGTGTTGTAGATGCGCAGGCTCATTGGAATCTCGGGGGCGCCGCCGGCGCCTGGCGCCGCGGGCTGGGCTGTTGTTCTGAGGGAGCAGAGTTGAGCCGCAACGCAGGGCCACGGCTACAATCGGCCGCAGTATATAGCCCCGCTTGAGGGCTTGCCATCCGCGTCGGATCAAGAGGACTCATGAAGCTTGCGCGCACGAACTTCCCGAAAACGCTGGGCCTGGCCGTCCTGGCGGCCGCGCTGTTTTCGGCCGGCGCGGCGCGGGCCGACGAGTACTCGGACGTCAACCAGTTGCTGCGCACCGGCAAGCATGCCGAGGCGCTGGCCAAGGCCGACCAGTATCTCGCGGGCAAGCCCCGGGATCCGCAGATGCGCTTCATCAAGGGCGTGGTGCTGACCGAAGCCGGCCGCACCGCCGAGGCCGTCGCCACCTTCCAGAAGCTCACCGAGGATTTCCCCGAGCTGCCGGAACCCTACAACAACCTCGCCGTGCTGTATGCCGGCCAGGCGCAGTTCGACAAGGCGCGGGCCGCGCTGGAAATGGCCATCCGGACCAATCCGAGCTACGCGACGGCCCACGAGAACCTGGGCGACGTCTACGCCAAGCTCGCCAGCCAGGCGTACAGCCGCGCGCTGCAGCTCGATGCCGGCAACACGGCGGTCCAGCCGAAGCTGGGCCTGATCCGCGAGCTGTTCGCGCCGGGTTCGCGCTCCGGCGCAGCCGCCGCGCGTGCGGGCACCGTCGTTGCCGCGGCCCCGGCCGCCGCGCCCGCACGCACGCCGGCGGTGGCCGCCGCGCCCGCCCCGGCGGCCCGCCCGGTTGCCGCTGCACCGGCGCCGGCCGCGGCCGCCGCACCCACGCCGGCACCCGCTCCTGCCCCCGCTGCGGCGCCGGCCCCGGCGCCGGGCGGCTCCGACAAGGACGTCGAGGCCGCCGTGCGCGCCTGGGCCGCCGCCTGGGCAGCCAAGGACATGGCCGGGTACCTGGCCGCCTACGGCAGGGAATTCGACCCGCCCGGCCGCCAGTCCCGCGCGGCCTGGGAGGCCGACCGGCGCGCGCGCATCGTCGGCAAGTCGAAGATCACGGTCAACATTTCCGACCTCGACGTGTCGGTCAAGGGCAGCAAGGCCACGGCCCGCTTCCGCCAGGCGTACAGCGCCGACTCGCTGAATGTCACCAGCCGCAAGACGCTGGAGCTGGTCCGCAACGGCGACCGCTGGACGATCGTGCGAGAAAGCACCGGCGCCTGAGGGCGCGCGGCCGGCCCCAGGTGATGGTTGCGCTCTTGAACCCGCCCAGGCTCCCCCTGCTGCTGACCAAGGCGCTGCTGGCGCTGTGCTGCGTCGCGACCGCTCCGGCCGCGCTCGCCAACGGCCCGACCCGCAAGTCCGGCCAGGCCCAGGCACGCAAGGCCGCGCCGCCCGCGCCTGCCGTGGCACGCGACGGCGAAGCGGAGGCCCGGCTGATCGAGATCTACAAGCTGATCGGCCAGGCGCAGACGCGCACCGCCCTCGGCCGCGCCGAAGCACTGGTGCGAGACCACCCCAACTTCAGCCTGGCCCAGCTGGTGTACGGCGACCTGCTCATGGCGCAGCTCCGCCCGGTCCGCGCGTTCGGCGACGTGCCGGAACAGCACGCACAGGGCGGCGGCCAGGTGCTGGCCGAACTGCGCGAGGAATCGCTGCTGCGCATGCGCGCCCTGCGCGAGCGGCCCAGAACGGCCCCCAGGGGCTGAAGCTGCTGGCCGACTACTACATCTCGGTGGGCAAGTCGGGCACCGAGAAGACGGCCGAGGGGGACCTGCGCACGCCGCTCGGCGTCTACTACATCACCAGCAACCTCGACCCGAAGTCGCTGAAGGACTTCTACGGCGCGGGCGCCCTGCCCATCAACTACCCCAACGCGTACGACGCCCGCCGGGGCAAGACCGGCCGCGGCATCTGGCTGCACGGCACGCCGCCCGAGCAGTTCGCGCGCGCCCCCAAGGCCACCGACGGCTGCGTGGTGCTGGCCAACCCGGACCTGCAGCGCATCATCCGCACGGTCGAGGTTCGCAGCACGCCGGTCGTCATCGCCCCGTCGCTTCGCTGGGTGGCGCCGGCCGGGGTGCAGGCCGACGCCCGCCATTTCCACGACGTGTTGCAGGCCTGGCGCGGCGCCAAAGCCAGCGGCGACGTGGGCCGCCTGCTGGCCTTCTACACGCCCGACTTCGCCATCAACGGCAAGACCCTGGCCGAATGGACGCCGGTGCTGAAGGTGGAGCTGGGCAAGGCGCGCGGCAGGGACATCGAGCTCAAGGATGTGTCGGTGCTGCGCTGGACCGACTCTGCAGACACCATGGTGGTAACCTTTGGCGAGGTTCCCATGGGCGCCCGCACGGGTCCCGTGAAGCGCCAGTACTGGGTGCGCCAAGGCGCGCAGTGGAAGATCTTTTTCGAAGGAGTGATCGGTTGATGGTTTCGTTCTCGCGCCGTGCCGCGGCCGTCCTGCTGGGCGCGTGCCTGGCCGCGCCCGCATGGGCCGCGGATGCGCCCAAGGTGAAGTTCGCCACCAGCGCCGGCGACATCGTCGTCGAGGTGTATCCCGACAAGGCCCCGAAGACGGTGGACAACTTCCTGCAGTACGTGCGCGACAAGCACTACGACGGCACCGTGTTCCACCGCGTCATCGACAACTTCATGATCCAGGGCGGCGGCATGGACCGCAACATGGCCGAGAAGAAGACGCGCGCGCCGGTGGCGCATGAAGGCCGCGAGGCTTACGCCAAGGGCCTGAAGAACCAGCTCGGCACCGTCGCGATGGCGCGCACCAGCGACCCCAACTCGGCCACGTCGCAGTTCTTCATCAACGTGGCCGACAACACGCGCACGCTCGATCCGCCGGGGCCCAACGCCCCGGGCTACACCGTGTTCGGCCGCGTCGTCGGCGGCATGGACGTCGTCAACAAGATCAAGGGCGTGCAGACCGGCCGCAGCGGCATGCACGGCGACGTGCCGGTGGTGCCCGTCGTCATCAACTCCGCGACGCTCCTTCCCTAACAGAGAACCCCAGAGATGAACCCGAAAGTCGAATTGCACATCGCCGGCGGCGGCGTGATCACCCTCGAGCTCGACGAGCAGAAGGCGCCGAAGACGGTCGCCAACTTCCTTTCCTACGTGAAGAAGGGCCACTACGACGGCACCATCTTCCACCGCGTGATCGACGGCTTCATGGTCCAGGGCGGCGGCTTCGCCCCCGGCATGACCCAGAAACGCCTTCCTCAATCACACCGCGCCCACGGCGCAGGGCTGGGGCTACGCCGTCTTCGGCAAGGTGGTGGGCGGCCAGGACGTGGTCGACCGCATCAAGGGCGTTCCCACCGGCAACCGCGGCGGCCACGGCGACGTGCCGAAGACGGACGTGGTGGTCGAGAAGGCGGTCGTGGTCTGAACCCGCCCCAGGCGCAGGAACTGCGCGCCGCCCCCGGCTGGCGCACCGTGGAGTTCATCTCCGACCTGCACCTGCAGGCCGCCGCGCCGTCCACGTTCGAGGCCTGGCGCCGCTACATGGACGGCGTGCAGGCCGACGCGCTGTTCATCCTCGGCGACCTGTTCGAGGCCTGGGTCGGCGACGACGTGGCGCGCGAGGCGGGCTTCGAGGCCGATTGCGCGCAGGTGCTGCGCGACACGGCGCGGCGGCTTCCGCTGTTCTTCCTGGTCGGCAACCGCGACTTCCTGGTGGGCGCCGGGCTGGCGCAGGCCACCGGCATGACGCTGCTGGACGACCCCACGGTGTTCTCCTTCGGCGACCGGCGCTGGCTGCTGTCGCATGGCGACGCCCTCTGCATCGACGACCACGCCTACCTGGCGTTCCGCGCGCAGGTGCGCGATGCGCGCTGGCAGCAGCAGTTCCTGGCCCAGCCGCTCGCGGCGCGGCAAGCGATGGCGCGCGGCGCCCGCAAGGAGAGCGAGCAGCTCAAGCAAAGCGGCCGCGACTACGCCGACGTCGACACGGCCACCGCCCTGCAGTGGCTGGAGGCGGCGGACGCGCCGGTGCTGGTGCACGGCCACACGCACCGCCCGCGCGAGCATGACCTCGATGCCACGCATCGCCGCATCGTGCTGAGCGACTGGGACGCGGACGCCGTGCCGCCCCGGTTGGAGGCCTTGCGCATCACGCGCGAAGGCGAGGTCCGGCGCATCGGGCTCGCCTGATGCTCGGCTGGCTGCGCCGGCGCCTCGGCGGCCCGGCCCTGCCGGACGCGCTGTGGCATGCCACGCTGGCGCGCTATCCCTTCCTGGCGCAACGCAGCCCCGAAGAGCGCGAGCGCCTGCGCGCGCTCTCGGCCCGCTTTCTCGCCGACAAGGAATTCCATGGCGCCGGCGGCCTGGTGATCACCGACGAAATCGCGCTGGCCATCGCGGCGCAGGCGGTGTTGCCCGTGCTGCACCTCGGCCTGTCCTGGTACGACGACTTCGTGACCGTGGTCGTGCATCCGGATGAAGTGGTGGCGCGCCGCACGCACGTGGACGACGACGGCGTGGTGCACGACTGGGACGAGGTGCTGGCCGGCGAGACCATGGAGGGCGGGCCGGTGATGGTGAACTGGCGCGACGTCGCCACGGCAGGCTCGGCCGCGGAGGCCGGCTTCAACGTGGTGATCCACGAGTTCGTGCACAAGATCGACCTGCGCGACGGCGCCCCCGACGGCTGCCCGCCACTGCCGTCGCGCCAGGCGCGCGCGCAGTGGCTGGCCGTGCTGCAGGCGCAGTACGAGCGTTTTCGCGAGCAGGTGGTGATCGCCGAGCGCTTCGGCGGCGAGGAACCGTGGCTGGACAGCTATGGCGCGGAAGCCATCGACGAGTTCTTCGCCGTCGCGTGCGAGGGCTACTTCGTGAACCGCGAGCGGTTCACGCAGGACTTCCCGGAGCTGACCGCGCTGTTCGACGGGTTTTATTTGCCGGCCGGCTGAAGCTGGGGTTCGGCTGCGCGCTCACCGCCAGCCTACCGGTCGCCCCTCGACGGGATTCGCATCGCGCCTCGCGACGGGACTTCGTAGGCTGGGGTGAGCCCGAAGGCGAACCCCAGCGATCCCGCAGGCTCGTAGGCCGGGGTGAGCCCGCAGGCGAACCCCGGTGATGCTCAACGCTTCAACAACGCCTTCAACGCGTTCTGCAACCGACGCGCCGCACCGGCGTCGTAGGCCGTCGCCAGCACCTTCGCCACGTCCGCGCCCCAGGTCTCCAGCGGCGACGGGTCGTTGCGGCGGGTCAGCAGCTGCAGCTGCAACGCGCGGCGGGCGGTGATCTGCTCCGCCGGCGTCGGCACGTCGGCGGCGATCTCCAGCCGCAGCAGCGCCTCCGAGGCGTCGCCGCCGGGACCCTTGCCCAGTGCCTGCAGCCAGCCGGCGCGCGCCTGCGTGCTCACGACCTTGCCCAGCTCCTGGTGGCTGGGCACCTGCTCCGCGGAGCGCTGCTCCCAGGCCGTCATCAGCTGCGTCAGCGCCTCACCGTGCGCCTGCGCCGCCAGCTTGCGCAAGGCGGACTGCGCGTGCTCCAGCGCGTCGCGTTGCGCGCGGAAGGCGGCGTCGCCCAGGCGCGGACCCCGGTCTTCGCGCTCGTCGCGGTCCCGGCCGAAGCCGCCCCGGCCGTCCCGCATGTCGCGGCCGCCCGGGCCACCCGGACGCCGCGCATCGAACTTGCCGCCCGGCCGCGCGGCCGGCATCTCCGGCCGGCGCGCGCCGGGCCGGTCGTCGCTGCGGCGCGCGGCCACCACCGGCTTGGGCGGTGCCTTCGGCGCGGGCGCGGGGGTCGTCGCGGCCTCGGATCCGCCCTCGGCCGTGACCGCCTCGGTGGCGCCCTCGCCTTCCTGGGGCTCGCCGGCAGCGGCAGCCGGCGCCGCGGGGGCTGCGGCCGGCGCCGCCGCAGCGGCGGCAGCCTGTTCATCGTCGCGCGCGCGCAAGGCCTGCTCCAGCGCCGCCATCGCGGTGCGGATCTTCTGCGCGTCGCCGCTGGCGGTGGCTTCTTCCACCGCGCGCGAGGCATCGAGCACCGCCCGGTCGCGCCCGCTCAGCGCCGCGGCCGCCTTCTCGCGTTCCACCGTCTTGCGGTTGAAGGCATCGTCGATCGGCTTGCGGAACGCGTCCCACAGCTTCTGCTCTTGCTTGCGGTCCAGCGGCACCGCCTGCGCTTCCGCCTGCCAGCGCTGCTGCAGCGACTTGACCGCGTCGATGCGCAGCATCGGCGCGTCCCCGAGCACCCGCGCCTCTTCGATCATGGCGTTGCGGCGCTCGATGCTGGCCTTCTGGGCCTGCTCCAGCGGCGCGGCCGCGTGGTTGATCGCTTCCTTCCACAGCGGCTGCAGCTCGGCGAAGGCCTTCTCGCTCAGGTGGCCGGCCTCGCGCCAGCGGTCGGAGAACTGGTGCAGCGCGCGGTTGAACCCCTTCCAGTCGCCCTGCTGCGGCTCCGGATGCGCGGCCGCCCAGGCCTTGACCTCCTCGATCAGCGCCAGCCGCGAGGCACGGTGTTCCGCGGATTCCGCCTTCACGCGGTCCAGCCATTCCTGGACCACCTTGTAAGCCTCGTTGCATGCTTCGTCGAAGCGCTTCCACAGTGCATGGTTGGGCGGGCCGCCCTGGTCGACCTGCTTCCACTGGTCGCGCAGGCTGCGCAGCGTCTCCTGCATCTTGCGGCCGCCATAGCGCGGCTTGCGCACGCTGGCGACGGGCGCCGGTGCGGGCGCGGATGCGGCCTCTGCGGGGGATGCTGCTTCCGCTGCCGGCGCAGCCTCCGCCGCCGGTGCGGCCTCGGTTGCCGGCACGGCCGGCGCCGGCTCCGCCGCCTCGGCGGGCGCAGCTTCTGCGGTGGCGGGGGCGGCGGGCGCCGCCCGCGGCGGCTTGGGCCCACGCACCGGCACCATCTCGAACAGGGCTTCCGCCTTGGCGACGAGTTCCTGGCGCAACTGGTCGGCGCGCCAGCGCTGCCAGCCTTCCAGCTCGGTCGCGGCACCCAGCGCGGCATGCGCCTGCGCTTCCAGCTTGTCGTCCACCAGCTTGCCGTGCTCCTTCAGGGCATTGCGCAACGCATTGGCCGCACCGGCGCTGGCCTTGCCGTGGCCCTGCGCCACTTCCTGCTCGACTTTCGCCAGCGCCTCGGTCACGGCCTGGTTGGCCCGGGCGCGCTGCTCCGGGTCCGCTTTCGGGCGCGCCGGCTTGGCGGCCGCCTCGGGCGGCAGGCCCCGCCCCTGGCGCAGTTCGTCGGCCCACACCGGCACCGGCGGCAGCGGGGCCTGGTGGTCTTCCGCGGCGGCGACGGCTTGCGCCAGCGCCGACTGGAAGGCGTCCCAGACCGCCTGCAGTTGCCCGCGCGATGCATCGAGCAGCGGTGGAAAGCGCGGTTCGACGCTGGTCCAGTTGGGGTCTTCGGGCAGCGACTGGGCCTGCGCCTGCCATTGCGGGACGTCGGTGCGCAGGGCCTCGGCCGCCGCCTGCGCGTCACGCCACGATTTGGTGGAAAGCACTTCGATGCGCTGCGCCAGCAGCACGGCGGCCTCGCGCTGCACCTGCACCCGGGTCTGCAGGTCCTCGATGCCCTTGATGCGCTCGGCCAGCTCGGCCTTCACGCCGGCCAGCGGCTCCCGGCTGAGGGGCGCTCCGGCCTTGGCGGCGTCCCGCTGCCAGGCCATGGCGTCGGCGACGTTCAGCCGCGGCTGCGACAGCAGCGCGCGCGCCTTCTCGGTCCATTCGGCGGCAATGGCTTCCTGGCCCTTGGCCCGCTTGATTTCGTCCAGCTTCTCCCGCAGCAGGCGGGCCGCGCCCTTGTCGCGGGCGCTCAGTTCGCGGAACACCTCCTGCATCTGCTCGGCGCTCGGCTCGCTCGCCAGCCATTCGCGGACGCGGGCGGCGCGTTCGCCGGAGGTCGGGGCGGAGAAGGCACCCTTGGTGAGCGCGTCGAGCGCCTGGGTGTCGTGGGTTTTCAAGGAGCTCACTGCAAGTCTTCGAAGGGGGAAAGGAAAGCCCCCGATCGCGGGGGCAGAGGGCCGTATTCTCGCCGCGAAATGCGACGCGGGGGCGCATGGCGTTCAAGCACTTGGCGAGCCCCCAAATAGAAAGCCCGGCCAGGCGCCTGAAGCAGCCTGCCGGGCTGACGGCGCGACCCTGTCGCTGCCGTCTGGGTTCGCGACCCGGACAGGGTGTCCGCGTCGCGCCGGAGGCAAAGATTGCCTCCAAGAGGGGCCGGGGCTACCACGGGATGTGGCCCTACCGGCTGACGTCCAATCACTTGGACCTGTACAAGGTAGGCGACGGATCCGGCTTTTGCAAATCGAATTTTCAATGGCGCCGGCCGGACCCATTGCGCCGATCGGGCGGGCTTCCGGCCCGATCCTGACGGCCCGGCCTCCAATCCGGGTGGCCCGACGAGCGGTGGCCGGGCACCACAGCAAGCGGAGGCGCTCCTGAAAAGGGAGCACCGGAGTCACTGTCAGGCCTGTCCGACAGCTTCCGGCGGGAATTTCCCACGAACTCGGGCCATGGCTGAGCCGTAAATTAGCGGTCTGATATCCAAGTTCATGCATAACGAATGCTTGAAACATCCTTGACTGAGCATTAAGGCCCTGCCTAGAATCCGCCCGTCCCGACCATCGCGCCGGGACGACGACCAGATCAAACCCGCTGCCGAACCCGGCTAAGTCCGGTTCGAAGGCGCCTCCGAAGTCCGGAGAGCCTCGAGCCCGATGGCGTACCAATCCAAACGAGGAGCCGGAGCGATGCTGCCAGCAGGCGGCACCTCCCCGGCCCGCGCGTAGAAAGGAAGTGCTATGACAGCGTTAGGAAAACTGGCCAGGGGCGTGCAGACATTCGTCAGCGACGTCGCCCAAGGCTTCTTCGAGATCACGCACAACGGCTTCGCGGTGGTGGGGCTGGCGACGGTGTTTTCCGTGCTGACCCTGCTGGCCCGGCCCGATTTGCGGCAGGTGGGCGAATCGCAGCTCATGACGTGGCTCCATGCCCGGCAGGCGCAGGCCCTCGGCCTGGTGCCCGAACTCGATGCGATCGACCGCGCCACGGCGCTGAACCCCAAGGACCTGCCCAAGCAGCAGGCGGCGGTGGCCTACTGGATCAGCAAGAAATACCGCGTGGCGCCGGAGCCGTTGTCGGCGCTGGTGGCCGAGGCGTACGAGATCGGCGGGCGGATGAACCTCGACCCGACCCTGCTGCTGGCGGTGATGGCGGTGGAATCGGGCTTCAACCCGTTTGCCCAGAGCCCGGTGGGCGCCCAGGGCCTGATGCAGGTCATGACCGGCATCCACAGCGACAAATATGAAAGTTTCGGCGGCAAGCTGGCGGCTTTCGACCCGGTGACCAACCTGCGGGTCGGCGCCAAGGTGCTGCAGGAGTGCATCCAGCGGGCCGGCTCGGTCCAGGCCGGGCTGAAGTTCTACGTCGGCGCGGCCCTGCTGCCGCACGACGACGGCTACGCGGCCAAGGTGCTGGCCGAGCACGAGCGCCTGCGGCAGGTGGCTTCGGGCCGCGTGGTGCCGCTGGTGACCCCGCCCATCCCGCTGCGCACGATGGCCCCGGCCATCGCCCCGCAGACCGAGCCCGAGCAGGCCCAGCCCGCCGCGCCCCAGGTCATCTCCTAGGAATCTGCGCCTGCAGGCTCCTGCGCTAAACTAGCGGCGTACGCGACTGGCGATAGGCGTCCCTCCCGGGGCGCTGACGTGGATCCATCCGGGGGCCCTGCCCCCGCACCAACCACTGGGGAGCGTGCCGCGCGCGCTCCGCGCGTGACCCGCCGTTCGCCTGGGCAGCCCTCGTCATCGACAGGGAACCATAGGACTGCCATGTACGACCGCAACATCCTCATCGAACAGACCGACCCCGAACTCTGGGCCGCCATCCAGGCCGAGAACCGCCGCCAGGAAGAGCACATC
>JAJTCN010000059.1 GCA_021323335.1 Ramlibacter sp.
GCCAGCACCGGCGAGGACATCACGCCTTCGCGCGCCTTCATCCAGTTGTAGTTGCCCTTGACCGTGTTGATCTCGCCGTTGTGGGCGACGTAGCGGTACGGGTGGGCCAGCGGCCACTCGGGGAAGGTGTTGGTGGAGAAGCGCTGGTGCACCAGGCCGAGCGCGGACGCGCAGCGCGGGTCCTGCAGGTCCTTGTAGTACACGCCCACCTGGTCGGCCAGCAGCAGGCCCTTGTAGATGATGGTGCGGCTGGAGACGCTGGGAACGTAGTATTCCTTGCTGTGCTTGAGCTTCAGGCGCTGGATCGCGGCGCTGGCCGTCTTGCGGATCACGTAGAGCTTGCGCTCCAGCGCGTCCTGCACGATGACGTCGGTGCCGCGGCCGATGAACACCTGCTTGATGATCGGCTCCTTCTTGCGCACGGCGGGCGACATCGGCATCTCGGTGTCGACCGGCACGTCGCGCCAGCCGAGCAGCACCTGCCCTTCGGCGCGGATGGCGCGCTCGAATTCCTGCTCGCACGCCAGGCGGGAGGCGTGCTCCTTCGGCAGGAAGATCATGCCGACGCCGTACTCGCCGGGCGGCGGCAGTTCCACGCCCTGCTTGGCCATCTCCTCGCGGTACAGCGCATCGGGCAACTGGATCAGGATGCCGGCGCCGTCGCCCATCAGCTTGTCCGCGCCGACGGCGCCCCGGTGGTCCAGGTTCTTCAGGATCAGCAGCGCCTGCTGGATGATGTTGTGGCTCTTCTCGCCCTTGATGTGGGCCACGAAGCCGACGCCGCACGCGTCGTGCTCGTTGGCGCCCGTGTACAGGCCATGTTCTTGAAGATGGGCGATCTCTGCAGCCGTGGTCATGGCGCACTCCGGGAAATTCAGGGGAAACCCGAGGTTACTGCACCGCACCACTTTCCCCAAGCAAAATAATTGGGGTCAGATTCCAATTATCGCTGGCTGATCGTTCCAGATTTTAAATTGGGGACAGGTTCCTTCTTGACGGGCCGGCCGGCCTGGGAGCGCGCCACCCGCCGCTGCGTGCGCCGTTGGAGATCCGCGACATAGTCCGGCTCGCCCAGCGCCCAGCCGCGCAAGGCTGAATCGGTGAGCGCCTGCCGCTCCTGGTCGCTGATGCCGGACCGGACCAGCTCGGCGTACGCCCCATCCCGGGCGAACGGGGTGTTGCCGAGATTCCAATACAGCGGATGCGGCGTGATGAGCTTGTCGGTCCGCCGGCCGATGTAATGGTGGTGGCTGGACCATGGGTAGTCCGCCGGGTCCGCGACCATGGCGGCCCGCACCGGATTGAGGTCCATGTACACCATGCAGGCGAGCAAGTGGCGCTCGGCCTGGATCAGCGTCGACTTGTAGCGGCCCTCCCAGAGCGTCCCGGTGCGCGCATGCCGCAGGTTGTAGTGCCGCACGTAGCGCCGACCCACCGACTGCATCATCTGCGGGATGCCCTCCACCGTCTCCGGCGTGGCCAGCAAGTGGAAGTGATTGCTCATCAGCACGTAGCCGTGCACGGCCACCTGCTGCTTGCGCGCGTGTTCGTCGATCAGGGACAGCAGCAGCTCGTAGTCCGCCGTGTCGCTGAAGATGGCCTGCCGGTTGTTGCCGCGCTGGATGATGTGGTGCGGGTAGCCGGGGACGGTCAATCGCGGAAGGCGCGCCATCCGCCGATATTAATTGGAATCTGACCCCAATTCTTTGAACCGCCGGGATTCCAGTTCGGGGATGCCGAACTCGGCCAGGATCGCCCGCAGCCGCTCCGCCGCCGCGCGCTTGCGCTGGCCGGTGCGGCGCGCCAGGATCAGCTCGTTCTTCATGCTGTGCTCCCAGCCCACCAGCTCCGTCACCGTCACCTGGTAGCCCATCGCCTCCAGGTACAGGCAGCGCAGCACGTTGGTCACCTGGCTGCCCAGCTCCCGCGTGTGCAGCGGATGCCGCCACAGCTCGGCGAGCGGCGTGCGCGACAGGGCCAGCGCCTTGTGCTCGCGCAGCACGCTGGCCACCTCGGCCTGGCAGCAGGGCACCAGCACCATGTAGCCCGCCTGCTTGCGCAGGCCGAAGGCGATGGCGTCGTCGGTCGCCGTGTCGCACGCGTGCAGCGCCGTGACGATGTCGATCTTTTCCGGCAGTTGCGCCGCGTCCGCCGCCTCCGCCGCGCTCAAATGCAGGAAGGACATGCGGTCGAAGCCCAGCCGGCGGGCCAGCTCGCGCGACTTCTCCACCAGCTCGGCGCGGGTTTCGATGCCGTAGATGTGGCCCTGCCCGCGCTGCCGGAAGAACAGGTCGTAGAGGATGAAGCCCAGGTAGGACTTGCCGGCGCCATGGTCCGCCAGCGTCGGATGCCCTTCTCCGGCCGGAATCTCCAGCAGCAGCTTCTCGATGAACTGGTACAGGTGGTAGACCTGCTTCAGCTTGCGCCGCGAATCCTGGTTGATCTTCCCTTCGCGGGTGAGGATGTGCAGCTCCTGCAGCAGCTCCAGCGACTGCCCGGGCTTCAGCCCCAGTTCCTCCGCGACGTCCTTCTTCACGGTGTCGCCCCCACGTCCAGGGCCCGCCAACCCTCCGGCCCGAGCCGCCGCAGCGTCGCCATGTTCGCCTCGTAGATGGCCGACGCGTCCGGGAAGGCTGCCACCGCGCGGTCGATGCTTTCCTCCCGCAGCACGTGCAGCGTCGGCCAGGGCGAGCGGTTGGTGTAGTTGGTGATGTCGTCCTCCTCGGTCCCGGCAAAGACGAAGCGCGGGTGGAAGCTGGCCACCTGCACCACGCCTTCCAGGCCGCGCTTGCGCACCAGGCGCTCGGCGCGCTGCGTCAGGTCATGGAAGTCCAGGAAATCGGCGAACGCATGCGGCAGCACCAGCAAGGTGGTGTCACGCTCCCGCGCGGGCAGCGCGACCAGGGCATCGAGCTCGCGGGCGAAGTCGTCCAGCACCCCCGCCGCGTCCTGCGCCTCGCTCGCGCAGAAATGCACCTGCTGCTTCACGAGCACGGCCTTGGCGAAGGGACACAGGTTCAGCCCCACCACGGCGCGTTCGAGCCACCGCCGGGTGTCGTCCACGGCCCGCGCTGCTTCGGCCATGCGTCTTCAGACGAAGGTGTTGGGCTGGCCGACCAGGCGCTTGGCCAGTTCGTCCAGCAGCGGCTGCTGGATGCGCGCCGACGGCCAGGTGGTCTGCACGATCTCGAAGCCGGCGGTGTTCAGCAGCCGCCACTGCACCATGCCGTTGTCGTGGTCCAGCGTCGCCAGCACCGACCCGCGGGTCTGCGTGAGGTATTCGTAGCGCACTTCCACCAGCGCGCTGTTGTCGGGCTTGCGGATCTCGCGGCGCTCGTGCTTGATCGGCCCCATGGCCAGCCGCTCTTCCACCCGGCGCATCTCGATCGGGAAGTTCACGCTGACCAGCCCGCTGACGGCGCCGCCGACCTGCGGCACCACCTGCCAGCCCATCGCGACGTAGTCGATCACCTCGCGGTTGCGCAACATCTTGCGGCGCGCATCGACCCGGAAGTCGACGAGCTTCATCGCCGGCCACGGCGTCCTGCCGTCGAGCGTGAACGAAGGAGCGGCCGGTTCGATCACCGACAGCTGCCGCCCGAGGTCCTGCAGGTAGAACAGCACCAGCTTGCCGGCCTGTTCCGTGGCCGCGGTCCGCTCCTCCAGGCCCTGCTCGTGCGACACGCGTTCGCTTTGCAGCGCCTTCGCCTGGGACTTCAGCTGGTTGAGGAAACTCATGGTGGTTGCGGCGATTTTACGGGCCGCGACGCGATGCTGCGTGCCCGGTCGGCGCCGGCCGGGCCAGCAGGCGCGCGATGGCGGCGCTCAGCGCAAGCCCGGCCATGGCAAAAGCCCCGGTGATCCACCACGTCGCCTCCCACCCGCCGGCCCGGGCCGCCGCCCATGCGGCCAGCGGCGGGCCGACGAACTGGCCGAACGCGGACCACTGCTGCATCCAGCCCACCGTGGTGGACACCGTGCCGTCGTCCGGTGCCACGCGCACGGCCAGCGAGAACAGCGTGCCCGGCACCAGCCCCCCGACCGCGGAGAACAGCAGGACGCCGCCGTAGCGGACGGCCGCCGTGGCCGCGGACGTGTCCTGCGTCCACCCGGCGAACGCCACGACCGCCCCCGCGGCCATGGCCGCATACCCCACCTGCAGCAGCAGCGGCGCGCGCACGCCGCGTTGCAGCAGCCGCCCCGAGCCGATGTTGCCCAGCATGTTCACCGCCGCCGCGAACGCCGTCGCCACCGCGGCGTAGGCCGCGGGCAGCCCGGCTTGCGCATAGATGGTCGGCAGGAAGCCGATGACCGCCAGCCACTGCGACGAATACATCGCGAAGGCCAGCGACGCCAGCCAGGGGCCCGGCGCCCGCAAGGTGCGCAGGATGCGCCCGCTGCCGGCCGTGACGCGGCCGGGGGCGTCGGCCGAAGCCGGCACGCTCCACCACAACACGACCGCCATCGCCGCGGACAGCAGCGACAGCAGCCACCACCAGCCCGGCCAGCCGACCAGCGCGATGAGCGCGGGGCCGACCAGCAGCGCGGCGGCCGTGCCGAAAGGCATGTACGCCCCCCACCAGCCCAGCATGCCGCTCAGGCGCCCCGCGTCGACGAGACGGCGGATCAGGCCCGGTGCGGGCAGGGTCGCCAGCAGGAAGCCGACGCCCTCGCAGCCCCGCAGCACGAGCAGCGCCTGCGCGCCCTGCGCCGCCCCGCCGGCCACGCTGGCGGCCGAGAGGATGGCGAGCCCCAGCACCATGATCCGCCGCGGCCCCCAGGCATCGGCGACCGCGCCGAAGGCCAGGCCCAGCGTCATGCCGGCCAGCTGCACCATCGAGAGCAGGAAGCCGGCCTCGACCAGGCTGACCTGCAGCGCCTCGCGCAGCACCGGCAAGGCCGGCGGCAGCTTGCCGATGTGCAGCGCGGCACTGATGCCCGCCAGCACCACCACCAGGGCGGGGTCGGGGCGCCTCACGGAGCGGCGGCGAGCAGCCTGCGCCCCGTCAGGCGCTCGTGCTCGCGCAGCGCATAGCGGTCGGTCATCCCAGCGATGTAGTCCGCCACGGCACGCGCGGTGTCGGTCCGGGCGGCGAAGCCGGCCTGCATCTCCTGCGGCTGCGCGAGATAGCGGTCGAACAGGTCGCGCACCACCGCCTGGGCCTGCTCCGTGGTCTCGCCCACGCGCGGATGGCGGTACAGGTTGTGGAACAGGAAGCGCTTGAGTTCCGTCGATTCGCCGCGCGATGCCTCGCTGAACGCCACCAGCGGCGGCATCGCCCGCGCTTCATCGGCGCTGCCGGGCCGGAGCGCCGCCAGCTGCGCGCGGGTGGCTTCGATGGCGTCGTAGACCTGCGCGCTCAGCATCCGCCGGATGCCCTCGTACAGCAGGCGCCGCCCCTGCAGTTGCGGGTGGTCGCGCTGCGCATCGGCGCAATGCCGCCCGAACAGCGCCACCTCGGCCACCTGCTCCAGCGTGATGAGGCCCGAGCGCACGCCGTCGTCGATGTCGTGCGCGTTGTAGGCGATCTCGTCGGCCAGGTTGCACAGCTGCGCTTCCAGGCTCGGCTGCGTGCGATCGAGGAACCGCCGGCCCACGCCGCCCGGCTCCGCCGCCTCCAGCCGTTCCGCATTGGCGCGCGAACAGTGCTTGAGGATGCCTTCGCGCGTTTCGAAGCAGAGGTTCAGCCCGTCGAAATCCGGATAGCGCTCTTCCAGCGCATCCACCACGCGCAGGCTTTGCAGGTTGTGTTCGAAGCCGCCGTGCGCCGCCATGCATTCGTTCAGCGCATCCTGGCCGGCATGCCCGAACGGCGTGTGGCCGAGGTCGTGGGCCAGGGCGATGGCTTCCACCAGGTCCTCGTTCAGGCCGAGCGGGCGGGCGATGGAGCGCGCCAGCTGCGCCACTTCCAGCGAATGCGTCAGGCGCGTGCGGAACAGGTCGCCCTCGTGGTTGAGGAACACCTGCGTCTTGTAGACCAGGCGCCGGAACGCGGTGGAGTGGACGATGCGGTCGCGGTCGCGCTGGAAGTCGGTGCGCGTGGGCGGCGCGGCTTCGGCATGCCGGCGGCCGCGCGTGTGCGCCGGATCGCAGGCGTACGGGGCGAGCGTCATCGGGCGGCGCCGCTAGCGCGTGCAGTCGGCCAGCACCTGGCGCACCACGTCGTCGGGCGCGCCGCGCACGCCGGCCTGCCCCGGCTGCTCGACCACCACGAAGCGGATCTCGCCGCCTTCAGCCTTCTTGTCGATGCGCATCAGCTCCAGGTAGCGATCGGCGCCGAGCGCGGGCCCGACGATGGGCAGGCCGGCGCGTGCGATGAGCGCGGTGACCCGCTGCACGAAGGCTTCGTCCACCAGAGCGAGCCGGCGCGACAGCTGGAGCGCCATCACCATGCCGCAGCCGACCGCCTCGCCGTGCAGCCACTTGCCATAGCCCAGCCCCGCCTCGATGGCGTGGCCGAAGGTGTGGCCGAAATTGAGGATGGCGCGCAGGCCGGATTCGCGTTCGTCCTGCCCGACGACGTCGGCCTTGATCTCGCAGCTGCGGCGCACCGCGTGGGCCAGCGCCGCCGGATCGCGGCGCACCAGCGCGTCGATGTTCGACTCGATCCATTCGAGGAAGGCCATGTCGGCGATCGGCCCGTACTTGATCACCTCGGCCAGCCCGGCGCTCAGCTCGCGGGCCGGCAGCGTCGCCAGCGTGTCCAGGTCGCAGACCACCCGCACCGGCTGGTAGAACGCGCCGATCATGTTCTTGCCTTGCGGGTGGTTGATGGCCGTCTTGCCGCCCACCGACGAATCCACCTGGGCCAGCAGCGTGGTGGGCACCTGCACGAAGGGCACGCCGCGCATGTAGCTCGCCGCGGCGAAGCCGGCCATGTCGCCGACCACGCCGCCGCCGAGCGCGAACAGCACCGTCTTGCGGTCGCAGCCGCGCGCCAGCAGGGTGTCGAACACCCGGTTCAGCGTGGGCCAGTCCTTGTGCTCCTCGCCGTCGGGCAGCACCACCTCGTGCACCGAGCGGTAGTGCGGCGCGAGCGCCGCGCGCAGGCGGGCCGCATAGAGCGGCGCCACGGTGGCATTGGTGACGATGAGGGCGGCGGCGGACCGGGGCAGGCCCTGCCAGGCCTGCGGCGAGGCCAGCAGGCCGGCGCCGATCAGGATGTCGTAGCTGCGCTCGCCCAGGGCGATGCGCACCTGCTGGGAAGCGTCGGGAGGCGGGGGAGGCATCCCGCGAGTTTAAGGCGCATGCGGCAACACGCCCGCGAGCTCCAGCTGCATGACGATCATGTTCACCAGCGTCGGGATGGAAGGCCGGCCGGTTTCGATGACGAAATGGGCCGCCTCGCGGTACAGCGGGTCGCGTTCGGCGTACATTGCGCGCAGCTTGCCGAGCGGGTCCGCCACCTGCAGCAGCGGCCGGATCCGGTCGTGCCGCAGTCGCCGGTACAGCTCCTCCGGGCTCGAGCGCAGGTAGATGACCTTGCCGGCGTCACGCAGTTGCCGGCGGTTTGCCTCGCGCAGCACGGCGCCGCCGCCGGTGGCCACCACCGACGGCGGCCCCTGCATCGCATCGCGGATCACCCGCTCCTCGACGTCGCGGAAAGCAGCTTCGCCCTCGCGGGCGAAGAAGTCCTTGATCGTGCACCCGAGGTGCTCCTCGATCAGGTGGTCGGAATCAAAAAAAGGCAGCCGAAGCCGCCTTGAGAGTTGGCGCCCGACAGTGGATTTTCCACTGCCGGGCATGCCGACAAGGGTGAGGATCAAAGCGGGTTGGAGCAACTCGTCCTGGTGCCGAACGGGCTGATCGCGCCCGCGGGGGCCACGGCCTTGTTCGTATAGTCGGACGCGGAGCCGAGCAGCAGGTAGTTCATGGTTGCGGACGATTCGGTGCCGCCGACGGTGGTCGTCGCCACGATCTGCACACCGATCCACAGCGCATAGTTCTCGCCATACTGCACCATGAAGGTCGCCAGGCCGCTGGCATCCGTGGTGACGGTCGCGCGGCTGAGGGAGACCGGGCCGCCGGGCTGCAAGGTGCCGTTGTTGTTGAAGTCCTCGCCGGCATCGAGCCGCCCGTTGAGGTTCGTATCCTCATTGGCGCACTGCGAAACGGTGGCGTAGTCCCATTCCGTGCCGTCGTATGCCAGCCTGCCTTTCCGGTAGAACTGGGGAACCACGGCGAGCGTCACCGACTTGTTGGCCACTGCCGCCCCGTTGGCGTCGGTCACCTGCACGGCGAACTCCTTTTCGTAGGTGGTATCGCTTCCTGGCACGTTGTCGATCGTATTGCCCGTGGACAGCGCTAGGAACAGCGCCTGCGTGTTGACGGTCAGCGAAGTGGTTCCCGACACCCCTGTTCCCTGGACCGTTGCCCGGATCACGACGCCGTTGTTGGCCGTCGTGGTTGCACCCGGGATGAACTGGGCGGTGGCGGTACCGCTGGCATCCGTCATCGCCGTGGCCGGGCTGATCGTGCCACTGCTGGGATCCGTCACGGCCGTGAAACTCACGACGCGGTTCGCGACCGGGTTGCCCTCAGCGTCCCGCACGATCGCGCTCAGCGCAGCCTGGTTGTTGGTACTACCGGCGGCATTCGGTGCGACCGCGCTGGGGTTCGCTTGCAGTTCCAGCACGCTCGGGGCGGTAGCCAGGAAATTCAGCACCAGGGTGACCTGCGCGGAACCCGTCTGGGCCACGATGGTCGCCGGTCCGGCGCTGGTCGAGCGAACCGTCGCGGAAGCACGTCCGTTGGCATCCGTCACCACGGCCGCCGGCGTGATGGTGCCGCGGGTGGTGCTGAAGTTGATCGTCTGTCCGGCGACGGGCATGCCGCCCTGCAGGAACTGCACGCGCACCACGCTGTTGGTGTTCACGTCCACGTTGGTGTTGGCCGCCGGCGAGATGAACTTGAACTCATCGGCGCTGACCGAAATGTCCGCGCTGGCCGTCGTGCCGAGACCCGAGACGGTGATGGTGTCGTTCCCGGCCCGGTTGCCGGTGAAATTGAAGTTCGCCACGCCCTGCGAGTTGGTGGTGACGGTCGTCGGCGACACCGTGTTGCCGTTTCGGGACCGCACGGTCAACTGGGCGCCGGGGATCGGCGAATCCGCCGAATCCGTCGCGCGCACGGTATAGGAGATCGTGGAGTTCTGCACCACGAAGCTGTCACCGGAGAGGGTCAGCGACGTGCCGACCACCGGGATGACCACCTGCTGGCTGACGTTGCCTGCGGCAACGGTCACGATGATGTTGCGGTTCGCGCGGTTCTCGCCGGGCGACAGGGTGACGCCGGTGATGGGAGTGCCATTGGTGCCGGTCGTCGGTGCCGGCAAGGCGCCGGACAGGTTGCCGGACGTGGCGGAGAAAGTGACCGACTGGTTGGGGATGACCTGGTTGTTCGCGTCCTTCGGCAGCACGGTGAAGCTGATGCTGGAATTGCTCGCGGACTGCAGTTCGGTCGCGGACGTGAAGACGTCGATGGACGCCACCTCCGGCGCCGTCGGATCCGTCGGGTCGACGGGGTCGCCGCCGGCACTGCCGCCGCCGCCGCCGCACGCAGCCAGTACGCCGACGAGGAGCAAGCTCCCCAGCGCTTTGATATATCGGTTCATTCTGAACATTCCTCCGTCGGGTACTACTTTGAATTAACGGCCGCCAGGTTGCCGCTCGGCGACCATCTTCGGCGTGATGAAGACAAGCATTTCCTGCTTGTTGCTGCTGCGCAGCCTGTTCTTGAACAGGTTGCCCGCGATCGGAATATCGCCCAGGAAGGGGACACGCGTCTCGTTTTCCGTCTCGGTCAGCTCGAAGATGCCGCCGATGACCACCGTGCCGCCGTTTTCAACCAACACCTGCGTGCGAATATGCTTGGTGTTGATGGCGATGCCGGCGGCCGTGGTCTCGCCGCGGCTGTCCTTGGCGATATCGAGGTCGAGGATGATGTTGCCTTCGGGCGTGATCTGCGGCGTCACTTCCAGCTTCAGCGTCGCCCGGCGGAAGGCGACCGAGGTCGCGCCGCTGGAGGTGGCCTGCTGGTAGGGGAATTCCGTGCCCTGCTCGATCAGCGCCTTGCTCTTGTCCGCCGTCACGATGCGCGGGCTGGACACCAGCTTGCCCTTGCCGTCCGCCTCCAGGGCCGACAGCTCCAGGTTCAGGAACCGGTTGGCCGCGGAGCTGAAGATCGAGATGGCGAAGGTGGAGGCGTTGAAGCCGCCCACGCCCGAGGCCGGCAGGTTGATGAAATTGGTGTTGGTGGTCGTCAGCTGCGTGTTGCTCTCGCCGGTGGTGCCGGACACGGCGTCGTAGGTGCCGCCGAAGGCCACGCGGTTGCCGCCGCCCACCGAGTAGCCGGCGTCGCCGCCGCTCACCCCGCGCAGGTCGCTGCCGCCCAGGCGGATGCCCAGCGAGCGGCCGAAGGTGTCGGAGGCTTCGACGATGCGGGCCTCGATCAGCACCTGGCGCACCGCGATGTCCAGGCGGGCGATCAGGGCCTGCACCTGCTCCAGCTTGGCGCCCACGTCGGTGACGAACAGCTGGTTGGTGCGCGGCTCGTTCGTGTAATTGAGCTGGAAGGCCTGCGTGCGCACCGGCTCCAGGCTCTGGATGGCGGCGTTGGCCTCGAGTTCCAGCTTTTCCTTGGCCGCGATCTCGTCCTTCGGGGCGATCCACAGCACGTTGCCGGAGCGGCGCATGCCCAGGCCCTTGGCCTGCAGGATGATGTCCAGCGCCTGGTCCCAGGGCACGTCCTTCAGCCGCAGCGTGACGCCGCCGGTGACGGAGTCGGAGGTCACGATGTTGAAGTTGGTGAAGTCGGCGATCACCTGCAGCAGCGAGCGCACCTCGATGTTCTGGAAGTTCAGCGACAGCTTCTCGCCCGTGTAGCCGGGGCCCTGCGACAGCTTGTTCGGATCCTGCTTCTGGGTGCGCACTTCCACGACGAACTGGTTGTCGGACTGGTAGGCGCTGTGCTCCCAGGCCCCGCGCGGCTCGATCACCACCCGCACGCGGTCACCCTGCTGCGCGGTGGTGACGGACTGGATCGGGGTGCCGAAGTCGGTCACGTCCATCCGGCGGCGCAGGCCCTCGGGCAGCGACGACTTCAGGAATTCAACCACCAGGCCCTGGCCTTGCTGGCGGATGTCGACGCCCACCTGGTTGCTGGGCAGGTCGACGATCACGCGGCCGGAGCCGTCCGGGCCGCGGCGGAAGTCCAGGTCCTTGATCGGCTGGGTGTCGCGGTTGCGGCTCTCGGCGAAGGTCTGCGCCGGCGACGACGCGCTCTGCGCCACCGGGTCCAGCAGCACGATCAGCGACTTGCCTTCCAGCTGCAGGCGGTAGTTGGTCGGCGTCTTCAGGTTCAGAACGAGGCGGGCGCGGTCGGAGGCCTGCACCACGTTGACCGAACGCAGGTTGCCGACGTTGACGTCCACCGAGTTGCGGCCCAGCGAGCTGGTGGCGCCCGGCACGTCCAGGGCGATCCGCGCGGGCGCCTGGATCATGAAGCCGGTGGGCACCACGGGCAGCGGCTCGGAAAAGTCGATCCGCACCACCTCGGCGCCGCCCTGCATGAAGCCGGTGACGTTCTCGACCACCGGCGCCGCGCGCACCGCCGAGGACCATGCTGACGCCAGCAGCACCCCCGCGGTCACCAGGCCACGCCAACTCCACTCGTTTGTTTTCATCATTTGGACTTCTCCTGCAGTTGCAGTGTCGCGGTTCGCTCGATCCATTCGCCGGCGGCATCCTGTACCAGCTCGCGCAGCACCACTTCGGTCTCGTCGATCTTCGTGACGCGACCGTAGTTCTGACCCAGGTAGTTGCCGGACTTCACCTGGTACAGCAGTTTGTCCACCTTGATCAATGCCACCGGCTGGCCGGCCTTCTGCAGGCTGCCCACCATGGCCATGCTGTCCAGCGGATAGCTTTCCAGCGGTTCCTTGCGGCGCGCCAGTTCCGGCGCCAGCAGCGCGGCGCTGGCCGTGCCGGCCTGCTGCGAGTCGCGCTTGAGCGCCTGGGTGAGCTTCTGGTTGCTGAAGGGCTCCACCGACGCTTCCTGGGTGTAGGCCTGCGGGGCGAATTTCTTCGGCTCCGGGATCGGCGTCACCTGCGGCTTGGTGGTGGCGCGCTGCTCCGCCATCCACTTCTGCACTTCCTCGTTCTCGGACCCTCCGCAGGCGCTGAGCACGCCCGCGGCAGCCACGGCAAGCCAAAGCTTCTTCGTCATTTCTTCGCTCCGGCCTTGCCCTTGGTGGTCGCCTTGCGCTGGGCCGCGACTTCGTCCGGGTCCAGGTAGCGGAAGGTCTTGGCCGTGGCGTCGAGCACGAGGTTGCCGTCCTTGGCCACGTCGGACGCGAACGATCCGATGTCGTGGTAGCGGCCGGCGACCTTCACCGCGATGGGCAGCTCCGCGTAGTACTCCTTGACGCTCACCTGGCCCGGGCGGAACAGTTCGAAGGTCAGGCTGCGGCCCAGCCCGGCCTGGTTGATGTCGGACAGCAGGGCGTCCATTTCCGCCTTGCTGGGAAGCTGCTTCTCCAGCTGCGTCACGTACTGCTGCACCTGCTCGCGCTGCTTGCGCAGGGCGTCGAGGTTGACCGCCTGGGCCAGCTTCTTCTTGTAGTCCAGGCGCAGGGCCTCTTCCTTCTTCTGCTCCGCCTTCAGTTCGTCGGCGGAGTTGGTCAGCCACACGAACCACAGCGCGACGACGATGGCCGCCATCACGCCGAGGTACAGCGCCGCCTTCGGCAGCATCGGCCAGGACGCCGGGTCGTTGGGGTTGAGCCCGCGGAACTGCGCCGAGATCGTTTCCTTGAGAGCGGCCGTGTCCAGCCTGGATGCGGTAGTCGCCATGATTCAGTCCGTTGTTGCGGTGGGGCGATTCATCACTTCTTCACCGGGGCCGGCGTGGCCGCCACCGTGGCGGGGTTCGGCGCCGGCGTGGGCACCACGGAAGTGGTGGTCGCCGCGGCCGCGCTGGTGGCCGCCGAGGCGGCCTTCGCCGCTTCGCTGGCGCGCAGCACCTTCACCGTCACCTTGAACATCGCCACGCGGCGCTGGTCCTTCGCGGCGACGGTCACGTTGCCGGCCACGATCTCGACCAGGTCCGGCCGGGTGATCCATGGGCTGGCGGTGCTCAGGTTGCGCAGCAGCTCGGAGACCCGCTCGTTGGACTGCGCCACCCCGGTGATCGCCACCGTGTCGTTGGTCTGCTTCATGCCCGTGAGGTACACGCCGTCGGGCAGCTGCCGGGTGAGCTCGTTCAGCAGGTGCACCGGCATGTTGCGGTCGGCCTGCAGGTCTTCCACCGCCTGCTGGCGCGCCCGCAGCGAGGCGATCTCCTCCTGCAGGCTGGCGATGTCCTTGATCTGGCCTTCGAGGCGCTTGATCTCGGTGGCCAGCACGCCGTTGCGCTGCTGCTGCGTCGAGATCTGCGCCGCGTACCAGAGGTACACGCCGCCGGCGATCACCGCGCCCGCCAGGGCGGAGGCGCCCAGGCCGGCATAGAAGACCTCCCGGCGGCGCTTGCGCGCGGCTTCCCGGTGCGGGAGTAGGTTGATCAGGATCACTGCATGAACCTCCGCATGGCGAGGCCGCACGAGGTGAGGTACGAGGGGGCCTCCCGCCGCACCTTCTTCTCGCGCACGTTGTCGCCGAACTGCATGCCCTCGAAGGGATCGGCCAGCACGCAGGCGAACGACGTCTGCGCCGTGATCGCCTCGCTCAGGCCCGGCAGCGCCGCGGAACCGCCGGCCACCATGATGTGGTCGACGCGGTTGTGCGGCGTGCTGGTGAAGAAGAACTGCAGGGCGCGCGCGACTTCCTGCGCCATGCTGTCCACGAAAGGCTTCAGCACGCCCGCCTCGTAGTCCTCGGGCAGTTCGCCGCTGCGCTTCTTGGCCTCCGCCTCCTCGGGCGAGAAGCCGTACTGGCGCACGATCAGCTGGGTGAGCTGGGCGCCGCCGAACGCCTGATCCCGGTCGTACAGGACTTCGTCGTTGCGGATCACCTGCATGCTGGTGGTGGAAGCGCCGACCTCGAACAGCGCGACCATCTGGTCTTTGCCTTCGCTGGGCAGCCCCTGGATCAGGCGGCCGGCGGCCAGGCGGGAGGCATACGATTCGACGTCGATGATGACGGGCTTCAGGCCGGCGGCCTCGGCCAGGCCCTGGCGGTCCTGCACCTTTTCCTTGCGCGACGCGGCAATCAGCACTTCGACGTCGCCGGCGGAGGTGGTGCTCGGCCCGACCACGCAGAAGTCCAGGCTCACTTCGTCCAGCGAGAAGGGGATGTACTGGTTGGCCTCGGTCTCGACCTGCACTTCCAGTTCCTGGTCGCTCATGCCGCCGGGCAGGATGATCTTCTTGGTGATCACCGCGGAGGCCGGCAGCGCCATGGCGACGTTGCGGGTGCGCGTGCCGCTCTTTTTGACCACGCGGCGCATGGCCTCCGCCACCTCGTCGAATTTCTCGACGTTGCCGTCATTGATCCAGCCGCGCTCGAGCGGCTCGATGGCGCAGCGCTCCAGGATGAGGCTGCCATCCTTGCCACGGCCGAGCTCCACCAGC
This sequence comes from Ramlibacter sp., assembly GCA_021323335.1. Lineage (GTDB taxonomy): Bacteria > Pseudomonadota > Gammaproteobacteria > Burkholderiales > Burkholderiaceae_C > Ramlibacter. The sequence goes on from JAJTCN010000059.1 coordinate 14,568, forward strand.
TTGACGCTGGAGGAACTGATGTCCAGGCCCAGCAGGGGAGCCGACTGGCGGCCAAACAAAGAGCCGATTGAGATCACAGACCCGTCTCCCACGCCTCGTGTCAAGGCGTAACGAACTTAAGATTCCACTTCAATGCTAGCCGTAACATCCTTGTCGCACAAAGGAATTTCGGAATCCACTGCTGTGGTTCGTTGCCAAAAGCCGACGAGTTGAAAGTGCATACTCCTGCGGCTTAAGCCGAGGAAGCAAGACACTTGCTGCACCTGCGGTTGGAACCGACTGCCCGCCTGCTGGCTCAGACGTAGGCATTTTTATAATGGGCGCTCCGGGCCGCCCGATGGAGTTCTATGGCATCCGACCCTTCTTCCGCCGCGCCCGCCCCTGCCCGCCGCCGCCCGTTCTGGCAACGCTTCGTCCTGGGATTCCTGGGCTGGACCTTCGGCGTGGCCTTCGCGCTGCTCGCCGCCGGCGTGACCATCGCCGGCGTGGCCCTGGCCGTCGCCTACCCGAACCTGCCCGACATCAGCGACCTCTCGGACTACCGGCCCAAGCTGCCGCTGCGGGTGTACAGCGCCGAGGGCATCCTGCTCGGCGAGTTCGGCGAGGAGCGCCGCAACCTCACGCCCATCGCCGAGATTCCCGACGTGATGAAGAACGCGGTGCTGGCGATCGAGGACGCCCGCTTCTATTCGCACCATGGCGTCGACTACAAGGGCCTGATGCGCGCGGCCATCGCCAACCTGGGCCGGGCCAAGAGCCAGGGCGCCTCCACCATCACCATGCAGGTGGCGCGCAACGTCTATCTGTCGTCCGAGAAGACCTTCACCCGCAAGCTGTACGAGGTGCTGCTCACCTTCAAGCTGGAGCACCTGCTGTCCAAGGACCAGATCCTCGAGATCTATATGAACCAGATCTTCCTGGGCAACCGCGCGTACGGCTTCGCGGCGGCGTCGGAAGCCTATTACGGCAAGCCGATGAAGGACCTGACCACCGCCGAGGCGGCCATGCTGGCCGGCCTGCCCAAGGCGCCTTCCTCGTACAACCCGATCAGCAACCCGGCCCGCGCCCGGGCCCGGCAGCTGTACATCATCGAACGGATGCAGGACAACGGTTTCATCACGGCCGAGGAAGCCGAGGTAGCCAAGAAGCAGGAACTGCGCATCCGCACCGGCGCCCAGACCACCGCCGTACGCGCCGAGTACGTGGCCGAAACCGTGCGCCAGCTGGTCTACGCGCAGTACGGGGACGACACCTATACCCGCGGCCTGAACGTCTTCACCACGGTGAAGGCCAAGGAGCAGGAAGCGGCGTACAAGGCCCTGCGCAAGGGCATCATGGACTACGAGAAGCGGCAGATCTACCGCGGCCCCGAGCGCTTCGTGGACCTGCCCAACGACCCCAAGGACCTGGAAGACGCGATCGACGACGCGCTGGCGGAACACCCCGACAACGGCGACGTGATGGCGGCCGTGGTGCTGGAGGCCGAGCCCAAGAAGATCGTGGCGGTGCGGCAGAACGGCGACCGATTCGACATCGTCGGCGAGGGCCTGCGGCCGGCGCAGTCCGGCCTGAGCCCCAAGGCGCAGCCCAAGATCAAGATCCGCCGCGGCGCCGTGATCCGGGTGATGAAGACGCCCAAGGACACCTGGGAGATCACCCAGCTGCCCGAAGTGGAAGGCGCCTTCGTCGCGCTCGACCCGCGCGACGGCTCCATCCACGCGATGGTCGGCGGCTTCGACTTCAACAAGAACAAGTTCAACCACGTCACGCAGGCGTGGCGCCAGCCCGGCTCGGGCTTCAAGCCCTTCATCTACTCCGCGGCGCTGGAAAAGGGCTTCTCGCCGAACACCGTGGTGAACGACGCGCCGCTGTTCTTCGGCGCCGACGTCACCGGCGGCCAGCCCTGGGAGCCGAAGAACTACGACGGCAAGTTCGAAGGGCCGATGGCGCTGCATACGGCGCTGGCGAAGTCCAAGAACATGGTGTCGATCCGCGTGCTGCAGGCCGTGGGTACGCAGAACGCGCAGGACTGGGTCGGCCGCTTCGGCTTCGAGCCCGAGAAGCACCCGGCCTACCTGACGATGGCGCTGGGGGCCGGGGCCGTCACGCCCCTGCAGATAGCCACCGGCTACGCGGTGTTCGCCAACGGCGGCTACCGCGTCAACCCGTGGCTGGTGACGCGCATCACCGACCAGAAGGGCAAGGCGCTGGTGGAAAGCCAGCCGCCGCTGCTGAACGAATCCATGCGCGCGATCGATGCGCGCAACGCCTTCGTGATGAACCGGCTGCTGCAGGAGATCGCGCGCTCCGGCACGGCGGCCCGCGCGCAGCGCGACCTGAAGCGGCCCGACCTGTACGGCAAGACCGGCACCACCAACGACTCCATCGACACCTGGTTCAACGGCTTCCACCCGACCCTGGTGGCGATCGTCTGGATGGGTTACGACAATCCGCGCTCGCTGGGCGACCGCGAAACGGGCGGCGGGCTGAGCCTGCCGGTGTGGATCAACTTCATGGAAACGGCGCTCAAGGGCGTCCCGGTCATGGAGCCGACCGCGCCCGAAGGTCTGGTGAACATCGGTGGCGAGTGGTTCTACGAGGAATTCGCGCGCGGCCAGGGGGTCGCGAGCCTCGGCCTCGCGGGCGTCGAAGGGGTGGGCGTGCCCGGCGCGGTGCCGCCGGCGGCCGGCCCGCAGGGCGAGCAGTCACCCGGTGCGCCGGGCACGATCAACAACGCCGACGGCCTGCCGCCGGTGCGTCCGCCCGCGGCGGCCGACGAGCGCCGCAGCATCCTCGATCTCTTCAGGAATTGAAGTCCAGCGGCTGGCCGGCCTGCTCGCTGGCGCAGCGGGCCAGGTCGGCGAAGAATTCGCCCTGGCCCTTGGTGTCGCGCCAGAGCGCGCCGTCATACTTGTAGTGGAAGCCGCCGGCCCGGGCGGCGAGCCACACTTCCTGCAGCGGCTTCTGCAGGTTGACGATGATCTGGCTGCCGTCCCCGAAGGTCAGCGTCACCATGGCGCCGACCCGCTGGTTGTCGATGTCGGCGTCGGTGCTTTCATTGATCCGGTCGCAACCGGCCTCCACCCGGGCGAGCAGGGCCTCCGCGCGGTCGAGGTATTCGAGGTCGGTCATTACAATTTCCAGATATGTCCGGTGTTTTCCAAATTCTAGTCAGCCCCTTCGCCCGGCTCGCCGCGCCGGCCCTCGTGGCCGCGCTCTTCGTGGCCGGCTGCGGCCAGAAGGGCTCGCTGTACCTGCCCAGCGGCGAAGCCGCCGCCGGCCGCGCCTCGCTGCCGGAGACGCTGGCGCCCTCCACCGCCGTCCGCCCGGCGCAGGCGGCCTCCGGCCCCGGCGCCGCCACCCCGCCTTCGGGCACCGCCGCACCCGTGCGCAATCCATGAACCCATCCCACCTGCCGCAAGGCACCGCCGTCCGCTACGAAGGCGACGCCCTGTGCGTGGAGGGGGTCCGCGTGGCCGACCTCGCGCGCGCGCACGGCACGCCCCTCTTCGTCTACTCGCGCGCCGCGATGCTCGCCGCATTGTCCGCCTACCAGCGCGGCTTCGCCGGCCGCAAGGCCCGCGTCCACTATGCGCTCAAGGCCAACTCCTCGCTGGCCATCCTGCAGGTGTTCGCCCGCGCGGGCTGCGGCTTCGACATCGTTTCCGGCGGTGAACTCGAGCGCGTGCTCGCGGCCGGCGCGCAGCCCGCCGACATCATCTTCTCCGGCGTCGGCAAGACCCGGGCCGAGATGCGCCGGGCGCTGGAACTGGGCATCCACTGCTTCAACGTGGAAAGCGAGGCGGAACTGGAAGTGCTGAACGCCGTGGCGACGGAGCTGGGCGTGCGCGCGCCGGTGAGCCTGCGCGTCAACCCGGACGTCAATCCCCTCACCCACCCCTACATCTCCACGGGCCTGAAGGGCAACAAGTTCGGCATCGCCCACAACGACGCCCTGCGGGCGTACCGGCATGCCGCGGCGTTGCCGGGGCTGCGGGTGGTGGGCATCGACTGCCACATCGGCTCGCAGATCACCAACGTCACGCCCTACCTGGATGCGATGGACCGCGTGCTGGACCTGGTGGCAGCCATCGAGGCCGCCGGGATCCCGATCGCGCACATCGATTTCGGCGGCGGCCTGGGCATCGTCTACAACGACGAGCAGCCGCCCGCCGCCGACGCGTTGTGGCAGCGCCTGCTGGCCAAGCTGGACGCGCGCGGCTTCGGCGACCGGCAGCTGATGATCGAGCCGGGCCGCTCCCTGGTCGGCAACGCGGGCATCTGCGTGACCGAGGTGCTGTACCTGAAGCCCGGCGAGCAGAAGAACTTCTGCATCGTCGACGCGGCCATGAACGACCTGCCGCGGCCGGCGATGTACGAGGCCTTCCACCAGATCGTGCCGGTGCAGCGGCGCGCCGGGGCCGCCACGGTGTACGACGTGGTGGGGCCGGTGTGCGAGAGCGGCGACTGGATCGGCCGCGAGCGGCCGCTGTCGGCGCAGGCGGGCGACCTGCTGGCCGTGCTGTCGGCGGGTGCCTATTGCATGAGCATGGCGAGCAACTACAACTCGCGCGGGCGGGCGGCGGAGGTGCTGGTGGATGGCAGCGAGGTGCACCTGATCCGCGAGCGCGAGGACATCGGGGACCAGATGCGCAAGGAAAAGCTGTTGCCTTGATGCGCCGCCGGGGTCGCTGCGCGAACCCGGCCTACGTGCTACACGCTTCCGGTTCCCGTAGGCCGGGTTCGCGCCGCGACCCCGGCGCGCTTGCGCAGGGCCTCGCGCACGCGCCACCCCAGCAACACCGCGAGGATCGCCGCATACACCGCGACCTCGGCGAAATCGTTCTTCCCCGCGCGCATCCAGAAGAAATGCAGGATGCCGAGCCCCGCGACCACGTACACCAGCTTGTGCAGCGCCTGCCAGCGTTTCGCGCCCATTGCCTTCACGGCGCGATTGAACGACGTCGCGGCCAGGGGCGTGAGCAGCACGAAGGCGGTGAATCCGACCAGGATGAAGGGCCGCTTCGCGATGTCCTTCGCCATGTCGGCCACGTCGAAGCCCTGGTCGAACCAGGACCACGTGAGCATGTGCAGCACCACGTAGAAATAGGTGAAGAGGCCCAGCATGCGCCGCAGGCGCTGCAGGGTCGGCAAGTGCGCGATCACGCGGACCGGCGTCACCGCCAGGGTGAGGCACAGGAAGCGCAGCGTCCAGTCGCCGGTGGACCGCGTGAGGTACTCCGCCGGGTTGGCGCCGAGGTTGTCCGTGAAGGCGCCATAGACGAGCCACGCGAACGGCAGCAGGGAGGCGACGAACACCAGCGGCTTGGCCGCGGGATGGAGCAACGCCTTCGCGAGCATCGGCTGGATCCGGGAGTGGCGGGTGGCAGTCAGCATACCCCACGGATACGCAGGCGCGCCCGCCGTGGATGCGGCGCCCCGCCAATGGCAACCGCCAGAAGGACGCGCGGCCGGACACCCGCAAGGGCGTCCGGCCGCGCCGGGGATCCGGGGGACCCGCTTACTGGCTCAGGATCAGGCTCGCGATGATGCCGGTGGTGATGGCCACCAGCACGTAGTCGGGGCCGACCTGCACCCAGTGGTAGCCGCGCGGGGGCGCGGTCAGGCGGTGGCCGCGCCAGTCGTTGACCACGTACGTGCGGTTGTTCAGGTACAGGGGCAGGCGGGCGCCACGGCGGAACTCCGCGCTGCGGGCGTTGTAGTAGCGCAGGTCCTGGCGCGCTTCGCGCGTGTCGCCACGGGCGTCACGGCGATCGCGCTGCCCTTCGCGGATGTCCTGGCGCGCTTCCCTCGCCTCGCGCGGGGTGTCGGCCTGGCGCAGGTCACGCCGGCCCTCGCGGATGTCGCGGGTGGCCTCGCGCTTGTCCTGCCGGCCTTCGCGCAGGTCCTGGCGGGCTTCGGCGCGGGGCTGCGCGAAGGACGGCAGCGAGGCGAGGCCCATCGAGGCGATCGCGATGCTGCAGATGATGGTTCTGGTCTTGTTCATGTAGAGCTCCAAAGGGAACCCCATCCTCCGGCATGCGGCCGCGCCGCGGGTGAACCTATTGCAAAGTCTGGCCCAGCCGGGGGAAGTCGCGCGCTTGTCCTACGGACGGGTGGCGCGCCGGCCCGCGACGGCTCGACGCGTTCACCGTCAACGCGTCGGGCAAGCATGAAACAGCGGTGCCGCTGCGGATCCTTGCTTTGCATCAAGCGAAGCCGCCGGCGCGGGGACCAACATGGAACTCTCCCAACCCGACGAGGAACGATCATGGCCGCCAACTTCTCTCCCGCAAACGCTGCATGGGTCGGCCTCGGCCTCGCGGCCCTGCTGCTTGCCGGCTGCGCGAGCGCGCCGCCTGTGGCGCAGCGCTACGTGCCGCCCCCGGTGGGCGCCACGGTCGAATACCGGATGACCAACACCGGCAGCTTCGGCAGCGGCACCTCCACCCTGACCATGAAGGTTTCGGAAGCCACCTGGGAAGGCCGCACGCTGAGGAAGTACGAGTCGCCCGGAGGCGCCACGCTGCAGACCGCGTCAGCGGGGACGGTGGTGGTCCTGGACCCCGCCGGCCGCCCCGTGATGCGCTACGACCCGCCGCTGGACTACAGCTTTCCGCTGGTGGTCGGCAAGACGTGGACGATGAACCACGAGCTGACCGTCGGCGCGGGCACGAAGATGCCGATGCGGACTTCGTGGAAGGTGGAAAGCTACGAGGACGTCACGGTTCCCGCGGGCACGTTCCAGTCCTGGCGCCTCGTCATGACCGACAACTTCGGGTTCCGGCAGACCACCTGGTCGGTGCCCGAGAAGATGGGCATGTTCGCCAAGCGCATCACCGAGCGCGCCCCCGGCCACCCGCAGGGCGCCGGCACGCAGGTGCTGGAGATGACCCGGATTCCCGCCGTCCGGTGAGGCGCAGGCGCGCTAGAAGTTCTTCTTCAGGTCCAGGCCGGCATACATCTGCCCGACCTGCGCCTCGTAGCCGTTGAACATCAGCGTCTTGCGCTTCTTGGCGAACAGGCCGTCCTCGCCGATGCGGCGCTCGGTGGCCTGCGACCAGCGCGGGTGGTCGACTTCGGGGTTGACGTTGCTGTAGAAGCCGTATTCGTTGGCGGCGGCCTTGTTCCAGGCGGTCTTCGGCATCTGCTCGGTGAAGCGGATCTTGACGATGCTCTTGGCGCTCTTGAAGCCGTACTTCCAGGGCACCACCAGCCGCACCGGCGCGCCGTTCTGGTTGGGCAGCACCTCGCCGTACATGCCGAACGTGAGCAACGTCAGCGGATGCATGGCTTCGTCCATGCGCAGGCCTTCGGCGTACGGCCAATCCAGCACCCGCGAGCCCACGAACGGCATGGTGGCCTTGTCGGCCAGCGTGAGGAACTCGACGTACTTCGCGTTGCCGAGGGGCTCGACCTTCTCGACCAGCTTCGACAGGGAGAAGCCGACCCACGGCACCACCATCGACCAGCCCTCGACGCAGCGCAGGCGGTAGATGCGCTCTTCCTGCGCGCCCATCTTCATCAGGTCTTCCAGCGCGTACTTGGCCGGCTTCTTGACCAGCCCGTCGACCTCCACGGTCCAGGGATTCGTCTTGAGGGTGTGCGCGTTCTTCGCGGGATCGGACTTGTCCGTGCCGAACTCGTAGAAGTTGTTGTACGTGCTGGCGTCCTTGTACTCGGTGACCTTCTCCATGGTCACCGCACCGGGCACCGTGGAGCGCACGACGGCCAGCTGCGCGAGCTTGCCGGGCCGCTGTACCTGCTGCGCCAGCGCCTCGCGCTGCGCCCAGGTGGCCAGGGCGGCCCCCGCGGCGCCAGTGGCCATCCACTTCAGCAGGTTGCGGCGGTCTTCGTAGACCGCGCGGGGCGTGATCTCGCTCGATTGGGGGTGCTGGAAGCCGTCGCGGCCCGTCCTGATCAGCATGGGAGTCTCCTTGATGTCCTGGCAGTACGCACCCGATCGGGCAGAGGATTCAGGTCTACAGCTCGCCGTAGCTGTGCAGCCCCGACAGGAACATGTTCACGCCGAGGAAAGCGAAGGTGGTCACGGCCAGCCCGACCAGGGCCCACCATGCGGACACGGTGCCGCGCAGGCCCTTCATCAGCCGCATGTGCAGCCAGGCCGCGTAGTTCAGCCAGACGATCAGCGCCCAGGTTTCCTTGGGGTCCCAGCTCCAGTAGCCGCCCCACGCCTCGGCCGCCCACAGGGCGCCCAGCACGGTGGCGATGGTGAAGAAGGCGAAGCCGACCGCGATGGACTTGTACATCACGTCGTCCAGCACATCGAGCGCGGGCAAGCGCTGCGCGATGTGGCGCCGCGCGAACAGGATGCCGCCGACGATCAGGGCCGACACGCCCAGGTACGACAGCCAGTAGACGCTGCTGCTCTCCACCGACTTGCGGAACACCATCGGCATCACCGTCAGCAGCACGCCCAGCAGCCACAGCGGCGCCAGCTTGTGCCAGCGCGTTTCGGCGGCCTGCTGCTTGACGAGGTAGGCGAAGGCGACCATCGCCGCCATGGCGAAGGTGCCGTAGCCGACGAAGTTGGCGGGCACGTGCAGCTTCATCCACCAGCTCTTGAGGGCCGGCACCAGCGGCTGGATCTCGTGGGCTTCCCGCGCCACCGAGTACCAGACCAGGAAGCCGACGGCCGCAGCCACCACCAGCATCACGAAGGCGCCCATCGAGCGCGTTTCGTACTGCTCCTCGAAGTACAGGTAGAAGGCCGTCGTCATCCAGCAGAACAGCACGAACACTTCGTACAGGTTGCTGACGGGGATGTGGCCGACGTCGGGCCCGATCAGGTAGCTCTCGTACCAGCGCACCATCGTGCCGATCAGGGCCATGGTCACGGCCGCCCAGGCGAGCTTGGAGCCGATCGATTCGAGCGCGGCGGCCTGGCCCCGGCCGAACATGCCGCCCCAGTAGAACACCGTGCTCATGACGAACAGCACGCTCATCCAGAGGATGGCCGACTGGCTGGACAGGAAGTACTTCAGCCAGAACACGCTTTCGCCGCGCGCCAGGTCGCCCTGGTAGGAGCCGATCGCCAGCAGCGAGACGGCGGCCACGCCGAGCATCAGCACCCGCATCGGCCGCCAGAACCAGCCGAGCCAGATGGCCGACGGCACCGCGGCGATGAGGATGCCCTTCTCGTAGACGTCCATGTACTGGCCGTACGTGGCAAAGGCATAGAGGCCGCCGACGATGACGACGAGGGCGAAGACCCAGTCGAACCAGTTGCGGCGGGCCAGGAAGCCCTCGTCGAGCGTGATGGTGGTGGTGGCAGTGTTCATGGCTGGTTCCCCAACAGGCGATCCCGGAGTTTGTGGAATTCACGATCCACGTCCATCAGCTTGCGGTTGCTGGACAGGGCCATCCGGGCGTGGGCGCCGTCCCCGGCCGCGCCGAGCCACACCCACAGGCGGCGCTCGCGCACGTACAGCATCGCAAAAACGCCGAGGATCAGCAAGGCGCATCCCAGATAGACGATGTAGTGGCCAGGGGATCGGGTCACCTGGAAGACGCTGGCCTGGACCTGCGTGAAGTCCTTCAGCTCGAAAGCCATGGGCGCGGGGTAGGCGAAGGCGTCGCTCAGCGCCAGCACGGCCTGGGTCATGAAGCCCTGCGTGCGCTCGTCGCGCGGCAGCGGCTGCAGCCCCGCCCGCTCGCGGCTCAGCTGCGCCAGTTCGAACAGCGTCCCGTTGAGGATGCGCACCAGCACCTCGCCGGCGCGCGGGCGCTCCGCCTCGGGCACGTTGGCCTCGATGAATTCGGACAGGGCCAGCAGGCCGCCCTGCGCCTTGCTGCCCGGCACCGCCTCGGCGCCGGCGAAGAGGGCCAGCGCCCGCGAGGCCGACAGCGTGAGCTGCTGCGCGAGCTCCGGGCGCGACGGGTCCGTCGCTTCGCGGGCATAGGCCTTCACGGCCTGTTCGCGCAGGGACGCATCCGACATCGCCGCCCGCAGCCGCAGGAAGCCTTCGAGCGCGCCGTTCTCGTCGGCCGGCACCCGCAGGTAGCGGAAGCCTTCGGCCGGGGTCTCGCGCGCGCCCAGCAGGAACACGGGGGAGCCCTCGCCCAGGTCCACCGGGAGCATGTAGTTGTGGAATTCGCGCGCCTGGCCGGCGGCGTCGCGCAGCTTGTAGGTGATGCTGGGCCCCACGTTGCGCAGGTTCTTGTCCTTGATGGTCTTGTTGGCCGCGCCGAGCCGCGCGTCCAGCGAGGCGCGCAGGTCCACCTTGCGCACGTCGGTCGCCCCGCCGCCGGAAGCGTCGGCCAGGTTCTCCACGTTGATGACGCGCAGGCCCGTGTACTCCAGCGTCATCTTCTCCGCCGCCGCCTCGCCCTTGGCGAGCTCGGTGGTGCCGCCGATGGTGCCCTTCACCTCGAAAGTCTTCCCGGCGCCGTCCATGGGCACCGCCTTCAGGGTGACGCTGGAGCCGCCGTCGTCGAAACTGGACTGGTAGATCTCGATGCCGCGGTGCCGCACCGGGTGGTTCACCTCCACGCGCGCGGGGATCTTCTCGCCCGTCTCGGCGTCGTGGATGACGATGTCGCTGGCGAACAGCTTGGGCATGCCGGTGGAGTAGTACTCCACGATGAATTTCTTCAGCTCGATGGAGAACGGCAGGTCCTGCAGCAGCACGCCGTCCGACTGGTTCAGCAGGGCGGTGGACGAGGCCGTGCCCTCGGCCACCAGCACGTTGCCGCGGAAGGTGGGGTTGGCGCTGGACAGGCGGTGCTGCGCCGGCACCTGCGAGATCATCCCGCCGCCGTTGTAAGGCACCTTGCCGCCCCACCACATCTGCGCACGCACCATCAGGTCGCCATCGAGCAGCCCGCCCAGGCAGATCAAGACGATGGAGCTGTGGGCGGCCAGGTAACCCATCTTGTTCACGCCGCCCGCCTTGGCCGCCACCATCCAGCCGCCGGCGCGCTGCTGCAGCCGCACCTTCCAGCCGGCCTTCACCAGCGCCTGGCCCATGCGCCGGGCCTGGTCTTCCGGCGTGCCGGCCAGCTGCGCCTCGGCCCGGTGGTGGAAGGCGAGCAGGCTGTTCTCGCGGATGTTTTCCTTGTACGACTTCAGGTCCGCCAGGATCTTGGGCGTGTTGCGGGCGATGCACAGCGAGGTGCTGACCACCAGGAAGGCCAGGATCAGCAGGAACCACCAGGCGCTGTAGACCGCATTGAGCTTGATGGCCATGAACAGCCCGGCCCAGAAGGGGCCGAACTGGTTGATGTAGTTGGTCAGCGGCTCGCCCTGCTTGAGCACGGTGCCGATCACCGAGGCGATGCAGATCACCGTCAGCAGCGAGATCGCGAAGCGCATCGAGGAGACGAGCTCCAGCAGCGCGCGCAGCCTTTGCGGGGCTGGCTCCGGGCGGATGCCGGCAGTGGTGGTGGTCATCGGGCTCGCATGGAAAAAGGGCGGGCGCTCTTCCGAGGCGCCCGCCCGTGTTGGTGTCCGGCAGCGGCGGTTAGTTCAACCGTTCGCTCAGCGCAGGCCGGCAACGTAGTCGGAAACCGCCCGGATTTCACGGTCGTTCAGCTTGGCGGCGATCTGGGCCATCTGCGGGCTGTTCTTGCGCACGCCGTCCCGGAAGGCGACCAGCTGGCTGTAGGTGTAGTCCGCATGCTGGCCCGACAGGCGGGGGTACTGGGCCGGCACGCCGGCGCCGTTGGGGCTGTGGCAGCCGGTGCAGGCGGGCAGCTGGCGGTCCTGCAGGCCGCCGCGGTAGATCTTCTCGCCCAGGGAAACCAGCTCGCGGTCCTTGGCGAAGCCCGGCTTGGCCTGCTGCGCGCCCAGGTAGGCACCGATGTTGGCCATGTCCTGCTCGGTCAGCTGCGCGGCGAAGCCCTGCATGATGGGGCTGGGGCGCTTGCCGCTCTTGAATTCCTGCAGCTGCTTGACCAGGTAAGCCGGGTGCTGCTGCGACAGGCGCGGATTGGCCGGGGTGCCGGAGTTGCCGCCAGCGCCGTGGCAGGACGCGCACACCGCGTTGTATTTGGCGTCTCCCGCGGCGATGTCGGCCTTGCCCACCGGGGCGGCCGGCGCCGCCGGGGCGACCGGGGCGGCGGGAGCGGGCGTGGCGGCGGTGGCGGGCGTGGCCGCACCGCCAGCGGGCGCGCCGGTCTGCTGGGCGACGGACAGGAAAGCGGACATCGCCAGCACGGCGGCCAACAGCAGGGAGGCAGGCTTCTTGTTCACTTTTTGGGCAGGTCGTAGGGGCAAAACCCGAGGATTCTACAATGCCGACTCCCCACACCTCCTCTGACATGACCTCAAAGCCGGCGCCGCGCGCCCCTGCCCCGCCGCCCGCACCCTCGCCCGCAGCGCAAGCCGTCGCCTGGCTGCACACGGCGCGCTTCCTCACCACGGCCCCCCGACTGGAATTCCTTCCGACGGTGGGCGTGCCCGAAATCGCCTTCGTGGGCCGCTCCAATGCGGGCAAGTCCACCTGCATCAACACGCTGACGCAGCAAAAGCGGCTGGCGTTCGCCTCCAAGACGCCGGGCCGCACGCAGGCCATCAACCTGTTCGCGCTGGGCAAGCAGGGCGTGACGGATGCCCTGCTGGCGGACCTGCCCGGCTACGGCTACGCCGCGGTGCCGAAGGCGGACAAGATCCGCTGGCAGGAGGTGATGGCCAACTACCTCATGACCCGCGAGAGCCTCACCGGCGTGGTGATGCTGGTCGACCCGCGCCAGGGCATCACCGAGCTGGACGAGATCCTGCTGGACGTGATCCGTCCGCGGGTGGTGCAAGGGCTGAAGCTGCTGGTGCTGCTGACCAAGTCGGACAAGCTCAACCGCGAGGAGCAGAACAAGGCGCTGTCGATTGCGCGACTGCAAACCGGCGGCGGCGAGACGAGACTGTTCTCGGCGCTCAAGAAAAAGGGCGTGGAGGAAGCGTCGCTCCTCCTTTGGCAGTGGACCCACCCCGACGCGGAACCGGAGCCTTCATGATCGAGACCTGGCAGCAAGCGCTTCCCCACGGCATCACCCTCAGTTGCCGGGCCACCGGGAAGCGCGGCCGCCCGGTCCTGGTCTTCCTCCACGGCTTTCCCGAAGCGGCGTTCGTCTGGGACGAATTGCTCGAGCACTTCGCGAAAGAGGACAACGGCGGCTACCGATGCGTCGCGCCCAACCTGCGCGGCTACGAGACCTCCAGCCAGCCCGCCGACGTGGCGGCGTACCGCCCCAAGCACCTGGTGCAGGACATCGTCGCCCTCGCGCAGATCGAGGGTGCGCCGCTGGCCTGCCTGGTGGCGCACGACTGGGGCGGCGCGGTCGCCTGGAACTTCGCCAACCAGCACCCGCAGCTCACGCAACGGCTGGCCATCGTCAATTCCCCGCACCCCGGCACCTTCCTGCGCGCGCTGCAGACCAGCGCGAAGCAGCAGGAGGCCAGTCAGTACATGAATTTCCTGGCCCGGCCGGACGCGGAAAGACTGCTGCGCGAGGACAACTACCGGCGCCTGCTCGGCTTCTTCACCCACCTCGGCGCCGCGCCGTGGCTCACCGGCGAACTGAAGGAGCAGTACCGGCGGGTCTGGGAGCAGAGCCTGACCGGCGGCCTGAACTATTACCGCGCCTCGCCGCTGCGGCCGGCGCGCGAGGGCGACCCGGGCGCGGCCGCCGTCACGCTGCCGCGCGAAATGCTGACCGTGGACATCCCGACGCTGGTGCTGTGGGCCATGGAGGACGCGGCCTTGCTGCCGGAGCTGGTGGAAGGGCTGGAGGAGTACGTCTCCAAGCTCACGCTGGAGAAGGTGCCGGGGGCGAGCCACTGGATCATCCATGAGCGGCCGGCTTTCGTGGCCGAACGCATCGGCGCCTTCCTTCGCCAGTGATACCGGGGTTCGGCTGCGCGCTCACCACCGGCCTACGGGTTCGCCGTGCCTCCGTAGGCCGGGGTGAGCGCGCAGCCGAACCCCGGTGATCAATAAACCTTCGGCTCCCCCGGCGGCCGCGTCTTGAACCGCTTGTGCACCCAGTAATACTGGGATGGCATCTCGTCGATCCAGCCCTGCAGGCGCTCGTTCATCAGCGCCGTGTCGGCCGCCACGTCGTCGGTGGGAAAACCGGTCCACGCATCGAGCACGCGCACCTCGTAGCCGGTCGGCGTCAGGCGCGTGATGACCGGCACCACCTTGGCCCGCCCGAGCCGGGCAAAGCGGGACAGCGACGGCACGGTGGCCGCGGGCACGCCATAGAACGGCACGAAGATGGATTCGTCGGGGCCGAAGTTCATGTCCGGCAGCAGGTACATCAGGTCCCCCGCGCGCAGCGACGCCACCAGCACCCGCACGCCCGCGTTGCGGCTCAGCGGCTTGGCGCCGCCGAAGCGATGGCGGCCCTTGAGCACCCATTCGTCGACCACCGCATTGCTTTGCGGCGTGTAGATGCCCGTCACGCGGCGCGGCACCTGCTGCGTGAGGCCGGTCACCCCGGCATCGAGCCCCACGAAATGCGGCGCGAACACGATGGTCGGCTCGTTCCCGGCCAGCTCGCGCAGGGCGCCGGTCAGCACGATGCGGCGGCGGACGATGTCGGGGTCCGCATGCCAGAGCCAGGCGCGGTCGAAGAAGGACTGCGCCACGTGCACGAAGACTTCCTTCGTCACCTGGCGCCGCCGGGCAGCGCTCCATTGCGGGAAGCACAGCCGCAGGTTGACGTCGACCACCCGGCGGCGGGACCACACCACCAGGTACAGGAACTGGCCGAACCAGCGTCCGAGCGTGCGCACCCACGGCAGCGGCAGCCGCGCCAGCAGGTGCATGAAGCCCACGCCCAGGTGGCTGATCATGCGAGCGCCTCCGAGCGCGGCTTCTTGTAGCGCGCGTAGCCCCACAGGTACTGCGTCGGGCCGGCCCGCACCAGTTCCTCCATCCGCGCGTTGACCTGCGCGGCGGATTGCGCCGCATCGGCGGCCAGCGCGCCTTCCCACGGGCGCACGTGCACGCAATAGCCGCGCGTCCCCGGCAGGCGCTCGCCCCAGGCCAGCAGCACCGCCGCGCCGGTCTGCTGCACCAGCCGCGCCGGCAGGGTCATGGTGTACGCCTCGCGGCCGAAGAAAGGCGTCCACACGCCCAGGCCCTGCGGCGGCACCTGGTCGGGCAACAGCCCCACCGCATCGCCGGCCTTCAGCGCCCGCAGCATCTGCCGCACGCCGGACAAGGTGGTGGGCGCCGCGTGGAGGTTGGCGCGGTTGCGGGCGGTGTCCACCAGTTCACGCAGCCACGCCTTGCGCGGCGGCCGGTACAGCACGGTGATGGCGCCGAAGCGCTGCGCATAGGCCTGCGCGGTCACCTCGAAGCAGCCCAGGTGGGGCGTGAGGAACACGATGCCGCGCCCCTGTGCACGCAAGGCCTCGATCGCCTCGACGCCGTCCCAGCTCACCCGCGGCGGCGCGCCGAACCACAGCCGGGGCGTCTCGGTGACCAGCTTGCCGGCCTGGGCCACGGCGGACCGCACCTGCGCGAATCCGTAGCCCGCCTGCGCGGCATTGGCGAGGAAGCGGCGGCGGTACGTGGGCGACAGCAGGAAGGCCAGCCAGCCGACGGCGGAGCCGAGCGCGTGCAGCAGGGGCAGGGGCCATCCGGAAAGCAGTTGGAAGAGGAATTTCACACCGGTTAGAATCGGGGCGTCGCCGAGTTAATGAACTACTTGCAGGGCGACGGTAAACAACACTGCTAAAGCGTTCGCCCAGGCTCCGGCGGAAGGCAACGCGCCTTTTCTCATAGACGCACGGAGTGTATTCAAATGGCGAACGACTTTCTCTTCACGTCCGAATCGGTCTCCGAAGGCCACCCGGACAAGCTGGCCGACCAGGTGTCGGACGCGATCCTCGATGCGATCTTCGAACAGGACCCGCGCAGCCGCGTCGCGGCCGAGACGCTGGCCAACACCGGCCTCATCGTGCTGGCCGGCGAGATCACGACCAACGCGCACGTCGACTACATCCAGGTCGCGCGCGACACCATCAAGCGCATCGGCTACGACAACACCGAATACGGCATCGACTACAAGGGCTGCGCGGTGCTGGTGGCGTACGACAAGCAGTCGAACGACATCGCCCAGGGCGTGGACCACGCCTCCGACGACCACCTGAACACCGGCGCCGGCGACCAGGGCCTGATGTTCGGCTATGCCTGCGACGAGACGCCGGTGCTGATGCCCGCGCCGATCTACTACGCGCACCGC
>JAJTCN010000060.1 GCA_021323335.1 Ramlibacter sp.
CGTCGACCGCTATCGCCGGCCGCAGAAGATCAGCATGGTGGAGGAAGAGAACCGCCGCAAGGACCGCGAGGCCTACCTGCAGCAGCAGGTCAACGACCTGTGGCGCACGCTGCCCACCAAGGCCGGCAAGCAGGCCAAGAAGGAGGCCAAGCGCTTCCCCGAGGAGCCGCAGGAGAACATCCTGTACTTCATCGAGAAGAACGCGCCCCTGCTGGAGCCGTGGCAGCGCGAGGTGGTGCGCATCGTGCGCAAGGTGGCGCAGTACTTCTACCCGCAGCGGCAGACTCAGGTGATGAACGAGGGCTGGGCCACGTTCTGGCACTACACGCTGCTGAACACCATGTACGACGAGGGCATGCTCTCGGACGGCTACATGATGGAAATCCTGAGCTCGCACACCAACGTGGTGTTCCAGCCGCCGATCACGCACCCCGCGTACAGCGGCATCAACCCCTATGCGCTGGGCTTCGCGATGTTCACCGACATCCGCCGCATCTGCGAGAACCCCACCGACGAGGACCGCGCGTGGTTCCCCGACATCGCGGGCAGCGACTGGATCAAGACGCTCGACTACGCGATGCGGCACTTCAAGGACGAGAGCTTCATCGGCCAGTACCTGTCGCCCAAGCTGATGCGCGAGATGCGCATGTTCGCGGTGCTGGACGACGCGGCGCAGTCGGAGCTGGAGGTCGCGGCCATCCACGACGACAACGGCTATCGCCGCCTGCGCGAATCGCTGTCGCGGCAGCACGACCTGGGCTGGCGCGAGCCGAACATCCAGGTGTGGAACGTCAACGCCCGGGGCGACCGCTCCCTCACCCTGCGCCACATCCGCCACGGCGATCGTCCCCTGGACAACAGCGCCGAGGAGGTGGTCAAGCACGTCGCCCGCCTGTGGGGCTTCCGCGTCCGGCTGGAGAGCGTGGACGGGCACGAGCGGGTGATGCAGCACTGGGAAGTCACGCCGCCGTCGCATCATTGAGCCGGCCGCTGGCGGGGTCGCTTCGCGAACCCGCCCTACGCCACCGCGTCCACGCCTCCACCGAAATCGGCCCCCGTAGGGCGGGTTCGCGAAGCGACCCCGCCGTACACTGCGCATCCGGAGGTCATCCGCATGTACGCACCCCAACTCTTCGCCGGACAGCGCATCCTCGTCACCGGCGGCGGCACCGGCCTCGGCCAGGCGATGGCCGAACGCTTCCTCTCCCTCGGCGCCGACGTCGCCATCTGCGGCCGCCGCAAGGCGGTCTGCGACGAGACCGCCGCGGCCTGGCGGCAGGAATATCCGGAGCGCCGCATCGACACCTTCGGCGTCGACATCCGCGTGGCCCAGGGCGTCGAGGAAATGGTGGAGGCGCTCTTTGCCGACGGCGGCCTGACGGGGCTGGTCAACAACGCCGCCGGCAACTTCATCGCGCCGACGGAAAGCCTGTCGCCGCGCGCCTTCGACGCCATCGCCAACATCGTCTTCCACGGCACCTTCTACGTGACCCAGGCGGTGGGCAAGCGCTGGGTGGCTGAGGCCAAGGCCGGCAAGTGGACGCCGCAGCAACCTTACCGCAGCGTGATGAGCATCATCACCACCTGGGTGGACAACGGCAGCCCGTACGTGGTGCCCTCCGCCATGAGCAAGGCCGGCATCGACGTGATGACGAAGTCGCTCGCGGTGGAGTGGGCCAGGCACGGCGTGCGCCTGAACGCGGTCGGCCCCGGCGAGATCCCCACCGAGGGCATGAGCAAGCGCCTGAACCCCGGCGAAGAGCCCGGCGCCCGCAGCCGCGAGCGCAACCCGATGGCGCGGCCGGGCCGCATGGCGGAACTGCAGAACCTTGCCGCCTTCCTGATGGCGCCCGGCCAGTGCGACTGGCTGACCGGCCAGAGCATCATGATGGATGGCGGCAATGCGCTGGCCACCGGCGGCAACTTCTATGAGCTGCGGGAGTGGAGCGATGCCGAATGGCTGGCGGCCCGGGAGCGGATCGAGAAGCAGAACGAGAAGGACCGGCAGCAAAGGGGAGGGTAGGCTCCGCCCAACGGGTGATTTACATCGATCGAACAGCGCGGCCAGAATGGCCCACCAATTTTTTGGACCGTTCCATGCTTCGATCCTCCTCTCCCCTTTGGCTATGTGCGGCACTCGTCCTGGCAGGATGCGCGACGTCTTCTCCGGACAAGAGCGCATCGCCTCCCGCAGCTGCGCCGGCCGCGGTCGCAACCCCGGCGACCCCGCCTGTCATCATTCCCGCCGCCGCGTCCCGTCGCGTCGTCCTCACGATGACAGGGCCGAAGAACGTGACCGAAGCGAGGGACTGGCCCGCATTCAAGAAGGAATGGAACGACACCTTTGCGGAGCACGCAAAGATCGCCGGCATCGGCTTTGCCTTTGCCGAACCCGACACACCGCAAGCCCGGGGTGAGGACGGCACGCTTGTGCACGTGACAGTGAACGATTATCGAATGGTCGGGATCGGATCCCGGGTGTTCTTCGGGGTCATGACGGGCAACGCGTACGTGGACGCACGGATACGCTTTTCCAGCCTGCGTGACGGCACGCCATTTGGCGAACAGCAGCAGAACACCTCGTCCAGTGCCTGGAGCGGAATCTTTGCCAAGGTCACGCCCCAGCAAGTGGACGCCATAGCAGCCGACGTTTTCAAGTCTGTCAAGGCCGCCCGCTAGCGTCCCGGCGCTTTGACGCCACGCAACACCGCGCAGGGCTGCGGTGGCGTGTGGCCTCGTTCCTGTGCTCCAATGCCTTGTGCCCGCCGCCTCCGCGCATCCGCGCCGGGGTCGGGCGCACATCGGAGAACACCCATGACGCCCATCAAGATTGCCGCAATTGTTCTCATCGTCGCCGGCGTGCTCGGCCTCGTCTACGGGGGCTTCAGCTACACCAAGGACACGACGGCGGTGAAGCTCGGCCCGCTCGAGCTCTCGGTCAAGGAAAAGGAAACGGTCAATGTCCCGATGTGGGCGGGCATCGGCGCCATCGTGATCGGCGGTGTCCTGCTGGTCATGGGCAGCAAGAAGGGCTGAACGGCAGGTCGATGCGGCGCCTCGTCGATGCGATGAACCGCGTCAGCGACGTGGATGCAGGCTGGTGGCCCTTCCTGCACCTGCGGCCGGCACGCACCGAACGCATGGACAACCGGCGCCTGGCGCGAATGGCGCTTGCCTACGGCGTGCCGATCGGTTTGCTCCTGTACGGCTGGTACGTCTACGTGGGCTTCATGCCGCTGTCGCCAGCGTGGCCGATAGCCTGCATCCTCGTCGCCATCGCCTTCCTGTTCGTCGTGTACAAGTTCACCTTTGCCTTGGCCTGGAACCGGCGCGCGGATTGGCTGCGCAGTGAGGCGCCCGGCGTGCATCCCCCTGCGTAGCGGGGTCTCACAGCAACTCCATCGCCTGCGCCCGCACCACCAGTTCGTCCTGCTGGAATTGCGCCTCCAGCTCCTGGCGGTAGCCCGCCCACCAGGCGCGGTCCACCGCGTCCGCCATGACCTCGTAGACGACGATGTCGTCCTTGCGGACCGGGTCGCCGTCCTCCTTCCACAGGCCCTTGGCCGGGGCCCGGCTGTAAGTGGTCAGGCCGCCGAAGCGTTCCACCAGTTCCCTGCGCACGCCGTCGTACAGCGCGGGCGGGAAAGGCTGGCCCGCGTTGTCGTAGAGGGGGAGCAACAGCTGGATGAGGTGCATGGCAGGACACTGTAAATCCAGCTGCGGCCTTGCGGGGACGCCGGCGACTTGGCACCATGTCGCGATTTCCAGGCCCTGGCGAAGCAATGATCACCTTCGAATTCCTCGTCACCTCGCTCATCGTCGTGCTCATCCCCGGCACCGGCGTGATCTACACGGTGTCCACCGGGCTGGTGCAGGGCCGGCGCGCCAGCATCTACGCGGCGCTGGGCTGCACCGCCGGCATCCTGCCGCACCTGGCCGCCACCGTGGCCGGACTGGCGGCCATCATGCACACCAGCGCGCTGGCTTTCCAGGTGCTCAAGGTCGCCGGCGTGCTGTACCTGTTCTACGTGGCCTACGCCACCTGGCGCGACAAATCCGCCTTCGTCGTCGACGCGCGGGTGTCGCGGGCGACGGCGGCCGGGCTGGTGGCCAAGGCGTTCCTGCTGAACATCCTCAACCCCAAGCTGACCATCTTCTTCCTGGCCTTCCTGCCGCAGTTCGTGGACCCGGCCGCAAGCCAGCCCCTGCCGCAGTTGCTGCTGCTGAGCGCGGTGTTCATGGCCATGACTTTCGTCGTATTCGTCATCTACGGCTTCATCGCCCACGCGTTCCGCACGCTCGTGATCGAGTCGCCCCGCGTGCAGGCGTGGCTGCGCTACGGCTTCTCCGCCGCGTTCGCGGGGCTGGGCGCCCGGCTGGCCGCCACCGACCACTGAGGAGACGCCATGCACAGGAGCCGCCTCGGCACCATCGTCATCGACTGCGAGTCGACGGACGTCGAGCAGGTCACGCAGTTCTGGTCGCAGGCGCTGGGCTGGTCGGCCAGGCCGCTGAAGGACCCCAACGGTTCGGGCTACCGCCTGCTCGATGCGCCGGCGGAGGGGCCCACCGTGCTGGTGCAGGCCGTGCAGCATCCCAGCCGGGTGCACATCGACATCGAGACCGACGACATCGAAGCCGAGGTGGCGCGGCTGGAGCGGCTGGGCGCCAGGCGGGTGAAGTTCGTCAAGCACTGGTGGGTGATGGAGGCGCCGACCGGGCAGCGCTTCTGCGTCGTCAACCCCCAGCGTCCCGATTTCGCGGAGAAGGCGAATGTCTGGGACGCCCGCTAGCCCGCGCTTCGAGTTCCGGCCGCTGTCGGCGGCTGACCTGCCGCGCCTGCACGAATGGGTGCAGCGGCCGCATGTCGCGCAGTGGTGGGAGAACCCGCGGTCGTTGAACGGCATCCGGCAGGAGTACCTGCCCGTGGTGCAGGGGACGGAATCGACGCGCGCCTACGTCGCGTACGAGGCCGCCGAGCCCGTGGGCTTCATCCAGTCCTATGTGGTCGTCGATTCCGGCGACGGCTGGTGGCCGGAGGAGACCGACCCCGGCGCCCGCGGCATCGACCAGTTCCTGCTGGACGAGCACCGCCTCGGCCAGGGACTGGGAACCGCGATGATCCGGGCGTTCCTGGACCGCCTGTTCGAGGACCCGCAGGTCACCGCCGTGCAGACCGATCCCGCGCCTCACAACGCACGCGCCGTTCGTTGCTACGAAAAGGCCGGGTTCCGCCGCGTCGGCATCGTTCCCACCCCGGACGGGCCGGCGTTCCTGATGCGCTGCGTGCGCAGCAGCATGTGAATCATGGCCATCGAGCCGATGCCGCCCGCACCGCGGTCCTGCGTGCGTGGCGTCGTCATCGGCCTCGCCGGCCTCGTGCTCGTTGCGTGCGGGGGCGGTGAGGCGGCGCCCGACAGCGTCACCTTTGCCTTTCGCATGCGGGGGCTGGGGCCGGCCGAGGCGTTCCGCGTGTCCACCTCGTCCCCCGCATTCATCGCGCAGGCGCGCGCGCAGCTGGCCATGCCGGCGGCGCAGCGGCGCCTGTTCGCCGCCGGCCCCATCCGCGCGGGCAACGGCGGCCACAACCTGGACTGGAGCTGGCATTTCACGCGCGACGTGGCGCTGGCCGAAGTGTCGATCGAGCTGTGCGACGGCCGCCCCAGCATGGTGGAGGCGGACCTGGGTTACTGGCTGCGCCGGGTGGGGAGCTTCTGTCCCTGGGGCTCGTACGTTCATGCCGAAGTGCGTTGACACCGGCCGAGGCAGAGCGCCGCTGGCCCTCGGCTTCAGGAGGCGAACAGGATCCTCGCGCGACGCGCCCTCTCGCCGGCCGGCTGCCGGATCAATGTATCGAGCAGCGCGATGCCGGCCGTGCACTGCGCCGCGAGGTCCGTTCGGTCCCCCTTGCGCAAGGACCGGATCGCGCCGACGTCCGCGGGGCGCATGCGCGGGAACAGGCCGCGCAGCGCGGCCTGCACGTCGCCTTCGCGTGCCTTCAGCGCATTGCGGGGTGAGCTGGTTTCGATCATGGCGCGCAGCAGCGCTTCTTCGCGCGCGGCGAAGGAGCGGGGCAACAGCTCCCGCAACTCCATCGGCTCACCCGACAGGCGGAAGACCGTTTCAACGCACAGGTCCGGCGCATGGGGTTGCAGCGCAGTCGCCTGGTCGGCCAGCAGCACGATGAAGCTCAGGAGCGTGGCGTCGTTCACGCCGGGGAGCAGTTCGCGCGTCAACGCGCCGAGCTCCGCGCGGGCGGCGGCATAGACGTGCATGTCGGCGCGGCCGGCGCGCAGCGCGCGCCATGCCGCGTCGACGATGGCGTCGAAACGGCCCGGATAGTGGGCCTCCACCAGCGCATACGTGGCGTGTTGCAGGAAGGCCTGGCGCACTTCGTCGCGGCTCTTCACGGTGGTGGCCAGTGCCGCCGTCTCGCCTCCGCGGCTGGTGCGGGTGATGACCCGCTGGTCCAGCAGCTCGGTGGGCGAGGGGTACCACAACGACGTGTGCGAGGTGGAGGCGATCCGGCGGATGAAGCGTTCCCCGAGGCCGGCCGCGCCATACACCTCTTTCTCCGAATCCATCGACCGCACGTTGCCCAGGCCGCGGAACGCATGGAAGCCCAGGCGCGCTCCCGGGGCGATCGCCCGGTCCTTGCCCGCCAGGAAGGCAATGGTGCAGGCCGAGTTGCACTCCGACTCCACGTAGGTGTTCAGCCCCCGGCGCGCGATGACATCCCTGATCAGGCGGCCCTGCCGGATCCACCCGCCCTCGGATTCCAGGACGACCGTGGTCACGCCCGGGGCTGCGCGCAGGGCCCGCTCCAGGGCGTCGGCGGTGTGGTCGTTGATGCCGCCGCGCAGCAGCAGGGACTTGCCGTCGGCGCGGACCACCAGTTCCACGGGTCGCCCCGGCTGGTGACCCAGGGCCACCTTGGCGTGGTCCCAGAAAACGGGAGTCAGGGCCATGAGCTCGCCCACGTTGCGCAGCACGCCCAGCGCAAGGGCGACCTTCGCCAGCACGACCCAGAGCTCGCGGCCACCGCGATCCGCGTGCTTGCTCGACGACCGCCAGGCGCCCACCACGCCCCATACCCAGATCGCGATGACCAACGCGGCGCCCGCCAGCAGCATGATGGAGAGCTGCGTCGCGCTGAGCATCGGCTCCGTGACGCGCACGAGCGTGACCAGTGCGGCGCCGGCGAGGGACGACAGGAGGAAGACGTGGAGCCAGTACGAGCGCGCCAGCGAGAAGTCCCCGTGGAAATGCTGCGCCACGTACCCGCCGAATCCGCGGTAGGTGCGGGCCAGTGCTTCCGGAGGGAGCTCTCCGCGTTCCGCCAGCACCTGGTCCAGCGCCGCGGCAGCCTCGCGCTCCAGCGTGGCGCGGCTTGCCACGAGCTGGTTCAGTTCGTCGCGACCCAGGCTCCGGTAGGTCCACTTGAAGTGGACGACCCGGGCTTCGTCCAGGGCACTGAAGTCCTCCATGCCACGCACCTCCTGCCTGGCGACAGCCTATGCGGCGGCGGCGCGAGGCGCAAGGTGGCCGGTACCGCCGGGGCATCCTCCGTTCGGGCGATGCGGAGTGTCGCTTGACCCCGGTCCGCTCGCCCTGAAGAATGGCGCATGACATTGCACATCGGCATCGTCGGCTGCTCCGCGGAAGGCGCGGCGCTGTGCTACCGCACGATCTGCAGCGAAGGCGCCGCCTTGCTCGGACCGCACGCGCACCCGGAGATTTCGATGCACACGCCCTCGCTGGCGCAGTACGTGCATTGCCTGGAGCACGGGGACCTGCAAGGCATCGCCGAGCTGATGCTGGCCTCGGCGCGCAAGCTGGCGGCGGCCGGCGCCGACTTCCTGGTCTGTCCCGACAACACCATCCACCAGGCGCTGCACCTGGTGGAACCACTCAGCCCGCTGCCGTGGCTGCACATGCCGCGGATCGTGGCGCAGGAGGCCCGGGCGCGCGGCTTCCGGCGGGTCGGCCTGACCGGCACCACCTGGCTGGTGCGCAGCGAGGTCTACCCGGACGCGTTGCGGCGCGCGGGGGTCGAATACCTGCGTCCCGGCGAGGCGGAGTGCGAGGAGGTCGGGCGCATCATCATGGACGAGCTCGTGCCGGGCCGCATCGTGCCGGCCAGCGTCGCGCGCTTCGAGCAGGTGGTGATGCACCTCAAGGAGCGCGGTTGCGATGCGGTGGTTCTGGGGTGCACCGAGCTGCCGCTGATCATGGGCGACGCCAATGCCCCTGTTCCCACGCTGGATTCCACCCGCCTGCTGGCCCGCGCGGCGTTGTCTCACGCCGTATCCCACCTTGCGCATCCTTCGCGGCAGGAGTGAAATCGGCCGTTCGGAGGTGCACCATGCATGCTTCCAGCGTCGACCGGCGGTTCGCGGGCTCCATTCCCCAGATGTACGAGCAGTACCTGGTCCCGCTGATCTTCGAACCCTATGCCGCCGAACTGGCGGAGCGGCTGCAGGGCCGGCATCTCGACCAGGTGCTGGAGGTCGCGGCGGGCACCGGCGTGGTCACCCGACGGCTGGCGCATTGCCTTCCGGCCGCCTGTGAACTCGTTGCCACCGACCTGAACCAGCCGATGCTGGAGCAGGCCGCAGCCGTGGGCGTGCCGAGGCAGGTGCGATGGCAGCAGGCCGACGCGATGGCCCTGCCGTTCGCGGACGCTTCGTTCGACGCCGTGGTCTGCCAGTTCGGCGTGATGTTCTTCCCGGACAAGGCGCAGGCGTTCGCGCAGGCGCGGCGCGTGCTGCGCCCCGGCGGCGTGCTTCTGTTCAACGTGTGGGACCGCATCGAGCACAACGAATTCGCCGATACCGTGACGCAGGCGCTCGGGCGCCGGTACCCGTCGGACCCGCCCCGCTTCCTGGCGCGCGTGCCGCACGGCAGCCACGACATCGACGCGCTGATGGGCGAGCTGGGGCGCGCCGGCTTCACGCGCGTGCCGGAGGTGGAGACCGTCACGGCCCGCAGCCGGGCGCCGTCGCCCCACATCCCCGCGGTGGCGTTCTGCCAGGGCACGCCGCTGCGCAGCGAGATCGAGGCGCGGGACCAGGGCCGGCTGGTGGCCGCCACCGACGCCGCGGCGCAGGCGCTGGCGCAGCGCTTCGGACGCGGGCCCATCGACGGGAAGGTCCAGGCGCACGTGTTCACCGTGCACCGCTAGGAGGCCCCTTCCTAGGTCCGGATGACCGTGATGTGCTCGGTGCCGCTTTCGGGCAGCCACACCTCGCCCTTGCGGCCCAGGATCTGCCGCACGTTGCCGCTGTCGCGCGGCAGTGCGTGCTTCTCGAATTTCTCGCTGCGCGGGTCGAAGGACCAGACGGCGTTGCCGCCGAAGTCGCTGGCCCACACCGTGTCGCGCTCGTCGACGTACACGGCGTAGATCCGCGGCTTGTCGCCGGGCGGCCGCCAGGCCCGCCAGGTGTTGGCGGCGGGGTCGTGCATGGACAGCTGGCCGCTGTTCCATTCGCTCACCCAGATGCGGCCGCGGCTGTCGCTCCACACGCGCCGGGCGCCCTGGTCGCGCGTGGGCGGCTCCACGATGCGGGACTCGCCGGTGCGGCGGTCGACCTGCGCGATGAAGGAGCCGGCCAGCGAACACCACCAGACGTCGCCGGCCGGCGTCGTGCAGATGCCGTACGGCCCGCGGCCGCGCGGCGACGGCTTGACCGTCACCTCGCCGGTGCGCACCGCCACGCGGCCGACGTAACCGCTCTGTCCCGTGAACCACAGGTCGCCGCTGCCGTCGAAGGCGCACGTGTTCAGGTTGGCGTAGCCCGTGCCCTGCGGCAGCGGGTACGCGGTGATCTTCCGGTCCGGCCAGCTCACGCGCACGATGGCGTTCTGGCCGCTGTCGGTGAGCCACGCGGCACGGTCCGGCCCCTGGATCACGCCGTGGGGCGAGGAGCCGGAGCCCAGCGGGACCAGCTCGGTCCGGCCCGTCGCCGGCTCGAACCAGCCCAGGTGGCCGCTGGCCTGGGCGCTGAACCAAACGCCGCCGTCCGGGGCCGGCGCCACGTCGTGGATCCCGGTGCGGCGGGAGGTGGCGAGTTTCCAGCTCTGCATGCCCTTGGCCGCCTGAGCGCCGGCCCAGCCGGGGAGGGCCGAGGCGGCGAGGGCCGCAAGCAGGGGGCGGCGGGAGATCGTCGGTGTCATGGTGGGCTCCTGCGTCCCATTCTGCGCGGCGCCGCCGCGCCGTTCAAGCGCTGGCCAGCCCGGTGATTTCGACCGTCGGGTCCCCCCGCTCGGTGGTCGCGCGGCGGCCGACCGCGGCGTGCGGATCGACCGCCTTCAACATCGCCTCGGACGCTGCGATGCGCCAGCCGTTGGCGGCGGCGGCTTCCTCCATCGCCGAGGCGGCGCTGACGCATTCGCCGGGCACCAGCGTGTGGCCCAGGTCGCCGTGCAGCCCGTCGTTCACCGCCACCAGCGCCACCGGTCCGGTGTGGATGGCCACCGTGTAGGAGCGCAGGCGCGGGGCCGACTTGGACAGCGCCACCGCGGCGCGCAGCACGCGCAGTTCCACCGGCGTGGTCAGCGTCGCCTCGTCGCCGCGGAACACGGCGACCAGCTTGCTGCCGTAAGGCAGCACGTAGTCGGCGCCGAACAGGTAGAGCGTGTCGCGGGCGGTCTGCTGCACCTGCTTCAGGCGGCTGGCGAGCTCCGCCTCCGGCGCAGGCAGGATGCCGCCCAGCAGGTCCGCCAGCAGCACGCAGGCGTGGTCCAGGTGCACGTCGCCGGACTCGTTGGCGCTGCGCGTCCAGCGGGCGTTGATCTCGCGCTGCAGTTGCGACTCGTACTGGCGGCCCAGCGACTCCTTCTGCTTTTCCAGCTCGCTTTCCACCAGGCCCGAGATCGAACTGCGGAAGGCATCCTCCTGCACCTGCCGGCGGGCGATGACGGCGTTGATGGCCTCGCACAATTCGTCCGGCCGGTACGGCTTGGTCAGGTAGTCGTCGGCGCCGGCCGTCATGCCCTGCCGCATGTGCTTGCGGTCGGACATGGCGGTCAGCAGGATGACGGGCACGTTGGCCAGCCCGGTGTCGGCGCGCAGCGCGGCCACCACCTCGTAGCCCGTCATGCCGGGCATCATCACGTCGCAGACGATGACTTCCGGCCGCTCGTGCCGCGCCGCGGTCACGCCCTGCGGGCCGTCCGCGGCCTCGCGCACCTGGTGCCCCGCCTTCTTCAGCGCGAAGCTGGCGATGAAGCGCTGGGCGTCATCGTCCTCGATCAACAATACGTTCGCCATGCCCCGATTGTCACCCGCCGCCGGGCACGGCGGGGGCGATCAGGTGACGCCCTGCGCCAGCATCGCGTCGGCCACCTTCACGAAGCCGGCGATATTGGCGCCGTCGACGTAGCTCACGCTGCCGTCGGCCCGCTCCCCGTGCTGCACGCAGGCGGCGTGGATGCCGCACATGATGCTGAGCAGCCGCGCGTCCACCTCGTCGCGCGGCCACGACAGGCGCATGGCGTTCTGGCTCATCTCCAGCCCGGAAGTGGCGACGCCGCCGGCGTTGCTGGCCTTGCCGGGCGCATACAGCACGCCAGCCTGCTCGAACACCTGCACCGCGGCCAGGGTGGACGGCATGTTGGCGCCCTCGGCGACGCACAGCACCCCGTTCTTCACCAGCGTGCGCGCGTCTTCTTCGTCCAGCTCGTTCTGGGTGGCGCAGGGCAGCGCCACGTCCACCTTCACGCCCCACGGACGCACGCCCGGGAGGAAGCGGCTCTTCGTGCGCTCCGCGTATTCGCTGACGCGGCCGTACAGGTGGTTCTTCACCTCCATCAGTTCGGCGAGCTTGGCCGGGGTGAAGCCATCCTCGTCGAGCACCGTGCCGCTGGAGTCGGAGACGGTGACCACCTTCGCGCCCAGCGCCAGCGCTTTCTCCACGGCGTATTGCGCGACGTTGCCGGAGCCGGAGACGCTGACGCGCAGGCCGGCGAAGCCGCGGCCGGAGCGCTTGAGCATTTCCTCGGCGAAATACACCGTGCCGTAGCCGGTGGCCTCGGGGCGGATCAGCGAGCCGCCGTACGAGAGGCCCTTGCCGGTGAAGACGCAGTCGGCGCGGTTGGTCAGCTTCTTCATCATGCCGTTCATGAAGCCGACCTCGCGGCCGCCTACGCCGATGTCGCCGGCCGGCACGTCGGTGTCGCCGCCGATGTGGCGGAACAGCTCGGTGATGAAGGCCTGGCAGAAGCGCATCACTTCACCGGGGCTGCGGCCCTTGGGGTCGAAGTCGCTGCCGCCCTTGCCGCCGCCCATGGGCAACGTGGTCAGCGCGTTCTTGAAGGTCTGCTCGAAGGCCAGGAATTTCAGGATCGATGCGTTGACGGAGGGGTGGAAGCGCAGGCCGCCCTTGTACGGGCCGATCGCAGAGCTGTGCTGGATGCGGTAGCCGCGGTTGACCTGCACGTCGCCCTTGTCGTCGATCCAGCTCACGCGGAACTGGATCAGCCGCTCGGGCTCGACCAGCCGCTCCAGCAGGCCGTGCTCGGCGTACTTCTTGTGCTGGTCGATGAAGGGCCACAGGCTCTCCATCACTTCGCTCACGGCTTGCAGGAACTCGGGCTGGCCGGGGTTGCGGGCGGCCACGTGGGCCAGGAAGTCATGCGCGCTCTGGTACTTCACTGCGGGTCAGCCCCACATCTCTTGCGCCGTCTCGATCACCAGGCGCAGCTTGTTGCGCTGGTCTTCCACCGCGATGTTGTTGCCGTGGACCGTGCTGGAGAAGCCGCACTGGGGCGACAGCGCCAGCTGCTCCATGGGAGCGTACTTCGCCGCCTCCTCGATGCGGCGCTTCAGCGCGTCCTTGTTCTCGAGCTGGCCGAACTTGGTGGTCACCAGGCCCAGCACCACCGTCTTGCCCTTGGGCAGGTAGCGCAGCGGGCGGAAGTCGCCGGAGCGCTCGTCGTCGTACTCCATGAAGTAGGCGTCGATGTCCATTTCCTTCAGCAGCGCCTCGGCGACCGGCTCGTAGTTGCCGGCGGCGGCGTGGGTGCTCTTGAAGTTGCCGCGGCACAGGTGCATGGCCAGCAGCATGCCTTGCGGCTTCTGGGCCACCACCTTGTTGATGAACTTGGCGTAGCGATGCGGCAGTTCGTTGGGGTCGTCCCCGCGCTGGCGGGCGGCCTCGCGCATCTTCTCGTCGCACAGGTAGGCCAGGTTGGTGTCGTCCATCTGCACGTAGCGGCAACCGGCGTCGAACAGCGAGCGCAGCTCGTCGCCGTAAGCCTTGGCCACGTCGTCGTAGAAAGCCGGCTCGAGCTCCGGGTACGCCTCCTTGCTGATGCCGGCGCGGCCGCCGCGGAAGTGCAGCATGGTGGGCGAGGGGATCGTGACCTTGGGCGTGTTGCCGGCGGCCACCTGCGACTTCAGGTACTCGAAGTCGGCTTTCTGGATGTCCTTGGCGTGGCGCACCTTGTCGATGACGCGGATCACGGGCGGCGCCAGTTCCTCGGTGCCGTCGGGCTTCTTGATGGTGACCGGGATGTCGGTCTTGACGCCGCCGAGCTGCTCGAGGAAGTCGATGTGGAAGTACGTGCGGCGGAACTCGCCGTCGGTGATGCTCTTGAGGCCCACGTCCTGCTGGAACTGGACGATCTCGGCGATGGCCTTGTCCTCCACCTCGCGCAGCTGTTGCGGCGTGATGTCGCCGCGGGCCTTCTGGGCGCGGGCCTCGATGAGGTACTTCGGGCGGAGGAAGCTGCCGACGTGGTCGTAGCGGGCGGGGAGTTGCATCATGGTTTGTCTCTCTCGGGGGATCGCGGGATTCTAGTGGACGGGTGTCGCGGTTCGGCTTCGCGCTCACCACGACCTACGGGCGAGGTCGTGCTCCCTCGTAGGTCGTGGTGAGCGGCGCAGCCCGAACCGCGACATCCTCAAAGGTCGAGGACCAATACGGAAGTCTTCGCCCGCGAACAGCAAGGCGTGAACTGGTCGTGCTTCGCCTTCTCCTCGTCGGTGAAGTACAGGTCGCGATGGTCGCACTCGCCTTCCAGCACCCGCGTGATGCAGGTGCCGCAGACGCCTTGCTCGCAGGAGGTGAGGATCTCGATGCCGTGCGGCTGCAGCGCCTGCACCACCGTCTGGTGGGCGGGCACCTCGTAGGTGGCGCCGCTGCTGGCGATCTTCACGGTGAAGGGCCGGTCGCCCGTGGTGTCCTGTGTCGCCGCGCCGAAGTACTCGACGTGCACCTGGTCCTTGCCCCAGCCCCAGCCTTCCGCGGACTTCACGACCCAGTCGATGAAGCCGGTGGGCCCGCACACGTAGACATGGGTGCCGGGCTCGGGCTTCGCCAGCACCTTGTCCAGCGCGAGTTTCTGCGACGGCGGGCCGTCGTCGAAGTGATACTGCACTTTGCCGGCGAAGGCCGAGGCCGCGATCTCGTCGCGAAAAGCCGTGCGCTCGGCCGAGCGGGTGCAGTAGTGCAGCGTGAAATCAGCCTGGATGGCGGACAGCCGCTGCGCCATCGCCAGCAGCGGCGTCACGCCGATGCCGCCCGCGAACAGCAGCGTGCGCTTGGCGTGCACCAGCGGGAAGTGGTTGCGCGGCTCGCTGATCAGCAGCGTGTCGCCCTCCTTCAGCGCGTCGTGCATGGCCACGGAGCCGCCGCGGGAGGCCGGGTCGCGCAGCACGGCGATGCGGTAGCGATGCTGCTCCGCCGCGTCGTTGCACAGCGAGTACTGGCGGGTCACGCCGCCCGGCACCTGCACGTCCACGTGCGAGCCGGCGCTGAAGCCGGGCAGGGCGCTGCCATCGGGCTTGCCCAGTTCGAAGCTGGTGATGCCCAGCGCTTCCTGCTTCTTGCGCAGGACCTTCACTGCGATTTGCGTCATGGCGTCAGGCGGCGAGCTTCTGCGGTTGTTCGGCGGCGACGAGCTTGTCGATGATGCGGCGCGCCTGCACGCCGCCGGCATCGATGTTCAGCAGCAGCAGCTTGCGATCGGGGTGCGCCAGCAGGTTGCGCTGCTGCGCCTCCAGCACCGCGGTGTCCTCCGCGAACACCTTGCCCTGGCCGTCGCGGATCTGCGCCGTGAGGTTGCGGTCCTTCGGGTTGAAGTTGCGCGCCATGCCCCAGAAGTACCACATGGTCGTGTCGGTTTCGGGCGTGAGGAAGTCCACCACGATCGAATACACCTTGTCCCTGGCGTCGGCGTCGTAGCCGCCCTTGCCGGCGTGGGCCACGCCGACCTCGATCATCACGTGGCTGGGCGGCACGAAGTGGCACACCTGCCAGCGGTCCACCGGCACGTCGTCGGCCAGGTTGTTGCCGCGCAGGTTGGCCTTCCAGAACGGCGGCGGCATCACGTTGTTCATGAAGCGGCTGGTGACGACGGTCTCGCCGACGGTCTTGGTGGTGACCGGCGTCTCGTCGATCTCCTTCTGGCCGATGCTGGTGGAGTGCACGTAGGTCTCGTGCGTCAGGTCCATCAGGTTGTCCACCATCAGGCGGTAGTCGCAGTGGATGTGGTACAGCCCGCCGCCATAGGCCCACTCGGGGTTGTCGGCCCACGCCAGGTGGTGGATCTTCGACGCGTCCGCCTGCGCCGCGTCGCCGGGCCAGACCCAGACGAAGCCGTACCTTTCCACCACGGGATAGGCCTTGATCTTCGGGAAGCCGCCGACGCGCTGGCCCGGCATCGACACCGTCTTGCCGTCGCAGCCCATCACCAGCCCGTGGTAACCGCAGACCAGGTTGCCCTCGCAGACGAAGCCGAGGGACAGTTGCGCGCCGCGGTGCGGACAGAAGTCTTCGACCGCCGCCACCTTGCCGTCGGCGCCGCGGTAGAAGGCGATCTTCTCGTTGCAGATGGTGCGGCCCAGGGGCTTCGCATCGATTTCGTCGGGCGTGCAGGCGACGTACCAGGCGTTCTTGGGAAACATGGCGGGGCGCGGGAAGGGAGTGGAGGGGATGGGCCGGATTATGCTGAAAAGCCGCCTCGTTGTATACATCCGGCGGAGACCGTGATCAGCCTCTTCATTGGGGAAGCTGCCGGTTGACGCCCTGGTGCGAGATCGATAATCTCCTGTTATGTATACAGAGCGCGATGAAACGGGGGGTTCCCAGGCCGTCAAGGCGCAATTGAAGTTGCGCGAAATGATCCTGGCCGGCGAGCTGCCCGGCGGCGCCCGCATCGCCGAACTGGCGATCGTGGAGCGCCTCGGCGTCTCGCGCACGCCGATCCGCGCCGCCCTCATGCGGCTGGAGCAGGAGGGCCTGCTCGACGCCTTGCCCAACGGCGGCTATGCGGTGCGCACGTTCTCCGAGCGCGATGTGTCCGATGCCATCGAGCTGCGCGGCACCGTCGAGGGACTGGCGGCGCGGCTGGCCGCCGAGCGCGGGGTGGCCGAATCGGTGCTGGGCGACGCGCGCGCCTGCCTCGACGAAGTGGACGAGGTGCTGCGGCAGCCCGCGCTCGACGACGAATCGTTCACGCGCTACGTGCGCCTGAACCAGCGCTTCCACAACCTGCTGTCGGAGATGGCGGGCAGCACGGTGCTGGCGCGCGAGCTGGAGCGGGTGGTCAACCTGCCTTTCGCATCGCCTTCCGGCTTCGTGGTCGTGCAGGCCGACACGCCGCGGGCGCGCGACATGCTGATCGTGGCGCAGGACCAGCACCGGCAGGTGCTCGACGCCATCGAGCGGCGCGAGGGCGCGCGGGCCGAGGCGATCATGCGCGAGCACTCGCGCATCGCGCAGCGCAACCTGCGCGAAGCCATGCAAGGCCAGCACCTCGACCGCCTGCCGGCCGTGCGCCTGATCCGGCAGCGGGCCTAGGCCGGCCCGCCGTGGAAGGGGGTAAGCTCGGCGGTTCCGGGCCCTCGATCGAACGAGATACCAGCCCATCGGCTATCGCAAA
Source organism: Ramlibacter sp. (assembly GCA_021323335.1). Taxonomy (GTDB): domain Bacteria; phylum Pseudomonadota; class Gammaproteobacteria; order Burkholderiales; family Burkholderiaceae_C; genus Ramlibacter. The sequence continues at coordinate 16,888 of JAJTCN010000060.1, forward strand.
TCGAAATAACTGCTAGGCACGCGCCGGGCTTTGTCGGCGTGCCGGACGCGCTCAGAATGCGCACCGACGCATCCGGCGGCGCGACTTCGCGCGCGCCAGCCAACCCTTTCCCAAAGGAGACTCCCGCCATGCAAAAGAGAACCTTCCTGCACACCGCCGTGGCGGTTGCCGCACTGGGCGCCAGCGGCATCGCGCTGGCCCAGGACAACGTGTTCAAGATCGGCCTGATCCTGCCGATGACGGGCCAGCAGGCCACCACCGGCCGCCAGATCGAGGCCGCGGCGAAGCTGTGGATGGCGCAGAACGGCGACACCGTCGCCGGCAAGAGGGTGCAGCTGATCCTCAAGGACGACGGCAGCGTGCCGGCCAACACCCGCCGGCTGGCGCAGGAACTGGCCGTCAACGACAAGGTCAACGTGCTGGCCGGCATGGGCATCACGCCCTCCGCCCTGGCCGTGGCGCCGATCGCCACGCAGTCCAAGACGCCGCTGGTGGTGATGGCCGCCGCCACCTCCAGCATCACCGAAGCCTCGCCCTTCATCATCCGCACCAGCTTCACGCTGCCGCAGGCCTCCGTGGCGCTGGCCGACTGGGCGCCGAAGAACGGCATCAAGTCCGTGGTGACCCTGGTGTCCGACTACGGCCCCGGTATCGACGCCGAACGCTTCTTCAACGACCGCTTCCTGTTCAACGGCGGCAAGGTCAACGACAAGCTGCGCGTGCCGCTGGCCAACCCGGACTTCGCCCCTTTCCTGCAGAAGGTGCGCGACCTCAAGCCCGACGCGCTGTTCGTGTTCGTGCCGTCCGGCGCGGGCTCGGCGCTGATGAAGCAGTTCGCCGAGCGCGGCATGGACAAGGCCGGCATCCGCCTGATCGGCACCGGCGACGTGACGGATGACGACCTGCTGCCGGAAATGGGCGACGTCGCCCTGGGCGTGGTCACCTCGCACCACTATTCCACCGACCACAACTCGCCCGCCAACAAGAAGTTCGTCGACGCCTTCCAGAAGGCCAACAAGGGCCTTCGCCCGAACTTCATGGCCGTGGGCGGCTACGACGGCATGCGCGTCATCTACGAAGCGCTCAAGAAGACCGGCGGCAAGGGCGGCGGCGAAGCGCTCGTCACCGCCATGAAGGGCCAGATCTTCGAAAGCCCGCGCGGCCCGGTGTTCATCGACGCACAGACCCGCGACGTCGTGCACAACATCTACCTGCGCAAGGTCGAGAAGAAGAACGGCCAGCTGTGGAACGTGGAGTTCGACGTCATCAAGGACGTGAAG
>JAJTCN010000061.1 GCA_021323335.1 Ramlibacter sp.
CAACAAGAAGTCGCTGGCGCTGGACCTGCGGCAGCCGGCAGGCCAGGACATCGTGCGCCGCCTCGCGCGCGAAGCCGACGTGCTGGTGGAGAACTTCCGGCCCGGCGCGCTGGAAGGCTGGGGGCTCGATCCGCAGCAGCTGCTCGAAGCCAATCCGCGGCTGATCGTCCTGCGCATCAGTGGCTACGGCCAGACCGGCCCCTACCGCGACCGCCCCGGCTTCGGCGTGGTGGGCGAGGCCATGGGCGGCCTGCGCCACCTCACCGCCGAGCCCGGGCGGGTGCCCGTGCGGGTGGGCGTCAGCATCGGCGACACGCTGGCTGCCTTGCACGGCGTGATCGGCATCCTGGCCGCGCTGCACGAGCGGCAGCGTTCCGGCCGCGGCCAGGTGATCGACGTCGCGCTGTACGAAGCGGTGTTCAACTGCATGGAAAGCCTGCTGCCCGAGTACAGTGCGTTCGGCGCGGTGCGCGGCCCGGCCGGCAGCGCCTTGCCGGGCATTGCGCCCACCAACGCCTACGCGTGCAGCGATGGCTACGTGCTCATCGCGGGCAATGGCGACAGCATCTACAAGCGCCTGATGACGTCGATCGGGCGGGCCGACCTGGCCAACGATCCGGCGCTGGCGGACAACGCCGGCCGCGTGAAGCGCGTCGAGGAAATCGACGCCGCCATCGGCGCGTGGACCGCGCCGCGCACGGTGGACGAGGCCTTGAAGGTGCTGGAAGGCGCGTCGGTCCCGGCCGGCCGCATCTACACCGTGGCCGACATCGCCGCCGACCCGCATTACGCGGCGCGCGGCATGCTGCAGGAAATTCGCCTCGACGACGGCGAGCCGCTCACGGTGCCGGGCGTCGTGCCCAAGCTGTCGCGCACGCCGGGCGCGCAGCGTCGCAATGCACCGCGCCTGGGCCAGGACACCGACGCCGTGCTGCACGAACTCGGCCTCACCGAAGAACAGATCGCCGGGCTGCGCAGCCGCGGCGTGATCGCCAGCTGAACGACAAACGACCGGAGACTCCCCATGCAACGACGCCCCCTCCTTGCCCGCGGCATCGCCGCCGCGGCTTTCGCCATGCTCTCGCCGCTGGCGCTGGCGCAGGCCTGGCCCGCCAAGCCCATCGCCCTGATCGTGCCCAACCCGCCCGGCGGACTGGTGGACACGTCGGCGCGCATCGTCGCCGACTCGCTGGGCAAGGTGCTGAACCAGAGCATCGTGGTGGACAACCGCGGCGGCGGCAGCGGCAACGTGGCCTACGGCTTCGTCGCGCGCGCGCCGGCCGACGGCTACACGCTGCTGACGTCGTACTCCGCGTACCACGTCGGCAATCCGTCGCTGTCGCCGCGCCTGCCGTGGGCGCAGAAGGACTTCACGCCCATCGCGCTGGTGACCGTGGCCACCAACGTCATCGCCGCGCATCCCTCGGTGCCCGCGAACAACCTGCAGGAGTTCATCGCGCACCTGAAGAAGAATCCGGGCCGCCTCAGCTACGCTTCGCAGGGCAACGGTTCGGTCTCGCACATCGGCACCGAGATGTTCAAGACGCAGACCGGCACCAGCATGGTCCACATCCCGTACAAGGGCTCCGGCGACGCGATCCGCGACGTGCTGTCGGGCCAGGTGCAGGTGTTCATGACCACGCCGCCGTCGGTGATGGGCCACGTGCAGCAGGGCAAGCTGAAGGGCTTCGCCGTCACCGGCAAGACGCGGCACCCGGGCCTGCCCAACGTGCCCACCACGGCCGAGGCCGGCCTGAAGGGCTTCGAGCTGGAGTCGTGGGTGGCCATCTTCGCGCCCGCCGGCACGCCGCCCGACGTGGTGGACAAGCTCACCACCGGCATCCGGCAAGCGCTCGACACGCCCGAAGCCAGGACCCGCGCCAACACTGCCGGCATCGAGCTGCGCTACCAGCCGCCGGCGGCGCTGGATGCGATGGTGAAGAGCGAAACCGAGTTCTGGGCGAAGACGATCAAGGCTTCGAAGATCACGGCCGACTGAGGGCCGCGGCAGGCCTCTGCCAAACCGGAACTGCCGGACGCAAAAGTCGCAAAAGGGAACAGCCAAAGCTCGCAAAAGGACATCCGTTCTTCGGTTGTCCTTTCGCGACTTTTGCGGAACCTTTGCGACTTTTGCGTCCGGTCATTCAAAGACGAAGCGTTACAACTTCGCCCGCCAACGCCCGCTCCAGGTTCAGGAGCCGTTCACGGTGCCCCGCGCAGACTTCCCTCCACGCCAACACAAAAGGCGCCTTGTTCAACCTGGAGGTGAATCATGCAAGCTACCCTTCGTACCCGCCGTTTCGCAGCAGCCCTGCTGCTGTCTCCCATCGCCGCCGCCATGGTGGCAACCCCTGCGGTGGCGCAGCATGCCTACCCGGGCCAGCGCGCCGCCACGGTGGCCGCCGTGCACTCGCCGGTGATCGAGCGCTTCTCGGTGCGCGCGCGCAGCGTCGAGCCCGGCCGCGACATGCACTTTCGCCTGCTGGGCTCGCCCGGCGCCAGGGCCGACGTCGACATCCCGAACGTGGTGAAGAACGTCCCGCTGCGCGAGGTGCAGCCCGGTGTCTATGAAGGCAGCTACACGATCCGCCTGCGCGACGACCTGAGCGACATCGACCGCGCCGTGGCGACGCTGCGCGACGGCCCGATGGCCACCACCGCCCGCATCGTGCTGGAAGGCGAGGGCTTCGGCTACGGCTACGGCCACGGGTCCCGCAAGCGCGACCGCAATGGCCCGGAGATCGTGGACATCACGCCGGACCGTGGCGAGCACGTCACCGAGCGCGGGCTGACGCGGGTGACGGCGCGCTTCCGCGACGACCGCAGCGGCGTGAACGCATCGTCCGTGCGCCTGCACATCGACGGCCAGGACGTGACCGGCTGGTCCCGGGTGACCGATACCGACGTCAGCTTCCGCGGCGACCTGCGCGAAGGCCGGCACCACGCGGAGCTGGTGGTGCGTGACCGGGCCGGCAACGTGACGCGCACGGAGTGGAACTTCGTGGTCGACAACGACGTGCGCGGCCACGGCTACGGCCGCTAGGCGGCACGCGGGGCGGACGGGCAGGCAGGGGACGAAGCGTTACAACTTCCCTCGACCCGCCCGCCCCAGGTTCAGGAACCGTTCACGGTCCCCCGCGCAAACTGACTTCACGCCAAACAGATGGCGCCTTGTCCAACCTGAGGAATCAAATCATGCAAGCCACTACTCTTCGTACCCGCCGTTTCGCAGCTGCCCTGCTGCTGTCCCCGATCGCCGCCGCCATGGTGGCAACCCCTGCCGTGGCGCAGAACGCCGCCCCGGGCCAGCGCGTGGCCGCCAACGCCGCCGTGCAGTCCCCGTCGATCGAGCGGTTCACGGTGCGCGCGCTCAGCATCGAGCCGGGCCGCGACATGCGCTTCCGCCTGCTGGGCTCGCCCGGCGCCAAGGCCGAGATCGACATCCCGAAGGTGGTGCAGAACGTGCCGCTGCGGGAAGTGCAACCGGGCGTCTATGAAGGCAGCTACACCATCCGCCTGCGCGACGACCTGAGCGAGATCGACCGCGCCGTCGCCACGCTGCGCAACGGCCCGATGACCACCAGCGCCCGCATCGTGCTGGAAGGCGAGGGCGCGCAGTGGCCCGACCGTGTCGGCCCGAAGGTCGTGGACGTCACGCCCAACCACAACCAGCACGTGGGCGAGCGCGGCCGAACGGAAGTCTCGGCACGCTATCGCGACGACCGCAGCGGCGTGAACGTCTCGTCCGTGCGCCTGCGCATCGACGGCGATGACGTCACCCGGCAAGCACGGGTGACCGGCAACAAGGTGAGCTTCGAGGCCAACCTGCGCCAGGGCCGCCACCAGGCCGAGCTGGTGGTGCGGGACCGTGCCGGCAACGTGACGCGCACCGCCTGGAACTTCGTGGTCGACAACGACATCCGCGGCAACAACGGCGTCAGCCTCGGCTACGGCCGCTAAGCCGGACCAGGGGGCGGGCCGCGAGGTCCGCCCCTTGCCGCGCCCCGCCGCGCCCCCGGCGCGATTACCATCCCTCCCACACCGACCGGTGAGCCAAGATGCCGAAAGCCCTCCGCCCCCTCCTCTGCGCCGCCTTCCTGGCGGCGTTCGCGCCTGCCTGGGCCGATGCCAGCCGCGATGAAGCGGCGGCCGCCGCATTGCGCGTGGCCAGCGGGCGGGTGCTGGCGGTGGACCGCGCGCAGTCCGGCGACCGGCCGGTGTGGCGCGTCAAGGTGGTCACGCCGCAAGGGGAAGTGCGCGTGATCGTGATCGACCTGGCCACCGGCCAGCCGCTGCAGGCCAACTGAGGCCGACCGACGCATGCGCCTGCTGCTGATCGAGGACGACATCGCCTTGCGCCAGGGCCTGAAGCGCCAGCTGGAAGCCGACGGCTACCGGGTCGACGAGGCAGCGGACGGCGAGGAGGGCCTCTTCCTCGCGCGCGAATATCCCTTCGACCTGGCGATCGTCGACCTCGGCCTGCCCAAGCTGAACGGCCTGACCATCGTGCAGCGGCTGCGCGGCGAGGGCCGCGCCACGCCGATCCTGATCCTCACCGCGCGCGGCACCTGGCAGGACAAGGTGGTCGGCCTCGAAGCCGGCGCCGACGACTACCTGGTGAAGCCCTTCGAATACCCTGAACTGGCGGCCCGCGTGAAGGCGCTGCTGCGCCGCTCGCTGAAGTCGACCACCGACGTGCTCACGCTCGGTCCCGTCAGCATCGATCTCTCGACCCAGGCCGTGCGCCTGGCGGGCGAGCCGCTGGAACTCACCGCATATGAATACCGGCTGCTGGAGTACCTGGTGCGCGAGCGCGATCGCGTGGTCACCAAGCAGGAGCTGTCCGACTACCTCTATCCCCACGGCGACGACCGCGACAGCAACGTGCTGGAGGTGCTGATCGGCCGGCTGCGGCGCAAGCTGGATCCGCAGGGCACCCTGGCCCCCATCGAGACCTTGCGCGGCCGCGGCTACCGCTTCACCCTCGAATGAAGCCCGGCTACTCCATCCGCGCCCGCCTGTTGCTCGGCGCCGCGCTGGTGCTGCTGGCCTTCCTGGCGGCCGCCGGCTTTGCCGTGCAGCGGGCCCACGCCGACAGCGTGCGCGACGTGCACTACGGCCGCCTGCAGGGCACCGTCTACCTGCTGCTCGCGCGCGCGGAGATCGACGAAGCCGGCAGGCTGGAGATGCCCCGGGAGTTCGCGGAGCCGCGCCTGTCGCTGCCGGGCTCCGGCCTGTATGCCGCCATCACCAACGTCCGGCGCAACGAAGAGTGGCGCTCGTCGTCCAGCGTCGGCCAGTCGCCGCCGTTTCGCACCCGCCAACCCGTGGGCCAGTGGAGTTTCGGGGACGTGGAGCGGGGCAAGGAGGGCTTTCTCGCCGCCACCTTCGCGGTGAACTGGGCGGGCCCCGGCGGCCGGACGCCGCTGGTGCTGAGCGTGCTGGAAGACCGCGCGGCCTTCGACCGCGAGATCGCGACATTCACGCGCACGCTCTGGCTGTGGCTGGGTGGCGCGGCGCTGCTGCTGCTGGCGGCGCAGACGATGCTGCTGCACTGGGGCCTGCTGCCGCTCAAGCGCGTGGCCGGCGAGATCCGGCGCGTGGAGAGCGGCGACCAGGACGGCATCGAGGGCAGCTACCCCGCCGAGCTCTCGGGCCTGACCGACAACCTGAACACCCTGATCCAGCAGGAGCGCACCCGGCAGACGCGCTACAAGGAGGCGCTGAGTTTCCTGGCCCACAGCCTGAAGACGCCGCTGGCGGTGCTGCGCAACACGCTGGGCGAACCGGACCAGTTGCCGCGGGTGGTGGCGCAGCAGGTCGACCGCATGGACGACATCGTGCAGCACCAGCTCGGTCGCGCCGCCGCCAGCGGCAGTGCGCGCTTCACGCGTCCCGTTCCCGTCGCGCCGGTGCTCGAGCGCATCCGCGAAGCCCTGGGCAAGGTCTACGCCGACAAGGGTGTCGCCATCGAGCTGGACGCGGCGCGCGGCCTGGCGTGGCGCATCGCCGAAGCGGACCTGTTCGAGATGATGGGCAACCTGATGGACAACGCCGCCAAATGGTCGAAGTCCCGGGTGGTGGTGCGGGCCTGGCGCGAAGGCGCCGCCCTGCGCCTGCGCATCGACGACGACGGCCCCGGCTTCAGCGACACCGAATCCATCCTGCGGCTGCACGTGCGGCTGGACGAGCGCGTGCCGGGCCACGGCGTCGGCCTGGCCGTGGTGAACGACCTGGTGGCCAGCTATCACGGCGACATGAAGCTGGAGCGCTCGGACCTCGGGGGGGGGCGGGTGGACATCACGCTGCCGGGGCGTTAAGGCCGGGTGTCCGGCGCGACGCGCCGATAGCGGATGCGGTTGCCGTGGATGTGGTCCACGCCGACGAATTCATTGCGCGTCTCGAAGCGGATCTCGAAGGTGGCGAAGGGCACGTTCAGGCGCGACGGCGGCTGGCCGTTCATGAGCGTGTATTTGCGCTTGAGGTTGGTGCCGTCGTGGATCCATGTGCCTGCGTGCTGCTGCTCGGTGATCGCGCCGGCCGCATCGACGATCCGCACCGATTCGCGGAACGCGCCGTCCGGCTGCAGCACCAGGATGCGTCGCGCGCGCACGGCATCGTCGCTGGTCTCCCGCAGCCAGGTGCCATGCAGCTTCTGCGCCGTTTCCTGCTCACTCTCCGCCGAGGGCGCGTCACAGCCGCCCAGCAGCATGCCGAGCGCCAGCAGCGCCGGGGCGCAGCGGGCGGGGAGAAAGGTGAGCGGCATGGACGGACTATCGCAGGCCATCTTGCCGGCGGCGGCCGACAGCCGTCGGCAATCCCCTCTTTGGGCGAGCCCGTCGGCGTAGAACAACGTATTAGGGCTGCGGCTTAACCTTCGCTGACAGTCGTTGCGCGGAATGGCACGATGCGGTCCACCATCCGGCCACGGAAAAATGGAGGGGAACATGGGACTGCTGGACCTGCTGTTCGGGAAGAAACCCGCGGCCGCCAAGGCGGCGGGCAAGCGGGCATCCCAAGCGCAGTTCGCCGCATCCCATTCCACGCTGGGCCCGGCGGGATCCCCGCACGGCGTGCGCAAGGACCTGCTGCGCCTGGTGCTGCGCGAAACGCTGCACCGCAACGGCATCCCTGCGGCGTGGCTCTCCGCCGACCTGCTGCGCACCACCACCACCCGGCGCGAGGAAGGCATCCACGTGCGCTTCCTGGTGCGCGAGTGGGAGCCCAGGCTGATGCTGCACGGCGTGGCCTTCGAGAAGGAATGCCTGCAGCGCCTGCTGCTGCTCGATCCGCTGGCTGGCAACTGGCTGATGGGTTTCTCCTGGCAGTTCGTGCTGCGCGATGCCAGCGCCTGCCCGCCGATGCCGCACGCCGGCTCCTGGACGGCCGCGCCACCGTCGGACCCGCAGCCCCGGCCGGTGCCCGCGCCGCAGCAATCCGGCGACGTGATCGAAGGGCCGGTGTTCATCCCGCAGGCGCAGGACGACGTGCGCGGCGACCTCGAGCGCCTGCTGGCCCTGCGCGACGAGGACATGAAGCGCCACGACGGCCGGCGGGACATGTACGCCCCCACCCGGCCCGCCACCCTGGCCTAGGAGTCCCTGGCCCCATACTCCGGCCATGACCGTGGCCGCAGACGACGCCCCCATCCCCTACCTCCAGCGCACGCGCGACTGGTACCTGGCGCTCGGCTACGGCAATCCGTACCGGTACGCGCACTTCCAGGAGGTGCCGTTCCAGCGCCTGCGCAAGCCGCTGGCCGATTGCGTGATGACGCTGGTGACGACGGCCGCGCCGTACCAGCCGGACAAGGGGCCGCAGGGGCCGGGCGCGCCGTACAACGCGGCGGCCAAGTTCTTCGTCCCCTACACCCGCGATACCGCAGTCGACCACGACCTGCGGATCGCGCATGTCGCCATCGACCGTGTGCACACCTCGATGGAAGACGCCAACGCATGGTTCCCGCTGCCGTTGATGCGCCGCCGTGCTGCCGAAGGCCGGTTCCGGCTGGCGCCGCGCTTCCATGGCGCGCCCACCAACCGCAGCCAGCGGCACACGATGGACGTCGACATCCCGCTGATCCTGCAGCGCTGCCAGGAGGACGGCGTCGATGCGGCGGTGCTGGTCGCGAACTGTCCGGTGTGCCACCAGACCCTGAGCCTCACCGCGCGCGCGCTCGAGGCTGCCGGCATCGCGACCGTGCTGCTCGGTTGCGCCCGCGACATCGTCGAGCACGTCGGTGTGCCCCGTTTCCTGTTCTCCGACTTTCCCCTGGGCAATGCAGCGGGCAAGCCGCGCGACCCCGTCTCGCAGCAGGACACGCTCGACATGGCGCTGCGCCTGCTGGAAGCGGCCAGCGGTCCGCGCAGCACGGTGCAGTCGCCGCAGCGCTGGAGCGCGTCGAACGCGTGGAAGCTGGATTACTGCAACGCCGAACGGGTGGCCCCAGCCGAACTGGCGCGCTTGCGGGCGGAGTTCGATGCGGCGAAGGAGGAGGCGAAGGGGGTGGAGAAGGGGGTGGAGAAGGGGGTGGAGAAGGGGGTGGAGAAGGGGGTGGAGAAGGGGGTGGAGAAGGGGGTGGAGCGCTGATCACCGGGGTTCGCCTGCGGGCTCACCACCGGCCTACGGCTCACCGCCGGCCTACGGCTCACCACCAGCCTACCTTCGGCGTTTCGCGGTTCCCGTAGGCTGGTGGTGACGCCAGGAACCCCAGCTCCCCGCGCTCACCACCGCAACAGCACCCGGCCCAGCGCGGCGCCGGCTACCGCCGGCACGGCCATCCCCAACACGTACCAGACCGCGAGGAAGGGCGCTGCCAGTTCCGGGCAATGCAGCGCGTAAACGGCCGCGCCCACGCCACCCGCCAGCACGCCGGCCGCGGCGCCGGCCAGCGCCGGGCGCGTGGGCGCCAGTCCGCGCAACGCGATGATGGCGGCTGCGAACAGCGGAAGCGCGATCGCGGCGATGTTGAGCGTGCAGGTGCGCCAGGTGCGGCCAAACAGCAAGTCGGCCCGCGCCTCGGGCGCCGCGGTCGTCCAGGCCGCCAATCCCAGCGCCCACAGCAGCAGCAGGGGCGCGGCGATCGCGAGCCAGGCCGAGCGGACCGGCACGCCCGGCCGCGCCAGCCGCTCGGTGAGCACGAAGCCGCCCAGGCCCACGGCAGCCGGCAACAGCATCTTGATCCAGGCCATCGGCTCCGACAGGCCGGCGACCAGGCCGGGCCGCACGCCGTAGAAAGCTGCCATCCACGCCACCGACAGCGGCAATGCGGCCGCCATCGCCCAGGCGAGCCGGCGTCGCGCCGCCCGGCGCGGCACAGGCTCCGCCTCGGCCGCGAGCAGCGCGATCAGGTCGTCGGTCTTCATGGATGTCCCTTCGCAAGCCGGCCCGCCAGCGCCTTCAGTCCCCGGTGGATGCCGACCTTCACCGCGGACTCCGACATGCCGGTCAGGCGCGCCGTCTCGGCCACGGAGCGGCCCTCCAGCTTGACGTGCACGATCGGCAGCCGGTGCCGGTCGGGCAGGGTGGCCAGCAGGCCCGCGAGGTCACGGCGCGCGTCGCCCGCGTCCTCCTGCGAGGCGGCGAACACCGGCAGGTCGTCCTCCAGCGGATCGTGCAGCGCCTCGCGGCCGGCCTTGGCGCGCAGCAGGTCGATCATCTTGTAGCGCGCGATCGCGTGCACCCATGCCGTGAGCGGCTGGTCCGGCTGGTAGGTGTGGCGCTGGTTGTGCATCGCGAGCAGGCATTCCTGGACGAGGTCTTCCACTTCATCGGGCCAGCCGAACAGGCGCCGGCCCAGGTAGGCGCGCAGGTGCCCGCCCAGCCGTCGCAGGAAGGCGTGGTAGGCCGCGGCGTCCCCCGCCTGGCCGCGCACGAACAACGCGTGCAGTTCTGCCTCGACTTCGTGGATGGTCATCGGCCGTATGGAGGGATTCGGAGCGCGGAGGCCGCCGGTTACAGCGCGGTCGAAAAATATTTCCAGGCGATTGTGGCCCGGCGCCGTAACCGTGGCCAGTGCGGTTCCGAACTTGGGTGGACCGCAGCACGCGGTCACCCCTTCCAACACGCATCGCACAGGAGAACCCCATGATCACGCGTAACATCGCCGCCTCCGTCTTCACCCTCGGCGCGCTCGCCGCCGGCGTCGCCCTCGCGCAGGGCAAGGACATGGCCGGCAAGGACACCGCCAAGCCGGCCATGGAGAAGTGCTACGGCGTGGCCCTGGCCGGCAAGAACGACTGCGCCGCCGGTCCGGGCACCACCTGCGCCGGCACCTCGAAGACGGACTACCAGGCCAATGCGTGGAAGAACGTGCCGGCCGGCACCTGCACCACGATGAAGACGCCCAAGGGCATGGGCACCCTCACGCCGATGAAGTCCTGAACCGGCAGCGGAGCCGCCGAATGGATGCGCCACCTGCCGCGGGGCTGGGCCTGAAGCCCGAGCACTTCGACGAAGCCTTGCGGGCCTCGCAACCGGGAATGTGGTTCGAGGCCCATCCCGAGAACTACATGGTGGACGGCGGGCCGCGGCTGGCCTGGCTGGAGGCGGTGCGGCAGCGCCACCCGCTGTCGCTGCACGGCGTGTCGCTCTCGCTGGCGGGCGAGGCGCCGCCCGATGCGGCGCACCTGCGCCGGCTGGCGGCGCTGGCGCGACGGCTGCAGCCAGCGCGGGTGTCCGACCACCTGGCCTGGTCGCGCAGCGGGGGTCGCTACCTGCCGGACCTGCTGCCGTTTCCGCGGACCACGCAGGCGCTGCACCGCATCGCGGCGCATGTGCAGCAGGTGCAGGACGCTCTCGGGCTCAGCATCGCGGTGGAGAACCCCAGCCACTACCTGCACCTGCCCGGCCACGCCTGGGACGAAATCGAGTTCCTCGAAACGCTGGCGCGCCGCACCGGTTGCGCGCTGCTGCTGGACATCAACAACGTCCACGTTTCGGCGCACAACCTGGGCTACGACGCGGCCGCATGGCTGGACCGCTTTCCAGTGGCGCTGGTCAGCGAGGTGCACCTGGCGGGGCACACGCAGGACCCGCAACTTGGCGCGGCGCTGCTGGTCGATTCGCACGATGCGCCGGTGGCGCCTGAAGTGTGGGCCCTGTACCGTCGCTTCATCGCGCGCGCCGGCCCCGTACCCACCTTGATCGAGCGCGACGGCAATGTGCCGGCATTCGCCGAACTGCTGCGCGAACGTTCGATCGCCGCCGACGTGTTGCGCTCCGTAGGTCGGGTTGCCGAAGGCACCCCGACATGCAACGAGGTCCCCGCATGAGCGCCTTCGAACATTCCTTCCTACAGGCCCTGCTGCATGACCCCACCCCCACCGATGACGCCCTGGCCCATGCGCTGGCCGCGCAACCTGCCTTCGCCGTCTACCGCAACACCGTCATGAAGGGATGCATCGACGCGCTGGAAGCGAATTTCCCCGCGGTGGTCCGGCTGGTCGGCCGCGAATGGTTCCGCGCCGCCGCAGCGGCGTACGTGGCGGATCGGCTGCCCCGCGATGGCTGCCTCCTCAGCTACGGGGACGATGGTTTCGGCCCCTTCCTCGCCTCTCTGCCGACGACGACCGGGCTGCCCTGGCTGCCCGCTGTCGCAACGCTCGACACGCTCTGGCGGGCGGCGCACGCGGCGGCGGACGCACCGGTGCTGGACGCGGCTGCACTGGCTGGCGATGCGCCGCGTGACCTGGCGGCGCGGGTGCTGTGCCCGCACCCCGCCGCGCGCTGGGCCTGGTTCGACGCTGCGCCGGTGGCCTCGATCTGGTCGCGCAATCGCGACGACCACGATGCCGAAGCCGACTACGCGTGGCAGGGTGAAGGCCTGCTGCTGACGCGCGTCGAAGGCGCAGTCGCCTGGCAGGTCCTGCCGCGCGCCGGCTGCGCGCTGCTCGACGCCTGTGCCGCGCGCTTGCCGCTGGGCGAGGCGGCGGAGCAGGCCTTGCAGCAACAGCCCGGCGCCGACCTCGCCGCGGTGCTGCGGCAGTTGTTGCTGGCCGGGGCCTTCAGCCGCCCGGAAGTCCGATCCCTTTGCCTGGAACACGCATGAACCCAGTCACTTCCCCCGCTGCTGCGTTCGCGGCGCACCTCGACCGGCTCGTCAGCCACGACATGCTGGCGCTGGCGGCGCGTTTCTCGATGGCCGCGATCTTCCTGCAGTCCGGCCGCACGAAGGTGGAGGGGCTGCTGGCCGTGACGCCGGGCGCGATCGAGTTGTTCCGCACCGAGTACCGGCTGCCCCTGCTCCCGCCTGAATGGGGCGCGCACCTCGCGGCGTATGCCGAACACCTGTTTCCGCTGCTGCTGGTGCTGGGGCTCGGCACGCGGCTTTCGGCCGCCGCCCTGCTGGGCATGACGCTGGTGATCCAGCTGTTCGTCTATCCGGACGCCTGGCCGACCCACCTGTCGTGGGCGGGGCTGCTGCTGTACCTGGTGGGACGCGGCGGCGGCAGGCTGTCGCTCGATCGCCTGCTGCGCATCCCCTGACGCGCGCTACACCACCAGGTCGATCAGGAACGGTCCGTCCTGCTGGAAGCTGCGCTTCATCAGCTGCGCGCATTCCTCCATGCTCGTCGCGCGCGCGGCTTCCACGCCCATGCCGCCGGCGAGCCGGACCCAGTCCAGCGCCGGATCGCCCAGGTCGAGCATGCGACGCGCCGTGTCGCCGGGCGTGGCGCCCACCGCCTTGTACTCGCCGACGAGGATGTTGTAGCTGCGGTTGTTCAACAGGATGGTGGTGCAGGGCAGGCGTTCGCGCGCCTGCGTCCACAGCGCCTGCAGCGAGTACATCGCCGAGCCGTCGGCCTGCAGGCTGATCACGCGCCGCTTTCCATCGGCCGCGATGGCGGCACCGGTCGCCAACGGCAGGCCCTGGCCGATGGCGCCGCCGGCCAGGTGCAGCCAGTCGTGCGCCGCTGCGGCATACGTGTGGCGGTAGAAGCCGCGGCCGTAGGAAACGCTCTCGTCCGAGACGATGGCGTGCTCCGGCATCAATGCGGCGACGGTCTGCGCCAGCTTTTCCGGCGTCGGCGCGCCGGTGGCGGCTTCCGGCTGCGGTCCCGGGTCGGGGATCGCCGCGTGCCGGGCACCGAGTGCATCGGCCAGGGCGCGCAGCGCCGCCAAGGTGTCCTGGTCCGGACGTGACAGCACGTGCAACTGCGCGCCGGGCGCGTACTGCGTGGACGGCTTGCCGGGATAGGCGAAGAAGTTCACCGGTGGCCTGGCGCCCACCAACACGATCTGTTCGTATTTCGCCAGCGCGGCGATCGCCAGGTCGGTGACGTAGGGAACGCGTTCGAGTTGCAGCCGACCGCGACCGCGTGCCACGTGGCCGTTCACGTAGTCGGCCATGAGCGACGCGCCGGTTGCCTGCGCGATGTTCCACGCCAGCGCCTGCCCGTCGGCCTGCACCGCCGCGCCTGCCAGCAGCAGCAGGGTGGGGCGGCCGTTGCGCAGCATGCGGGCGGCGTTCTCCACGGCGATGCCATCCGGCGCGGCGGGCAGGGGATTCGGCAGCGGCACGGCGACGGCGCCGCCTTCGTCCCACGAGGCGTCGGAGGGCAGGACCAGGGTGGCGATGCCGCCATTCCCGCTGTGCGCGGCCTGCACCGCCGCGGCGACGTCGCGCCCCACGTCCTGCGCCCGCAGGCTGGTGCGCACCCACGCGGAGACGCCGCGCGCCCAGCCTTCCGTGTCCGCCGTCAACGGCGGGTCGAAGGGACGGTGCCAGGTGGCCTGGTCGCCGACGATGTTGACGATGCCGCTGCCGGCGCGGCGCGCGTCGTGCAGGTTGGCCAGGCCATTGGCGAGGCCCGGTCCGCAATGCAGCAGCGTGCACGCGGGCTTGCCGGCGATGCGCCAGTAGCCGTCGGCCATGCCGGTCACCACGTTCTCCTGCAGGCCGAGCACGCAGCGCATGCCGGGGATCTGGTCGAGCGCGGCCACGAAATGCATCTCGCTCGTGCCGGGGTTGGCGAAGCAGGTGTCGACGCCGGAGGCGAGGAGGGTGCGGACCAGGCTGCTGGCACCGTTCATGCGGGGGACTCCTTGGGGTTGCGTGGGATGTTACGGCCTGCGCCGGGCCGCGCGCAGCGGCGCCAGCAGGTGGCCGAGCCCGTTGTGGTCGATCTCGTGCATCAGCGCCAGCAGCCGTCCGACCTCCCCGGGCGGGAAACCTTCGCGCGCGAACCAGTTGAGGTAGTTGCCGGGCAGGTCGGCGATGGGCGTGCCCTTGTGCTTGCCGTAGGGCATCTCCGTTTCGAGCAGGCGTTCGAGGGGATCGGACATGCGGCGATTCTCCCATCGCGCCGGGCGATGCCGGGATTCGTAGGCCGGCGGTGAGCGCGCAGCCGAACCCCGGTGCTCAGCCGCTGACCAACCCCGCCGCCTGCACGCCCGCCATGCAGATCTCCTCGTCCTCGTCGCCCGTTCCACCGCTGGCGCCGACGGCGCCCAGCACGTTGCCTGCCGCATCCTTGATGAGGACCGCGCCGGTCTGCGGCAGGAACTTGCCGTCGGCCGTGGCGGCGAGGGCGACGAAGAAGTTCGGGTTGTCCTTGGCGCGCTGGCCCAGCACGCGGCTGGAGACGCCCATGCCGATGGCGCCCCAGGCCTTGGCGCGCGCGATGTCGAAGCGGAACATGCTGGCGCCGTCCTCGCTGGCGAAAGCCTTCAGGTTGCCGGCCGCGTCGAGCACCGCGATCCCCATCGGCTTGAAGCCCTTTTCCTTCGACTTCGCCAATGCGGCCTGGATGACCTGCTGGGCCTGGGAGAGCGTGAGTGTCTGCATCGATGTGTCCTGTTCATGGGCGCGTGAGCGCATCGAATCCATACTGGTTCATGGCGCCGAACATCGGCCCCGCGGGGTGCGGCACGAAGCGGGTGCGGCAGTCCAGCACCGCGGGCAGCCCGGCGGCCAGCGCCCGTCCGATGGCGGGGCCGACCTCCTCGACCTGCGTCACCACCTCGCCGTGGCAGCCGAAGCCGCGTGCCACCGCGGCATAGTCCGTGCCCTCCAGGCTGGTGCCCATCTCGAAGTCCAGCTGCTTGCGCTGCCCGGCCCGGATGATGCCCCAGGCCGCATTGTTGTGGATGACGCTCACCACCGGCAGCCGTTCGCGCCGCGCGGTGTCGAGCTCGTTCAGCGTGAAGCCGAAGGAGCCGTCGCCCGTGATGTTGAACACCGGCCGGCCCGGATGCTGTACCTGCAGCGCCAGCGCGTAGGGCAGGCCGAAGCCGAGGTGGCTCATGCCCGGTTCGTGGAAGCGCGTCCGCACCTCGCGCACCGGCGTGAAGTCGTTGCTCCAGAAGGTGGTGTGGCCGCCGTCGTAGACCGCCAGCGCATCGGCCGGCAGTGCGCGCGCGATCTCCTGCGCCAGCGCGGCGGGATGCATCACCTCCGTGCGCTCGGCGGCCAGCGTGGCGAGCTGGTCCTCGCAGGTGCGCCGCACGGCGCGGGCGCTTTCCAGCCAGCCCGGCTCCACCCCCGTCGCCACGCGCCCGTCCCAGGCCTCCAGCAAGTCCCGCAGCGCGAGCCCGGCATCCGCCTGCATCGCCACCGCGTGCAGCGCGGGATGGCCCAATGCGGACGGATCGATGTTGATGTTGATCACCGTGTGCAGGCGCCGTGCGAACGGACCTTGAGCGTCCCACATCCACGACGACCAGCGGCAGCCCACGCTGAGGATCACGTCGGCGCGCTCGAAAGCCGAGCGCACCGCCTCGCCCGCGATCAGGCCGCCATGGCCGATGAAGTGCGGACTGTCGCTGGGCACCACGCCCAGCGCCATCTGCGTCGGCACCACGGGCGCCCGCAGCCGCTGCGCGAGTTCCCGCACCGCAGCGGCCGCGCCGCCGGCCACGACGCCGCCGCCGGCGACGATCAGGGGCCGCTTCGCCGCGCGCAGCAGCGCGATGGCCTGCTGCACCGCCGCGGCTGCAGGGCGCGGTTGCGCGGTGGCGCGATAACGTTCGGGCGCAAGTTCGAATTCATCGTCGGCAAAGTCCACCGACGTGGCCAGCACGTCCTGCGGAATGTCCAGGTGCACCGGGCCGGGCCGGCCGGACAGCGCTTCGCGGAAGGCCCGCCGCACCAGCTCCGGCATCCGGCGTGCGTCGTGCACCACGGCGTTCCACTTGGTGATCGGCCGCGTCACCGCCTGCGTGTCCAGGTCCATGAACATGCCGTTGTGCGGGTAGGCGGCGGCACGATGCTGGTTGGTCGTGATCGCCAGCAGCGGCAGGTTGTTGGCGAAGGCGACGCCGAGGCCGGAGGCCAGGTTGAGTCCGCCGGGTCCCATTTCACCGAGAGCCACGGCGACACCGCCCGAGCCCGCGTTCACCGCCGCGGCCATCATCGGGCCGACGCCCTCGTGCCGCACGCCGACGAAGCGCAGCGCCGGCTGCTCCTGGATCGCATGCAGCAGCGGCGCGAGCTTGCCGCCGACGATGCCGAAGACGAAGCGCACCTGCTCCGCGAGAAGGATGCGCACCAGGGCCTGCGCGCCGGTCAGCCTGGCCACGCTCACTCCTCCGCCGTGAAACCGGTCGCCTTGGCGATGCCCGCCCAGCGCTGCTGGTCGCGCTTGAGCATCGCGGCGAACTCCTCGGGACTCTGCGACACCGGCTCCAGGCCGTTCTTCGCCAGGCTCTCCACCATCTCGGGCGAATGCAGCGCCTCGCGCACCAGCGTGTTCAGCCGGCGCACCGTCTCCGGCGAAGTCTTCGCGGGGAGGTAGAGGCCCAGGTGTTCCATCATCGCGATGTCCTTGTAGCCCTGTTCGACCATGGTCGGCACGTCCGGCAGGAAGCGCGAGCGCTCCGGCGTGGTCACGGCCAATGCGCGCAGCTTGCCGGAACGGATGTGCGGCAGCACTTCGCCCAGCACGTTGAAGCTGACCGGGACCTGGCCACCCAGCACGTCCTGCAGCAAGGGCGCGCCGCCGCGGTAGGCCACGCTGTTCAGGTCGATGCCGGCGGCTTTCTGCAATTGCATGCCGGCGAAGTGCAGGGCCGAGCCCGCGGCGGGGACGCCGTAGTTGGCCAGCTTGGGGTTGGCCTTGGCCCACTTCACGTAGTCGGCCACGGTCCTGATCTCCGCCGGCAGGCCGGGACCCGCCGTGAACACGAAGGCATAGCTCACCATCGTGGTCACCGGGATGAAGTCGACGGCGGGGTCGTAGTTGAGTTTCTTGTAGATGCTGGGGTACAGCACCATCGGCGAGCTGGGGATCTGCAGGATGGTCAGGCCATCCGGCGCGGCGCGCTTGACGTATTCCACGGCGATGCGGCCACCGGCGCCGGGGCGGGCCTCCACCAGCACCGCGCTGGCGTACTTGCCGCGCAGCTTTTCCGTCAGCGGGCGCGCGACGTAGTCGCCCATGCCGCCGGCGGGGAAGCCGGAGACGAAGAAGGCGTTGCCCTGGAGTTGGGCGTGGGCCGATCCAAGGGTGGCGAGGGCGGCGGTGGCGATGAGGAAGTCGCGTCGATCCATGGTGTCTCCAGTGAATGTGCGTGGTGGACGCCGGGGTGCGGCGATGCCGCAACCCGGCCTACGTCGTCAATGCCGGGACGCCCAGGGCGGCAGCGGCTTCATCGATGAGGGAAGGCATCGCGTCGGGCGTGGACGCCACGCCATACACGTAGTGGTCCGGACGCACCAGCGCGGCGACGCATTCGTGCCGGCGCAACCACGCTTCGGCCACGCCGTCGGCTTCCGCCAGCGGTGCGCCGAGTTGCAGCGCGCGCAGCCCCGGCCAGGTCGCGCCCGGAACGTCGATGCCGGGCGCCAGCACCAGCCGCCAGCCGTGGCCGGCGACGTCGTCCATGCGCCGCCGCGTGTCGCCTTGCAGCAGCCACGGCTGCGGGAACAGACTGCCGCGCGCGGCGTTCGCTTCGCCGGAGAGCAGGCCGGTCTCCAGCCGCGGCAGGATGTCCTGGCGCGGCGTGTCCTTGACGACGCCGCCGCAGTCGGCCAGCAACTTCGCGTCGCGCGCGCGCGCCTTGGCCGGATCGCGTCAGTTCGCGCACGTGCGCCTTGCGCTCGGCGCCATAGCTGTCCAGCAGCGCTTGCGCGGCCGCACCCGTGACTTCGCCACGCAGCACCGCCGCCAGCTTCCAGGCCAGGTTGGTGACGTCGCGGATGCCCTGGCACATGCCCTGTCCCAGGAAGGGCGGCTGCATGTGCGCGGCATCGCCGGCCAGGAACACGCGGCCCTGGCGCCAGTCGCTCGCCACCAGTGCATGGAAGCGATAGCTGGCCTGGCGCCACAGCTCGCCGTCCTCCGGCGTGAGCCAGCGTGACAACAGCTTCCAGGTGGCTTCCGGCGTCGCCACCTGCTTCGGGTCCTCGCCCTCCTTCAGGGAGATCTCGAAGCGGCGGTGGTTCTTCGGGCAGATCACCAGCGTGCACGGCCGCTCAGGCTCGCAGTACTGCACGCTCACCTTGGGCAGCTTGGCCAGGCCGCGCTCGTTGACCAGCACGTCGACCACCAGCCACGGCTCGTCGAAGTCCAGGTCCTCCAGCTGCATGCCGAGCTGGGTGCGCACCGTGCTCGATCCGCCATCGCACGCAATCACGTACTTCGCCCGCACCTGCCCGGCGCCGCGCTGCGGATGCACGATGTCCAGCGTCACGCCCCCGGCGTCCGGGGTCACGCGCGTCATCTCGACGCCCAGTTCCACGTCGACGTTCGGCAGCCGCGCCACCCGCTCGCGCAGGATGCGCTCCACCTGCGGCTGCGTGAACACCAGCGACGGCGTGTAGCCCTGCGGATAGGGCGGCGCCACCATCGTCATGCGGCGGATCAGCTGGCCGTCGACACCGAAGAATTCGGAGTTGGTGAACGGTTCGGTGAACGGCGCCACCGCATCCACCACGCCCAGCTGCTGGAACACGCGCATGATCTCGTGGTCCAGCGCCGCGGCGCGCGGGATCTGGTAGACGTCGAGCAGGCGCTCGCAGACGTAGACCTTCAGGCCCTTCTGCCCGAGCAGCCCCGCCGCGACCACGCCCGCCGGCCCGTAGCCGACGATCGCGACGTCGTAGACCGTCGATCCGCTCATGCGCCCTCGTTGGCGATCGGGTTCGACAGCAGGCCCACCTTTTCGATGTCGATCTCGATGGTGTCGCCGGCCTTCATCCACACCGGCGGGGTGCGGGCCTGGCCCACGCCGGCCGGGGTGCCCATCACGATCACGTCGCCCGGCTCCAGCGTCAGGACGTCGGCCAGCAGCGCGATGGTCTCGGCCACGCTGAAGATCATGTCCGTGGTGTTCGCGTCCTGCATCACCTCGCCGTTCAGCCGGCTCTGGATGCGCAGGCCGACCGCGCCCGCGGGAAGCTCGTCCGCCGTGACCAGCGCGGGGCCGAAGCCGCCGGTGCGGTCGAAGTTCTTGCCGATGGTCCACTGCGGCGTGCGCTTCTGGTAATCGCGCACACTCATGTCGTTGAAGCAGCTGTAGCCGAAGACGTACTGCAGCGCGTCCGTTTCCTTCGTATGGCGCGGCACGGTGCGGCCGATGACGACCGCAAGCTCGGCTTCGTAGTCGAACTTGCTGGACACGGTGGGCAGCCAGCCCGCCTCTCCATGCGCCACCAGCGACGACGCGGCGCGGAAGAAGAACCACGGGTAGTCGGGCTTCTCGCGGCCGCCTTCCTTGGCGTGGTCGAAGTAGTTGAGGCCCAGGCAGACGATCTTGCCGGGCTCGGGAACCAGCGGCGCCAGCTTCGCCTGCGCCAGCGGCTGGCGCTTCGCCTTGTCCTTCAGTGCCGCGCGGCCGGCGGACTGCAGGTCCACGCCCGCCTTCAACGCCGCGCGAATGTCGCTGGGCACCTGGGGCTGTGCATCGTTCAGGTCGATCAGGTCCTGGCCGTCGACGAGGGCGAGGCGAGCTGCGCCGTCGCGCAAGTAAGTCGTGAATTTCATGATGGGTATCTGTAGGCTGGTGGTGAGCGAAGCGAACCCCAGCTCAGCTGGGAACGAACAGGACTTTCTTCTGGGCTTCCTTCAAGGTCGCCCCGGGCGGCGGCGAGACGCCCCACTGGTCGACACGACCGGGCGGCCACTTCCAGTCCTCGGGCCCGCGCGGCTTGTAGCTTTCATCGACCTGTTCCACTTCGGCCGTGTATTCGATGACCACGCCGAAGGGGTCGATGAAGTAGTTGAAGAGGTTGTTGCCGGGTCCGTGTCGGCCGGGGCCCCATTGGATCGGATGGCCGGCGTCGCGCAGGCGGCCGCCGCCGCGCATCACCGACTCGCAGTCGGGCATCAGGAAGGCGATGTGGTTCAGCGCGTCGTTGTCGCTGATGCCGACGGCCAGCGTGTGGTGGTCGCGGTTGCAGTTCATGAAGGCGATCGCCACGGTGCGATCCGCCAGCGTGAGACCGAGAACTTCAGACAGGAAAGCCTGCGTCTCGTCCACGGCATGGCTGTTCAACACCACGTGCGTCAGGCGTTGCGGCTTGTCCCTCACGGTCGCACCTTCCGCGCGCTGCGTGTCGCCATGCACCACCTGGAACAGGCGGCCGTGCGGGTCGCGCAGCGTGAAGCCGGTGCCGCCGGCAGGGTCCTGCAGCGGCGCCGGCTGCGACACGATGCGGCCGCCGGCGGGCTGCACGCGCTCGGCCACCTGCGCCAGTGCGGCGGCGCTGCGTGCCCGCAAGGTCACATC
The DNA here is from genome assembly GCA_021323335.1 of Ramlibacter sp. Taxonomy (GTDB): domain Bacteria; phylum Pseudomonadota; class Gammaproteobacteria; order Burkholderiales; family Burkholderiaceae_C; genus Ramlibacter. The sequence goes on from JAJTCN010000061.1 coordinate 20,671, forward strand.
GCGGATGCGCGGCACCGGCCCGCCCGAGTGCAGGGCCAGCAGGTAGGCATCGCTGCCGCTGCCGCGCAGGTACAGCGCGCCGGCGTCGCGCGACGCGACCTCCAACTGCCACACCTGCGTGTAGAAGGTTTCCGCCTGCGCGAGGTCGGGCACCTCCAGTGCCACGCTGCGCAGGCCTTCGATCCAGGGGGAGCTCATGCGGATTGTTTCTCCAGGCCGAGGAAGCGCCCGGCATTGCCGTGCACCAGTTGCGCCACGGTGGCCGCGTCGAAGCCGCAGGCCTCGATGCGTTCCACCGGCGTGCGGTCATGGAAGTTGAAGGGGTAGTCGGTGCCCACCAGCAGCTGCGAGCTGCCGAAGGTGGCCACCAGGTGGCGCAGGGTGGGCGTGTCGAACACCAGCGTGTCGAAGAACAGGCGGCGGGCCTGCTCCATCGGCGCCTCGCGCACCGCATCCTGCAACGCGGGAAAGACGTGCCAGCCTTGCTGCAGCCGCGGCAGCAGGGAGGCCAGCGTGCCGCCGCCGTGGCTGAACGCGATGCGCAGCTTCGGCCGCCGCACCATCAAGTTGCTGGTGATGGCGGAGGCGGCCGCCAGGCCGACGTCGCCCGGATAGGCGAGCACCTGCTGCAATGCCGCGGGGCCGACCAGCCGGTCCATGCCCGCCGGCCGCAGTGCGTGCACGAACACCGCGGCGCCGAGTTCTTCGCAAGCTTCCAGGAAGGGGTCGAGCGCCGGCGCGCCGATGGGCACGCCGTTGATGTTGCTGCCCACCTCGACGCCGGGGAAGCCGAGTGTCCTGACGACGTACTCGAGTTCACGGATCGCCAGGTCCAGGTCCTGCAACGGCACGGCCCCGAGACCCGCGAGCTTGCCGCCGCTGGCATCCACCATCCCGGCGATCTGGTCGTTGGTGTAGCGCAGCAACTGCTGCGCATCCTGCGGCTGCATCCAGTACGACAGCAGTTCCGGCATCGGCGAGACGACCTGCAGCGACAGGCCCATGGCCGGCAGGTCGGCCACGCGCTTGGGCGTGTCCCAGCAGCGGTCCGACACGGTGCGGTACACCTTGCCGGCGATCATCACGTTGCGGTGGCAGGCCTGCGCCGCTTCCATCGACGGCCACTCGGCGGGCACCTGCGCGCCCAGGTAGCGCGGGAAGTGCTCCGGAATCACGTGCGCGTGCACGTCCGTGCCGCAGGCGCAAGCAGCCACGTTCACTCCGCCTGGATGCCGATGGTCTTGACGACCCTGGCCCAGCGCTCGCGTTCGCCGCGCAGGAAGCCATCGAACTCCGGCACCGACATGCGCGGCTCGGCCAGCGAGCCGAGGGCCAGCAGGCGCTGCGCCACTTCAGGCTGCCGGAGCACCGCCTCGAGGTCGCGATTGACGCGCGCCACCACGTCCGGCGGCGTGCCGGCCGGCGCGAACACGCCGTTCCAGCCGGTGTATTCGAAGCCCGGGAAGGTCTCGGCGAGCGTCGGCACGGTGGGGTGCTCGGAGTGCCGCTGCGCGGTGCTGATCGCCAGCGCGCGCAGCTGCCCTGACTTGATGTACGCGGTCACTGCCGCATCCGGCAGGCAGACCAGCTGCACGCGGCCGCCGATCACGTCCTGCAGCGCATCCGGCGCCTTGGTGTACGGCACGTGGTTGAACTTCGCGCCGGCCATGCCCGCCACGCTGTCGGCCAGCATGCCGGAGAAGGTCTTCGGCCCTTCGGTGGCGATGGCGATCGTGCCCGGCTGCGCCTTGGCCTTGGCGATCGCATCGGCCAGGTCCTTCGCCGGGAAGCTGGCGCCTGCCGCGATGACGAAGGGGCTGCGGCCCACCAGCCGCACCGGCACGAAGTCCTTCACCGGGTCGTAGGGCAGCGTCTTGAAGGTGAACGCATTGGTCACCATCGCGGCGGTGGTGGCGTAGTAGAAGGTGTAGCCGTCGGCCGGGGACCGCGCGGCGGCCTGCGCGCCGATGACGTTCTGCCCGCCCGGCTTGTTGTCGATGACCACCGGCTGGTTCCAGGTCTTCGCCAGCTGGTCGCCGATGTAGCGGGCCAGGATGTCGGGGCCGGAGCCCGCCGGCTGCGAGAGGATGAATTTCACCGGGCGCTGCGGCCAGGCCGGAGCCTGCGCGAAGCCGGCGCCGGCCAGCGGCAACAGCAGCCCTGCGCGGGCGAAGTCTCTGCGTTTCATCGGTGTGTCTCCGTGTCTTGGGGCGCGTCGCGCCGTGGGGAATGCAAGGCTCCGGCTGCGGATGGTAGGCAGCGGCGCCGCATCTGAACAGGTGATGAGCCGAATACATAAAATCCATGCCATGGATATTCGTTCGGTCGACCTGAACCTGCTGGTGGTGTTCGATGCGATGGCGCGGCACCGCAGCGTCAACCGCACGGCGGAAGCCATCGGCCTGAGCCAGCCCGCCACCAGCGCCGCGCTGGCGCGGCTGCGCGCGCTGTTCGACGACGCCCTGTTCGTCCGCGCCGGCGCGCAGATGGAGCCCACGCCCCGCGCGCTGGAACTCGCGCCGGCCGTGCACCGGGTGGTGGAGGCGATCCAGTCGGAGATCCTGCAGCAGGCCGGCTTCGAGCCGCTGAAGGCGGAACGCAGCTTCACCATCCTCACCCCCGATATCGGCGAGGTCGCCTTCCTGCCTGGCGTGCTGCGCCGGCTGCGGCACGAGGCGCCGCACGTGCGCCTGCAGACCGTCTCGCGCCAGCGCCTGGCCGCGGCGCAAGCCCTGGAGACCGGCGACGCGGACCTGGCCGTGGGTTTCTTCCCGGACCTGCAGAAGGCCGGCTACTTCCAGCAGGCGCTGTTCAAGACCAGCTACGCGTGCATTGCCTGCGCCCGCAACGATGCCGCGCCGGCGCGCATGACGCTCAAGCAGTACCTCGCCGCGCGGCACATCGTGGTGCGGCCGGATGGCCGCGAGCACATGCTGGACCGGTTTCTCGAGGACAAGGGCTGGCACCGCCACCTCACGCTGGAGCTGTCGCACTTCATGAGCCTGCTGGCCCTGTTGCCCGGCAGCGACCTCATCGCCACCGTGCCGCAGGACATCGCGACGGTGGTGGGCCGGCACGTGCCGCTCAAGCAGGTCGAACTGCCGTTCCGGCCGCCGCAGATCCTGGTGCAGCAGTTCTGGCATCGCCGCCTGCAGAACGACCCCGCCAACCGCTGGCTGCGCAGCGTGTTCTACGAGGTCAACCGGCGCGACGCCGACGGGCAGATGCCGGCATGAGCGCGGCGCGGGCGTTGCTGCTGGACGCGCTGGTGATCGCGCCGAGGCGGTACCGGATGGCAGTCTTGCCGCCGGATGCGGCGAGTGCGGAGGCGGCTGGCGCCGAAACGGCGATCGCCTGGGCGCTGGAAGTGCGGCGGCGCTCCGAGGACGCGGCGCAGGCGGGAGAGCTGTTCACGCGGCAACTGGCCGAATTGATTCGTGCCGCCCTGGTGCCGGGCGGTGGCGACCCGGCGTTCCAGGCGCTGGTGCTGCGGTCGCTGGAGCCGGAGGTGGAGGAATACGTGCGGCTCGCCGCGAAAGAGGCGGCGGACCGGCGGGTCGTGAGGAGCGCGGTGGACGCCGTGGCGCATCCGGGGAAACTGCGGGATGGGGTCGATGGCGGGCTGCGCGATGCGCTCGCGAAGCTGCATGAACTCTCGAAGTCGCAGGCGTGGCCGGAGCTCAGGAAGGGGATGGAAGCCTTGGGTCCCCGCCTTCGCGGGGACGACGTCTCGCTCCAGGCGCTCGATCGGCTGGAAAAAGGAACTGCCTTGCGGCAGTCGCCCGCCGTGCAGCGCTACCTCGCTCTCTGCGAGCAGCGCGGCCCCCAGGCCGGGACCGATGCGGCGCTGGCGAGCGGACGTGCATCGGCGCGTGCCGGCGACGTGGCGGAAGCGGCGACGGTCGATGCGTTGCGGGACATCGCCGAACTGATGAATGCGCTGGAAGGCGGCCATCGCGTGGTGCGCGGCCTGCGCACGCCGCGCGGCTTCCCGGGCGCCGCCGGCAAGGCCAAGGACGAGTGGGACGCCGCCATCGTTCGCGAGTTCCAGGGCGAGGCCGACGTGCTGCTGTTGGTGGAGGTGAAAGCCGCGCCCGCCGCCGCGACGCCGGACTTCACGCGCCTGGCCCGCGGGCTGGAGCGTCTGGCCGAAGCAGGCCGGGAAGGCGCATGGGAGTTTGCTTCGGCGGACGGCCCGGTGCGCATCGCGGCCGACGCGCTGCGCCGGCTGCAGCCGCCCGGCCGCGCGCTGCCCGCGCACGTGATCTATGCGTGCACCGCCGAGCCCGAATCGCGCCCGCAGCTGCTCGGCGCGGCCACACGGGCGGTGCTGCTGGCGGAGCCGGCGAGCGTGGCGTTCGCGCGCGACCTGGCGCGTGGCGGCAGCGCGTCGCACGAACGGCTTGCCTCGGTGTGGGAGGACCTGGCCCGCGCGCCGCGCCTGCGCTCGGCCCTGCACCAATACGACACCGCGCGGCTGGTGCGCGAGGCCATGCTGCACCCGCAGGACCTGTTGGCGGCCGTGGCGCTCAGCTCTTCGCGGCCTTGACCATCAACCGCGACAGCCGCGCGAAGTGTTCCAGCGCCGGCCGGGTCAGCTCGATCTGCTTGCGGCGCGCGTCCTCCGTGTCCGCCAGGGCGATCCAGCCCTTGGCGCGCATCGACTTCAGCCGGTTGTGGATGGTGGCGGGCGCGCCGAACTCCTCGTGCGCCAGCATGTCGCGTACGCACAGGCGCTCGCCCTGCCGGTCGGCACGGGCGATCCAGGAGAGGATGCGTTCTTCCAGCGGGTCGAGCGGCGGCAGCGCCGGCAGGCCGCGAATGGCCTCCGCCAGCTGCAGGAAACGCAGGTAGACATCGGCCCCATGGGACGTCTTCATCGGTACGGGCTCCGCGAGGGTCTCGGGTGGATCGTGCTAGAAAGCGGGACTTTGCCGCCGGTGCGTCCAATCCTAGCGCGAATGCCATGACATCGTCGAACCTCCGCCAGCAGTCCATGCAGGTGGCACTCACCTTCGTGCTGTTCCTGGCGATGCTCTGGGCCAACGACTGGCTGTTCCGCCGGTTCGAGTTCGCGCCCGGCATCAACTGGGTGTACCTGCCGGCCGGCATGCGGCTGCTGTGCACGCTGTTGTTCGCCGAGGCCGGCGCGCTGGGCCTGCTGCTCGTGTCCTGGTTCGTCAGCTTCGTGTACTTCTTCCCGAACGATCCGGCGCGCGCCTTCGTCGGCGGCATCCTGGCCACCCTGGCGCCGTGGCTGGTGTACCGCGGCGCCCGCCGCGTCTACGGCTTCGAGGGCTCGCTGCGCAACCTGACGCCGGGCCGGCTGCTGGTGCTGGCCCTGGTGTACTCGGTGGCCAGCCCCTTGCTGCACCACCTGTGGTTCGCGTTGCGGGGGCAGGGCGACCTGCTGCAAGGCTTCCTCGCCATGTTCGTGGGCGACCTGGCGGGCACGCTGATCGTCCTGTACGGCATCAAGGGCCTCCTGGCGTTGCTGCCCTCTTCCCCGCGTCGACTCGACCGTCCGGGCGATTGACCCGCCGGCGCCCCAGCCGCTACGCTGATCGCTCTGGTTTCAAGAACGAATGGCGAGGGAGCGAACCGCGATGAGGGGCTGTGACAGGTGTTCCGCGCTGGTGTACCCGGAGGACGTGTTCTGTCCCACCTGCGGTGCCGGCGTGCAGGAGGCGCAAACCGCTGGCGGCACGGTGCGCATCCCCGTGCGGCGGCACGGCGTGATCCCGCCGATGCCCGAGCACGCATGGGCCCCGGAGGCCACCGGGTCGCATGCCCTGCGCGGCGTCGTGGTGGGCTTGCTGGTGTCGGTTGCGGCGGCCGGCGCGGCGGCGGCGGCGATCTACCGGTTCTGGTGATCCAACCCCCGGGAAGCCGGGGTTCCGCCGCCGACGTATCATCACGGGCTGCACTCCGCACCGGGAACCGTCATGACCTACCCCAACACCCAGCTCTACATCAACGGACAGTGGCAGGACGCCACGGACGGCCGCACGCTTGCCGTCTTCAATCCCGCCTCCGGCAAGGAGATCGGCCGCGTCGCCCACGCCGGCAAGGCCGACCTCGACCGCGCGCTCGAAGCCGCCCAGAAGGGCTTCGAGACCTGGCGCGACATGACCGCCGCCGACCGCAGCAAGATCATGCGCAAGGCCGCTGCACTGATGCGCGAGCGCGCCGGCGAGATCGCCCCGCTGCTGACGCAGGAGCAGGGCAAGCCGCTGGCCGAGGCCAAGGGCGAGACCCTGGCCGCCGCCGACATCATCGAGTGGTTCGCCGAGGAAGGCTTCCGCGTCTACGGTCGCATCGTGCCCTCGCGTTGGAACCTGTCCGTGCGCCAGATGGTGCTCAAGGACCCCGTGGGCCCCGTCGCCGCCTTCACGCCGTGGAACTTCCCGATCAACCAGGTGGTCCGCAAGGTCGCCGCCGCGCTGTCCGCCGGCTGCTCCATGCTGGTCAAGGCCCCGGAAGAGACCCCCGCCGGCCCCGCCGCGCTGATCCGCGCCTTCGCCGACGCCGGCCTGCCGCCCGGCGTGCTGGGCCTGGTGTACGGCAACCCCGCCGAGATCTCCAGCTACCTGATCCCCCACCCCGTGATCCGCAAGATCACCTTCACCGGCTCCACGCCGGTGGGCAAGCAGCTGGCAGCCATGGCCGGCCAGCACATGAAGCGCGTGACGATGGAACTCGGCGGCCACGCCCCGGTGATCGTCTGCGAGGACGCCGACATCGCGCTGGCGGTCAAGTCCGCAGGCGCCGCCAAGTTCCGCAACGCCGGCCAGGTGTGCATCTCGCCCACCCGCTTCCTGGTGCACGAGAGCGTCAAGAACGAATTCGCGCAGGCGATGGCCAAGTACGCACAGGGCCTGAAGGTCGGTGACGGCCTGACCGACGGCACCACGATGGGCCCGCTGGCCAACCCGCGCCGGCTGACCGCCATGGCCGAATTCCACGACGACGCCGTGAAGAAGGGCGCGCAGGTGCTCACCGGCGGCAAGCGCATCGGCGACTCCGGCAACTTCTGGGAGCCGACCGTGCTGGTCGACGTGCCGCTGGAAGCCAAGGTGTTCAACGACGAGCCCTTCGGCCCGGTGGCCGGCATCCGCCGCTTCAACAAGATCGAGGAAGCGATCGCCGAAGCCAACCGCCTGTCCTTCGGCCTGGCCGGCTATGCGTTCACCAAGTCGCTGAAGAATGCGGACCTGCTGGCGCGCAAGGTGGAAGTGGGCATGCTGTGGATGAACATGCCGGCGATGCCCAGCGCCGAGATGCCTTTCGGCGGCATCAAGGATTCCGGCTATGGGTCCGAGGGCGGGCCGGAAGCCGTGGACGCATACCTCAACGCCCGCTCGGTGGCCATCGCCAACGTGTAGTCGTCATCCGCGACAGACGCGAAAAAGCCCGGCGCCGCCGGGCTTTTCACATGGGGGCTCGCCCCTGCCATCGCGATCAGAGCACGAAGTTGTCAAAAGCGCGGTGGTCGCCGGTGGCAATGATGGCGATTTCGGCGGCACCGTCCCCATCGGTGTCGAGGGCCAGCTGGCTGGCCCTGGTGGCACTGTCGTAGGTAAGGGTCGCCTCGCCGGCCGCGCCGCTGAAGCTGTCGACGAGC
>JAJTCN010000062.1 GCA_021323335.1 Ramlibacter sp.
TTCCTGTTCTCCGGCCCCACGGGCGTCGGCAAGACGGAAGCCGCCAAGCAGCTGGCCTACATCATGGGCATCGAGCTGATCCGCTTCGACATGTCCGAGTACATGGAGCGGCATGCGGTGTCGCGCCTCATCGGCGCGCCCCCGGGCTACGTCGGCTTCGACCAGGGCGGCCTGCTCACCGAAGCGGTCACCAAGAAGCCGCACGCGGTGCTGCTGCTCGACGAGATCGAGAAGGCGCACCCGGACATCTTCAACGTGCTGCTGCAGGTGATGGACCATGGCACGCTGACCGACAACAACGGGCGCAAGGCCGACTTCCGCAACGTGATCATCATCATGACCACCAACGCGGGCGCCGAGACCATGAACAAGTCGGTGATCGGTTTCACCAACGAGCGTTCGCCCGGCGACGAGATGGCCGACATCAAGCGCCTGTTCACGCCGGAGTTCCGCAACCGGCTGGACGCCACGGTCAGCTTCAAGCCGCTGGACGAGCAGATCATCCTGCGCGTGGTCGACAAGTTCCTGCTCCAGCTCGAGCAGCAGCTGGCCGAGAAGAAGGTGGAAGTGACCTTCACGGACAACCTGCGCAAGCACCTGGCGAAGAAGGGCTTCGACCCGCTGATGGGCGCGCGGCCGATGCAGCGCCTGATCCAGGACACGATCCGGCGCGCGCTGGCCGACGAGCTGCTGTTCGGCAGGCTCACCGAGGGTGGCCGCCTGACGGTGGACATCGAGCTCAAGACCGACGACAAGGGTGTCGAGACCTCCGAGGTGCAGCTGGACATCCAGCCGCTGCCGAAGAAGGAACGCGGGGCGAAGCCGGAGCCGGAAGAGATTTCGACCGACGGCCAGTAAGCCGCGCCGCAACAGAAAGCCGCCCCTCGGGGCGGCTTTTTCACTTTCAGCAGCGCAGCCCGCCGACCTGTTGCATGCACCCCAAGGAAGTGGCCGAATTCGATGGATCGGGGGGAGGGGGACTACCAGCCGCATACCCGACGACAGGCTGGCCGGCTTTTTCCAGGTGCCGATCGAACAGAAGCGCCTTGCCGAACTCCACCCGTATCCACTCCGGATAGGTGTACGCGGTGCCTCGGGAGTGGTCGACGGCAGCGCCCACGAGCCCTCCGATCACCAGGTTTCCAGCGAGGCCAGCGTTACCCCGGGACGTCGCAATCCCCAGGGCCGGAGGCTGTCCAGGGTGCGTGCACGTGACGTGCAGGCTGGAGGCCGATCGACGCACCAGCTGCGCTCCGCCGGACTGGAAGGCGCCCATGCCGCGATCGTTGAAGGCGACGCAGGCCGCGCCTTCGATGGATTGTCCTGATGGCGTCACGGCGTCGACTCGCACGCTTTGCGTGACGTCTATGAACACCGACGCGCAGCCTGCCATTCCCAGCATTCCCGCCGCAAGGACCGGCACGCCCATGAGGATGCCGATGCTTTTCATAGGGGCTCCTTGTCGCAGATGACGCCGGGAAGCTGTTGCTGGCATTCCAGCGAGGTGGGGTTGGCGGGCACGCCCAGGGGGCGGTATTGGCCCGGCGGGGTGCCTTTCAATGCCTTGGCGGGTGCATACCGCGGCGCATCGAACATCCGCACCTCCCCGAACACCATTTCGATCCAGGTTGGATATCCGAATCCGGCGTTCGCCCGCAATGCGCCCATCGCATGGCCGTGCTGCGGTGAGGAACACACGACCAACATTTCGCTCGACGACGTGCGGATCGGCTGCGGTCGGCCTGACCTGAATTGCTGGACACCGACTTGGTTCGCGCCCACGCATTCGGCGTCCGCGACCGTCTGACCACCGCTGGTGCGAAGGTCGATCCGCAACTGGTCCGCTGCGCTGGCCGCGCCCGAACCGACGAGGATGGCAAGCAAGGCTGCCGTGCTTCTCCGCCATTTCATGGTCGATCCTTGTCGTTGACGCGCTGTCCGCCCGACGATCTTAGGGTCGAGCATTCCTGCCGCCAACGGAATTCGGTCGCTGGACAGGGTTCGATGGAACTGGTAGCGGGTGGCGCTGCGCGGCGATGCCGGGGTCGGCTCGTTGCCGAACCCGGCCTACGAATGGCGGCCCTTCAGCGAGCTCGGGTCCGTAGGCCGGGTTCGGCGATAGGCCGACCCCGGCATGCCGACCCCGATCAGCGAATCAGCCCCTGCACCGCCGGCGCCATCAACCCGATGCCCGTGAGCACCAGCAGCACGCTGACCATCCGCAGCACCGCCGCGCGCTGCCACGGCGGCGGATGGCGCTTCATCCACCACGCGACGCCCAGCACCACCGGCACCGCCAGGGCGCCCAGCCCCAGCGCGGCGACGCTGAACTGGCCGCTGCCCACCACCATCAGCAGGCGCAGCGCCGAGCCCACCGCCAGCAGGGCCACCAGCGTGTCGCGCACCGCATCCAGCGTCATGGGCTGGCGGTAGAACTGGTAGACGAGCGGCGGCCCCGAAGCGGAGAACAGGCCGCCCAGCACGCCTGACAGCAAGCCGGTGGCGAAGAAGGCCTTGCGCGAGGACGCCTCCCGCAAGGCCTGCGCCGGGCGCAGCACCAGCAGCGCGCAGGCGATCACCACGATCCCCAGCAGCAGGCGCAGCACGAGCACGGCGTTGCCGCTCAACCAGGTCAGGAGGAAGACGCCCGCTGCGACGCCGAACACGGTGCCCGTCGCGGTCTGCCGCAGCGCGGACCAGTTGACCGAGCGCACGCGCCCGCGCAGCGCGACGAAGCCGTTGGCCAGCCCGAGCACCGTCGCCACGTTGGCGGCGTCGGTCAGGGGGGCGAGCTCGAACACTCCCGTGAGCCCGAGCAGCACCAGCACCAGCGCGAAGCCCGTGACGTTCTGCACCGCGGTGGCGAACGCGGCGCAGGCGAGGAAGGCCGCGACTTGCCAGCCACTCACGCCGCAAGTCCAGTCTGCTCAGCCCGCATCCAGCAGCTTCACGATGCGCTTCCAGTGCTTCGGCTCGACCGGCGTGATGGACAGGCGATTGCCCTTGCGCAGCACCACCAGGTCCTGCAGTTCGGGATCGGCGCGCAGCTCCGGCAGGGTGAGGTTGCGCGTCTTGCGCACCACCTGCACGTCCACCAGCAGCCAGCGCGGCTCTTCCTTCTTCGAGGCCGGGTCGTGGTACGGCGACTTGCGGTCGAACTGCGTCGGGTCGGGGTAGGCGCTGGAGGCAACGCGGGCGATGCCCACGATGCCGGGCTCGGCGCAGCTGGAGTGATAGAACAGGACGCCGTCGCCGACGCGCATGCCGTCGCGCATGAAGTTGCGCGCCTGGTAGTTGCGCACGCCGGTCCAGGGGACGGTGGACTTCGGCGCGGCAAGCGCGTCGTCCACCGACACTTCGTCGGGCTCGGATTTCATCAGCCAGTAGTTCATGCCGAGCGCGATTATCGGCGCGCCAATGGAAACAGGCCCCGCAGGGCCTGCTTCGACCTCCCTGGGCCTCTAGCGGCCGTCCTTGTCGGCGTCTCCCGGCATCGCCCGCTCGACGCGATGCCACGCGTCACGCGCGGAATCCTTGGCTTCTTCCCAGGCCAGCCGCGAGCTGCCGCGGTTGCGCTCGTACTCGCTGCGCAGCTTGGGCTCGTAGCTGTCCCAGCTCTCGCCGGAGGCCTTGGCGCGTTCCCAGCCGGTGTAGCCGGTGCGGTAGGCGGGCGCGTAGTCGTCGTAGCTGTAGCCGTCCTTGTAGCTGGGGCGGGACTTGTAGTTCTCGCGCCAGTAGCTGTCTTCGACCGTGGGATTCACGCGCTCGGCCGCGCCCTTGCCGGCCAGGCCGCCCGCGATCGCGCCGGCGGCACCGCCGATCACCGTGCCGACCGGGCCGGCCATGGAGCCGATCGCCGCGCCGGCGACGGCACCGCCGGCGGCGCCGGCGCCGGTGCCGACGGGGTGGGCGCCGGGCTCGCCGGTGATGGGGTCGGGATTGGAGGGTTTCTTGTCTGTCATCGGATGCTCCTTGCGAGTGGACGTTGTCGTCGGGCGGCCGGCTCCGGCTGCGAACCTGCCGTCCGCCGTACAGAGTGCGCCGCAGCGCTGCCGTCACCCGTCGGCCCGGATACCTCTGCGGTGTCGGCTGCAGACCTACAGGCCGCGACGGTCGGGCTACGCCTTCGTTCGTGGGGCGAGAGCGCGTCGGCCCCAGAAGCCGGCCGGCGCGCCGGCGCGCGATTCGATGCGGATGCCCTCGTTCCACTTGGCCATGCGCTCGGAGCGCGCGAAGGATCCGACCTTCAGTTGTCCCGCGTTCCAGCCGGTCGCGAGATGGACGATCGCCACGTCCTCGGTCTCGCCGGAGCGCGCCGAGACGATGGTCGCGTAGCCGTGCTGCTGCGCGGCCTGCAGCGCCGCGAGCGTCTCGGTGACGGTGCCGGCCTGGTTCGGCTTGATGAGGACGCAGTTGCACGCGCCCAACCCGGCGGCGCGCCGCACGCGGTCGGCATTCGTCACCAGGTAGTCGTCCCCCACCACTTGCACGCGGTGCCCGACGGCGCGGGTGAAGGCGGCCAGGCCGGCTTCGTCGTCTTCCGCCAGCGGGTCCTCGATGGAGACGATGGGGTAGCGCTCCACCCAGCGGACCAGGCGCTCGGAGAGGCCGTCGGAGTCCAGCTCCTGGTTCTCCAGGGCCAGCCGGTAGCGGCCGCCGCTGCCGAATTCGGAGGCCGCGATGTCCAGCGCGATGGCGACGTCCTCGCCCGGTGTGTAACCCGCCTTTTCGATCGCCGCCACCAGCGCGTCCAGCGCGTCCTCGTTGCGGGCGAAGCTCGGCCACCAGCCGCCTTCGTCCGCCACCCCGGCCAGCGGACCGCGTTGCGCCATCAGTTCGCCGGCGGCGCGGTACACCTCGGCGGTCATCTCCATGGCCTGCGCGAAGGAGCGCGCGCCGGTGGCGATCACCATGAAGTCCTGCACGTCCACGCGGCGCCCCGCGTGCGCGCCGCCGCCGAAGATCTGCACCTGCGGCAGCGGCAACTGCACCGGCCGGCCCTGCGCCAGGTACTGCCAGAGCGGCTGGCGCGCCTGCGCGGCGGCGGCATGCAGCACCGCCAGCGACGTCGCGATCAGCGCATTGCCGCCCAGCCGCGACTTGCCGGGGGTGCCGTCCAGTGCAACCAGCATCGCGTCGATGCCGGGCTGGTCCGCAGCGTCCCGGCCCGCGAGCGCGGGCGCGATCTCCCGCTCCACGGCGCGCAGCGCCTGCTGGACGTCACGGCCGCCGAAACGTGTGCCGCCATCGCGCAACTCCACGGCCTCGCGCGTGCCGCGCGATGCGCCGGCCGGCGCGATGCCGAGGCCCAGCGTGCCGTCGGTGTTGACCACCTCGACTTCGATGGTGGGGCGGCCGCGCGAGTCCCAGATGCGGCGGGCGTGGACTTGTCGGATGGTCATGCGGCGAATTCCAGGGTCCAGCGGACCGCGATGGTTTCCAGGGAGGAGGGCGCTTGCCGCAGCAAGGCGATGGCGGCGCCGCGCACGGCTGCGCGCCGCTGCGCGTCGAGATATTCGACGGGGGATTTGCCGTCGATGCGGGCCAGCGTCAGCGCGGGCAACAGGGTGGCCACGCGTTGCTGCAGCGCCTCGACGGGCTCCCAATGGACGTGCGCGAAGCAGGCGTGGGCGAACCCATGGAAGGCGGTCATCAGCGCGCGCCCATGGGCAGGCAGGTGCGCGGCCTTGAGCAGGAAGTGGTTGAGGCAGAAAGCGACGTCGAAGGCCGGGTCGCCGAACCACGCGCATTCGGCGTCCAGCAGCACCGGCCCCTTCGGACCCGCCAGCACGTTCTTGGGGCTGACGTCGCCGTGCACCAGCACCCGCCGGGTGGAGGCCGTTCGCTCGACCAGCCCCAGCAGCGTATCGGCAAGGGCCGGGTGCTCGCGCGCGGTCTCCACCAGGTAAGGCTCGAGCCGCAGCGCATGGAAGTTGGCATCGGTCGCGAAGCGCGCCGCCACCGCGGCGTCATCCGCGGTGGCCGCGTGGATGCGGCCCAGCAGGTCGCCGACGGAGCGGGCCAGCGACACGTCCACCCGGCCCGCAAGCAGCTCCGCCTTCCAGTTGCGGTACTCGTCGCCCAGGAAGGGCATGACGAAGCTCTGCGTCGCGGCGTCCTCGCCCAGCACGGCAGGCACGCGGCCCGGCACGATGCCGGCAGCCACCCGCAGCCACGCGATCTCGGAGAAGACGCGTTCGACCGGCACCTCCCAGTCCTTGGCGACTTTCAACCGGGGCAGCGCCTGCTTCACGCAGTAACGGCCGGAGCGCAGGTCCACCCGGTAGATGCCGGACGACACGCCACCCGCGAGCGCCACTGCGCGCACCTCCTCGTCCGGCTGCGCCAGCCCGAGGGAAAGGAAGATGCGTCGCATGGCGGCCGCATCGTGCGCGAGATCCACTTGGCCCATCCGTGGATTATGGGCACGGTCGGTGGGCCCGTCGCCATCCATGCGCTAGCATGCCTGCCCTGACAGCGCGAGAAGAGAGGCTCCCGAGTGACCGCAACCCCCACCCCGCTGAAGGTCGCCGTGATGGGCGCCGGCGCCGTCGGCTGCTATTTCGGCGGCATGCTGGCCCGGGCCGGCCACGACGTGACGCTGGTCGCGCGGCCGGCGCACGTGGAAGCCGTGGCCCGCGACGGCCTGCGCATGGAAACGAAGACCTTCGACGAGCAAGTACGGGTGCGGGCGGTGACCGAGCCCGCCGGGGCGCGCGACGCCGACCTGGTGCTGTTCTGCGTGAAGTCGATGGACACCGAAGCGGCGGGACGCCAGCTCAGGCCTTTCCTGCGCCCGGACACGCTGGTGCTGTGCCTGCAGAACGGCGTGGACAACGCCGAGCGGCTGCGCGCCGTGCTGCCCGAGCATGAAGTGGCGGCCGCGGTGGTGTACGTCGCCACCGAGATGGCCGGCCCCGGCCACCTCAGGCACCATGGCCGCGGCGAACTGGTCATCGAGCCGGCGCGCGCCAGCGAGCGGATGGCGCAGGCCTTGATCGCGGCGGGCGTGCCGACGGAGGTCTCGGCCAACGTGCGTGGCGCCTTGTGGCTCAAGCTGCTGCTCAATTGCGCCTACAACGCCGTCTCGGCCATCGCGCAGCAGCCGTACGGCGAGAACGTGAAGGGCGAGGGCATCTGGGACGTGATGCACGACGTGGTGGACGAATGCCTGGCGGTGGCCAAGGCGGACGGCGTGCAGGTGCCGGGTGATCCGCATGCCGCCACGCGCAAGCTGGTCGAGGGCATGCCGGCCCAGTACTCCTCGACGGCGCAGGACCTCGCGCGCGGCAAGCCGACCGAGATCGACTTCCTCAACGGCTACGTGGTGCGCCGCGGCCAGGCCCTCGGCATCCCCACGCCCGCCAACCGCGTGCTGTGGGCGCTGGTCAAGCTGATCGAGGCGAAGCCGCGGCAGGCCTAGCCGCGCCGATGCCGCAGGAAAAACGCCGCCATCGCCTCGGAGGCGCTCGGCCCCTGCGGATCGGTGAACGACCCGGTGGCATGCCCACCCGACCATGCGTGCGGCCCGGCCGTGACTTGCCAGCTCTCGACCACCGGCTTGCCGCCTTCGTCCAGCCACTCGATGCGCGTGCCCGCGCGCGCACCTGACACGCGCTCTTCACGCCGCTCCAGCCGCTTGCCGTTGGCCGCTGCCGCAGCCACCTGGCGCTGCACGACGGCCTCGCCATTCCCCGGGGCGACCGTCTTGTCGCCGCTGCCATGGAACACGATGGTGGGCAGCAGGGACCGCGCCGCGGGCACAATGGCCCCTGATCCCTTGCGCATGGCGCTGAACGCCGACTGCACGTCGTGCGCGGCGCGCGGCGGCAAGCCGGAATGGATGCCGACCGCCGCGAAGACGTCGGGGTACAGTTCCCCGAGCGTGGCCGCCATGGCCCCGCCGGCCGAGAGTCCCGCGACATAGACGCGCTGCGGGTCGCCGCCGTGCTGCGCGAGCACCGAGGCGACCAGCGCCGCGATCATGGCCGGTTCGCCGGCGTCGCGCCGCTGGTTCTGCGGCTCGAACCAGTTCCAGCAACCCATCTGGTTGGCCTTGCGCAACTGCTCCGGATACACCACCAGGAACCCATCGCGCGCCGCCACGTCGTTCATGCGCGTGCCGCGCGCAAAGTCCTCGGAGTCCTGCTTGCAGCCGTGCAGCATCACGATGACCGGCAGCAGGACCGTCGGGTCGGCCCGCTCGGGTTCATAGAGGCGGTAGCGCCAGCGGTGGCCGCGGTGCACGAAGACGTGCGCGGTGAAGGACGCGGCGCGTGGCCGCGGCGCGTGGCGCGCGGTCGTTCCGATGCGTGGCGTCTCCGGCGCGATCTCCCGGAAAGGCACGTCGTCGATGACGCCGTCGTCCGAGGGCTCGAGCTCCGGTTCGGATGCACCGGGCTGCCGCGCTTCGCCTCCGCCCAGCGCCTGCTGGATCACCCGCGTCGCCTCCGCGAGTCGCCCCGCGCGGGTGAGCTGCGTCGCCAGCGCCATCGCTTCTGTCGTCATGCCCATGGCATTCCCCCTGATTTGTTTGCTGCAGTGCACCATATCAGGCGGGAGGGGAGGATCACAAGGCGGGATCCGCCTTTATTGCGGCAGAGCCAGCGGGGTGTCAGCTTGCCCCGGTCGTCTTCGGTTCGGGGGACGCCGTCTTGCCCAGCTCGTCTTCCGCCGGCTGGAGAACCGCCAGCAGGTCCGACGTGGTCCGCAGGATCAGGCCCGCCCCGGCCTCCCGGAGTTCCCGTTCGGTGCCGAACCCGCACAGCACGCCCACGGTCTGCGCGCCGGCGGCGACGCCCGTGCGCACGTCGATGGTGGTGTCGCCGATCATCAGGCAGGAGGCCGGGTCCACACCCATCTGCTGGGCCGCGTACAGCAGCGGCTCCGGATGCGGCTTCATCCGCCGGGTGGTCTGGGCGCCGACGACCGCCTTGAACAGGTGGCGCACCTCGTAGTGCTCGAGGAAGCGCTCCACCCGGGGCGCGCTGCCGGTGGAGATGGTCACCATGGGGTAGTGTTCGGCCAGCTTGACCAGCATCTCCTTCACGCCGGCCATCATCTCGTGCGGAACTTCGTCGAGCGCTTCCGGATTGCGCGTGTGGCCGGGGTCCTCGCCGCGCTGGCGGGTGGCCTTGATCCGTTCGCGCAGGCGCGACACGGGGACGTCCAGGCCCAGGCGGTCGAGCAGGGCATAGGCGCCGTGGACCGGGGTTTCCAGGCCCATGACCACCTGCCGGGCCACCAGTTCGCCGCGCCGGCCGCTGACGCCGGGGATCGCGTCCAGCATCTTCGCGAGCTGGGCGACGATATGGTCGTCGGTATCGGAGATGGTGCCGTCGACGTCGAAGCAGAGGGCGCGGATGCGGGTCAGGTCCAGGGGCATCGTCAGGAGCAATGAAAGGGCTTCGGCCAAGCATACGGGAGCACGGACGGCCCGCGTCAGCGCTTTGGCCGACACGCACTTGTAGGCCGACATCGCCAGTTCCCACTAACGGTCGCGCTAAGTACGTCAGCGTACAGATTGCCGCGGCGCGGCAGCCCAGACTGCGGCGTGAACTGCGGCTCCGCTTATTCCTGCGGGCCGCCGGCAGTTTTCGACCTGACAGGATTCCCCATGAAATACGCAGCAGCTTTCTCCATCGTCGTCGCCTCGCTGGCCCTCACCGCATGCCAGCGCGACGTGGTCGTGACCCCCGCCGCCACGCCCGCTCCCGCCGTGATCGCGGTGCCGGGCCCCGCCGGCGCAACCGGCGCAACCGGCGCTGCCGGTGAAACCGGCCAGGTGGGCAGCACGGGCAGCACCGGCAGCACGGGCAGCACGGGTTACACGGGCAGTACCGGCGCCACCGGCAGCACCGGCGCCACGGGCACGATGGGAGCCACCGGCTCCACCGGCGACACCGGCGCAACGGGTTCCACCGGCGACACCGGCGCGACCGGCCAGCGCGGCAAGACGGGTGACACCGTCATCGTGCTGCCGCCGACGCAACCGGCGCGCTGATCCCCGAGGGGCGGCGTCAGCCGTCCCACGGCCCCGGGGCCCGCAGCCACGATACTTCGGGTCATGGGTGATTCGACGACATCGATGGCCGCGAACGTCCTGGTCCTCGGCGGCGGCATGGCCGGCCTGTGCGCCGCGCTCGCCGCCGCCGAGCGCGGCGCCCGCGTGCTCGTGCTCGAGAAGGGCACGCGTCTCGGCGGCTCGATGGCACTGTCCAACGGCATCGTGTGGTCGTTCAGCCGCACGGACGACGTGCGCTCCCGGCTGCGCGAAGGCAATCCGGCTTTGCAGGACCTGGTCGTGGAGCAGCTGCCCGCCGGCATGGACTGGCTGGTAGCGCACGGCGTGGAATTGCAACCGCTGCAACACTACTTCGGCTATGGCCACGGCAGGCCGGCCAGCGGCCCGCAGTTGGCGGCAGCGCTGGGCGACGCCATCCGCCAACGCGGCGGCGAACTGGTAACGGGGGCGGGCCTGCAGCAACTGGTGGTGCAGGACGGCGCCGTCACGGGCGCCCTGGCGTTCGGCGCCGACGGCAGCGTCGAGGCCAAGGCCCGTTCGGTGATCCTCGCCACCGGTGGCTTCCAGGGCAATGCCGAACTGCTGGCGCGCTACGTGACGCCGTACGCGCAACACCTGTACCTGCGGGCCAACCCCTGCAGCACCGGCGACGGACTGATCGCCGGCATGGGCGTGGGCGCAGCCACCACGCCCGCGCTCGATGCCTTCTACGGACATGCGATGTCCGCACCGCCCGCACGCTTCGGCGCGGACCGCTTCCAGGAGATGAGCCACAAGTACGGTCCCATGGCCGTGGCGATCAATCTCGACGGGCGTCGTTTCGCGGACGAATCGGCCGGCACCGGCGAAGAGACGCTGAACATCGCCATGGCGGGCCAGCGCGAGGCCACGGCCGCCTACGTCTTCGACGCGGACACCGCCGACCGGCCCTACCTGGCGGACGGGATGCGGGCCTGGGGCTTTCCGCCGCGCGAGGTGATGCGATCGCTGCGCGAGTTCAATGCCGCGATCACCGCGGGGGAGGGCGGCTCGCTGACCCCGCCCCGCCGTGGCGAGCCGCACGCGGTGGCCCGGCCCCCGTTCACCGCCGCGCTCGTGCGTGCCGCGATCACCTTCACCTGCGGCGGGCTCGGCGTCGACCTGGACATGCGCGTCCTGCGCCGGGCCGCATCGGTCACGACGCTGCCGCTGGCGCGGGCGCCGGCCGATGAAATGCACGTCACGCCGGTGCCAGGGCTGTTCGCCGCGGGCTGCGACGTCGGCGGCATCTCCGGCCGGTCGTACATGGGCGGCCTGGCACAGGCGCTGGTGACCGGACGCGTCGCGGGGACGCAGGCCTGAGGGTGGGCCGCCGGCCTAGCTTTTCCTGGCCGATCGCGCGCGGCGCTTCGGAGCTTCCTCATGCGCAGCCGCATCGTCGACCGCCAGCGGACCGTCGAAGGTTCCCTGCAGTGTTTCAATGTTCACCGCGTCCGGGCGGTGCGGCAGTTGCACCTGCAGTCCGATCGGACCCCGCGTCACCCGCACGCGCATGACGTCCCCGCCGACTTCGCGGCGATAGTCGTAGACACCCAGTTGCCAGACTTCGGCCGCCTCGTGCAGGCGGTGGGTGCCCAGCACGTTGCCGATGCGCTTTCTCAGGCTGTTCCGTTCGACCTGCATGGCCTGGACGCGCGCGAACAGGGCGTCCACGCTGCGCCGGTCGCCGCCTTCACGGCTGAGTTCGAAGGCCTGGGTCAGCAGGACGCTCTCCTGCTCGACCAGCTCCGAGACGCGGGAACGCAGTGTTGCAATACTTTCGTCTTGGACCATGCAGGCCATTTTGGGGCGTACGCCCTGGATGGGAGCAGGTCCGCAAGCCGCTTGCCCGTCGGTGATGTACTCACAGTAAGATTTCGTTCGTGGCCGCAAGACGCGCGCCAGCCGGGTCCAAGCAGACACCCGGTCCCCCCGGAAGACGTTTCGTCCAAGCCTGCTCCGTTGCCCCTCGCGGGGATGGAGTGCGCCATGTCGAACGAAACCGTCCTGCTGGGCCGCACCGATGTGCTGGCGGCCCTCTCGCCGCCAGACTGCATCGATCGCATCGAAGCTGCCTTTCGCGAGGCCGCCCTGGGACGGGTTGCCGCGTCCGGCATCCTGGGGATGCATGCCCCGGCCGGCAGCTTCCACGTGAAAGCCGGACTGCTGGAGGACGCCGCGCCCTGGTTCGCCGCCAAGGTCAACGCCAATTTCCCGATGAATCCGGCGCGGTCCGGCTTGCCGACGATCCAGGGCGCCGTCCTGCTGTTCCATGCCGGGGATGGCCGTCTGCTGGCCGTCATCGACTCGACGGCGCTGACGGCGCTGCGCACGGCCGCCGCGACCGCCGTCGCGGCGCGTTACCTGGCCCGGCCATCCAGCAGAACCTTGTTGATCTGCGGTTGCGGCGCGCAGGCGCTCGAGCAGTTGCGCGCGCTGTCGTGCGTCACGGGCGTGGACACCGTGCTGGGCTTCGACCTGGATGGGGGCCAGGTGAGGGCGTTCGCGGCAGCGGCCGAACGTGCGACGGGCCGAGTGGTCCAGGTTGTCGGCGACCTCGAAGCCGCGGTGCGCCGCAGCGACATCATCGTGACCTGCACGCCCGCGAAGCACAGCTTCCTGCGCCGCGACATGGTCGCGCCCGGCACCTTCGTCGCCGCGGTGGGCGCCGATCACGAGGACAAGCAGGAGCTGGCGCCGGACCTCATGGCCGCCGCGAAGGTCGTCACGGACTTCACGGACCAGGCCTGCCGCATCGGCGACCTGCACCATGCGATCGCCGCCGGCGCCATGCAGGCAGGCGACGTGCACGCGGAGCTCGGCGAACTGGCCGCCGGCCTGAGGCCCGGCCGTACCGGCGAGGACGAGA
This sequence comes from Ramlibacter sp., assembly GCA_021323335.1. Taxonomy (GTDB): domain Bacteria; phylum Pseudomonadota; class Gammaproteobacteria; order Burkholderiales; family Burkholderiaceae_C; genus Ramlibacter. The sequence goes on from JAJTCN010000062.1 coordinate 12,912, forward strand.
TCACCATCTTCGATTCCACCGGGACCGGGCTGCAGGACGTGGCCGCGGCGATCGCCGTCTACCAGGGCGCACTCCGGGCCGCGGACCGCCCGCGCGCCTTCTCCTTCGGCTGAGCGTCGGCAACCTAGCCGGCGAGCCCCACGAACACGTTCTGCACGTCGTCATGCGCGTCGATGGCGGCCAGGAAGGCCTCCACCTCCTGCAGCTCCGCGGGCGACAGGCTGGCCGGATCGACCGGGTTCTTCGCCTTGTAGCCCAGCTTGGCGGAGAGCACGGTGAAGCCTTGCGCGGGCAACGCGCGGCTCACCAGGTCGAGGTCGGTGGCGTCGGTCAGGAACAGCGTGGTGCCTTCCTCCTCGCCCGGCTCGAAGTCCTGCGCGCCGGCTTCGATGGCGGCCAGCTCGGGATCCGCCCCCGGCTGGGCGGCCTCGGCTTCGATCATGCCGACGTGGTCGAAGTCCCAGGAGACCGAGCCCGACGTGCCCAGCTGGCCCTTGCGGAACAGCACCCGCATCTCGGGCGCCGTGCGGTTGACGTTGTCGGTCAGGCATTCGACCATCAGCGGCACCCGGTGCGGCGCGAAGCCCTCGTAGATGACGTGCTCGAAGTGCACCGTCTCGCCGGTGAGGCCGGCGCCCTTCTTGATGGCCCGGTCCAGAGTGTCCTTGGGCATCGAGGCCTTGCGCGCCTGCTCCACCACCAGCCGCAGCCGTGAATTGCTGGCGGGGTCGGCGCCGCTGCGCGCGGCCACCATGATGTCCTTGGCCAGCCGGCCGAACAGCTTGCCCCTGGCGTCGGCGGCTTGCGCCTTGCCTTTGGCCTTCCATTGCGCGCCCATGTCGATCTTCCTGAAATGAGCGGCAAGTTTCTCAGATTCCGGAAAGGGCCCCTGCGCGCGCGTCCCCGACAATGGGCGGATGAGCGAAACCGAAGACGACGGCGGGAAGATCGCCGAAGCCAGGCTGTGGCGGGACAACGGCTGGACCGCGCGCGTCATCAAGAACGACGACGATGACGGCTGGGCCGTGGCCATGACGCCGGACGGCCAGGTGGAGCCGGCCCTGGTGGGCCCCTGGACGATGGGCCGCGACAAGAAGAACCCCAAGCCGCTCGACACCGCGGCCTTCAACACGCTGGTCAAGACCGCGGCGGAGTTCGTCCGCCGGCACGAGCAGCAATTGCACGCCACCCTGCACCAGCGCGTGGAGATCGACCACCGCGGCGAGCGCGTGGAAGTGCGGCTGGACATCGAGCCGGACGAGGAAAACCCGACCGCGCTGCTGCGGGCCATGGATGCCGGCGGGACCTTGCTGGCGGAAGTGAAGGTGCCGCCGTCGTTCAAGTTGACGCGCGGCAGTGCGTCGAAGTGGGCGGAGGCGGGGTTCGGCGCGAAGGTGGGGTGAAGCCCCTTCACTCCCGTCCGAACAGCTCCCGCAGCAGCGCCCGCAACCACTGCTGCGCCGGATCCCGCGCCGTGCTCGCATGCCACACCAGCCGCACATCGTAGTGCGGCGCGAACGGCAGTTCCCAGGCCTGCACGTTCGGCAGGCTGGCGGCGTACATGGCGGGGACGATGGCCAGGAGGTCGGAGGTGGTCACCAGTTCCGGCAGCGCGCCGAAGTGCCGCGCCCGCAACACGACGCGGTCGGCCAGCTTCAGGCCGACCAGCATGTCCTCGACGCTGCTGTGGAAGGTGGCGGTCGGCGCGGCCACCGCAAGCGACGCGCCGGCCAGTTGGGCCTGCGTAAGCGTCTTGCCGCGGCGGCCGGACGGCGGCTTCCAGCCCTTGCAGGTGATGGCGACGTACTGCTCGCGGAACAGGCGTTCGGCATGGATGCCGCGCTGGCGCGGCTCCAGGATGCCGACGGCGCAGTCGATCTCGCGCGCCTCCAGTGCGCCCGCCACCGCGGCGCCGGCCACCGAAATGTTCGTCACGCGGGTATGCGGCGCGCGCTGGCGCAGGGCCGCCGTCAGGCGCGGCAGGAACAGCATCTCGCCCAGGTCTGACAGCGACAGCCGCCAGGTGCTGCGGCTTTGCTGCGGGTCGAAGTCCTCCACGCCGGTGACCACCGCCTCGAGGGAGAGCAGGTGGGCGACCACGGCCGGCGCCACCTGGGCGCAAAGCCGCGTGGGCTGCAGGCCCGTGGGAGAGCGCACGAAGAGGTCGTCGCCGAAGAAATGGCGCAAGCGCGCCAGCGCATTGCTGGTGGCCGACTGCGACAGCGACAGCGCGCGGGCCGCGCCGGTGACGGAGCCGGCGCGATGGATCGCGGCCAGGACGCGCAGCAGGTTGAGGTCGAGCTGGCGGAAATTCATGCGTTGGTTTTCAGGGTTCACCCTGGGCATTGACGCGGTGAATGTACCCCATCGACACAATGGATTCGCCAAATGGGGGACAGCTGAGTAAATTCGGCGCGTCCAGCGTCGTTTCCAGCTCCCCCCGCCATGGCCGAAAGATCTTTTGCTGCCGAAGTCCGCAAGCTGCGCCTGGGCGCCGGCGAGGAGTTCCATGGCGAAGGCATCCTGGCCGTGACCAAGGCGCTGCTGCAGTCCGGCGTTTCGTATGTCGCCGGCTACCAGGGCGCGCCGATCTCGCACCTGATGGACGTGCTGACGGACGCCAATGACATCCTGAAGGAACTGGGCATCCGCTTCGAGCACAGCGCGTCGGAAGCCACGGCCGCGGCAACGCTCGCGGCGTCCGTCAACTACCCGCTGCGCGGCGCCGTCACCTTCAAGGCGACGGTGGGAACCAACGTGGCGTCCGATGCCATCGCCAACCTCGCCTCCGGCGGCGTGACCGGCGGGGCGCTGATCATCGTGGGCGAGGACTACGGCGAGGGCTCCAGCATCATGCAGGAGCGCTCGCATGCCTTCGCGATGAAGTCGCAGGTGTGGCTGCTCGACCCGCGTCCCAACCTGCCGAGCATCGTGCGCGCGGTGGAGCAGGGCTTCGAGCTGTCGGAGGCGAGCCGCACGCCCGTGATGCTCGAACTGCGCATCCGGGCCTGCCACGTGCATGGCAGCTTCGTCGCCACCGAGAACCGCCGGGCCGACTTCACGCTGAAGGAGGCGATGGAGCAGCCGCGCCGCGATGTCGGGCGCATCGCGCTGCCGCCTTCCACCTACCTGCACGAGCAGGAAAAGGTCACGCAGCGCTGGCCCGACGCGGTACGCTTCATCCAGGAGCGCGGCCTCAACGAGTTCTTCGCGGAAGACGCGCAGGACTTCGGCATCGTGCTGCAGGGCGGCCTCTACAACGGCGTGCTGCGGGCCCTGGAACTGCTGGGCCTGGCGGATGCCTTCGGCCAATCGCGCATCCCGCTTTACGTGCTGAACGTGACCTACCCGCTGGTGGATGCGGAGTTCACGCGCTTTTGCGCCGGCAAGCGCGCCATCCTGATCGTGGAGGAGGGCCAGCCCGATTTCATCGAGCAGGCGGTGCACGCCATCCTGCGCAAGGCCGACGTGCAGACCCGGCTGCATGGCAAGGACGTGCTGCCGATGGCGGGCGAATACACCGGCGGCGTTCTGGTCAAAGGCATCGCGCGCTTCATCGAAAAGCAGGCACCGGCCCTGCTGGAGGGCCGCACGCTGCCCGCCGCGGCGAGCTCCCTTGCGGCGCTGGAGGGCCATCCGAAAGCCATTGCCATCCACGACGCCACGACGCAGGTGCACGGTCGTCCGCCGTCCTTCTGCACCGGCTGCCCCGAGCGGCCGATCTTCACCGCCATCAAGCTGGTCGAGCGCGAGCTGGGGACGCACCACATCAGCTGCGACATCGGCTGTCACCTGTTTTCCATCCTCCCGCCCTTCAACATCGGCGCCACCACCATGGGTTACGGCCTGGGCTGGGCGGGCGCGGCAGCGTTCAATACCGAAGAGACGTCGAAGCGCACCCTGTCCATCATGGGCGACGGCGGTTTCTGGCACAACGGCCTCACCAGCGGGGTGGGCAACGCGGTGTTCAACCAGACCGACAACGTGCTGGTGGTCATCGACAACGGCTATTCGGCGGCCACCGGCGGGCAGGACGTGCTGTCCTCCAAGGCGAGCAACCCGATTCGCGCGACCAACCATCCGATCGAGAAGGCGGTGCGCGGCGTGGGCGTGGAATGGGTGCGCACGGTGGACAACACCTACAGCCTCTCGCGCATGCGCGACGCGCTGCGCGAGGCGCTCACGACGCCGGCCAAGGGGCCGAAGGTCATCGTCGCGTCGTCGGAGTGCATGCTGAACAAGCAGCGGCGCGAGAAGCCGCTGGTGCGCAAGGCCATCGGCGATGGCCAGCGCGTCGTGCGCGAGCGCTTCGGCATCGATCCCGACACCTGCACCGGCGACCACTCCTGCATCCGGCTGTCCGGCTGCCCCTCGCTCACCATCAAGCCCAATCCGGATCCGCTGCGCCGCGACCCCATCGCCGCCGTGCTGGACAGCTGCGTGGGCTGCGGCCTGTGCGGCGAGGTCGCCGACGCCGCCGTGCTGTGCCCTTCCTTCTACCGCGCCGAGATCATCAACAACCCGACGCGCTGGGACCGCTTCAAGGAGCGTGTCCGCGGCGCCGTGATCGGCTGGCTGCAAGCGCGCATCGACCGGCGGCTGGAGGGACTCGCTGCATGAGCACCCCCCGCGCGATCACGGTGGCGCTGCTCGCCATGGGCGGCGAAGGCGGCGGCGTCCTGTCGGACTGGCTGGTGGACCTGGCGGAGCACAACGGCTACCTGGCGCAGGCCACCTCCGTGCCCGGCGTCGCGCAGCGCACCGGCGCCACGGTGTATTACCTCGAGCTGTTCCCCCGGGCAGGCGTTCCCGCGGGCGCGCAGCCCGTGCTGGCGCTCGGCCCGGTGCCCGGCGAGCTGGACGTGGTGATCGCCTCCGAGCTCATGGAGGCCGGCCGTGCCTTGCAGCGCGGGCTGGTCTCGCCGGAGCGCACGACCTTCATCGTTTCCACGCATCGCGTCTATTCGATGACCGAACGCACGGCGATGGGCGACGGCCGCGTGGACGCCGGCAAGCTGATGGATGGCGCGCGCGCCGCGGCCGCGCGCTTCATCGCCTCCGATTTCTCCGCGCTGGCCGAGAAGGCCGCCGGTCCCATTGCCCCCGCGCTGTTCGGCGCGCTGGCGGCGTCACAGGCGCTGCCTTTCACGCGGGCGCAGTTCGAAGAGGCGATCGGTCGCGGCGGTGTCGGCGTGAAGACGAGCCTGCAGGCCTTCGCCGCGGGCTACGCTGCCGCGCTGGCGCCCGCGGCCCCGGAGCCAGTCGTCCCCCTGGCGGCCCTCGGCCCGCGCCTCGCGCCGCTGGCCGCGCGCATCGGCGCGGAGTTCCCCGCAGCCGCCGGAGACACCCTGCGCCACGCCGTGCTGCGGCTGGCCGACTACCAGGACGTCGCCTATGCCGCGGAGTACCTCGACCGGTTGCGGCCCTTGCGCGACGCCGGCGAGGTGCTGCTCGAGACCGCGCGCCACCTCGCGCTGTGGATGTCGTACGAGGACGCGATCCGCGTGGCGGACCTGAAGACGCGCCGCAGCCGCTTCGAGCGGGTGTCCGGCGAAGTCCGGCTGGCCGGCAGCCAGCTGTTGCAGATCAACGAGTTCATGCATCCGCGGGTCGAGGAGATCGCCGACATCCTGCCGGCGCGCACGGGCCGCTGGCTGCTGGCCACGGGCTGGGCCCGCGGCACGCTGGGCCGCTTCACCCGCAGCGGCCGCGTGGTGCGCACCAGCAGCCTTCGGGGCTACCTGCAGCTTTACGCCATCGCGTCCTTGCGCGGCTGGCGCCGCAAGTCCTTGCGCTACGTGGTCGAGCAGGAGCGCATCCGCCTCTGGCTGGACGAGGTGAAGCGCCTGGCCACCTTCCATCCGGGGCTGGCCCTGGAGGTGGCGCGCACGCAGCGCCTGGTCAAGGGTTACGGCGATACGCATGCGCGCGGCTGGCGCAACTTCCAGCGCCTCATGGACGCGCTGCCGCGCCTCGAAGGCGACCCCGCGGGCGCGCAGCGGATGGGTGAACTGGCGCGCGCCGCGCTCTCCGACGAAACCGGGCAGGCGCTGGAACGCATGCTCGCGTCTGCCTGAATTGACCGCCGCCACCGCACCGCTTATGTTCCACGACAACCGCAAGGAGACCCTGAAGATGACGCTTTCCATCGTGCACAAGGCCGCAGCCCTGCTGCTGGCCGCGGGCTTCGCGGCGGGTGCCGCAGCCCAGGAGACGACGCTGCGCCTCGTGAGCTCGTTCGCCGAAAACGGCATCTACGTGCAGCGCCTGCAGCCGTGGATCCAGAAATTCAACGCCGAGGGCAAGGGCGTCCTGCAGATCAACTTCATCGGCGGCCCCAAGGCGATGCCGCCCTTCGAGGTGGGCAACGCGGTGAAGACGGGCGTGGTGGACATGGCGCTGAACACGGGCGCCTTCTACACCAACGTGATGCCGGAGGCCGACTTCCTGAAGCTCACGCAGGTGCCGGTGGCGGAGCAGCGCCGCAACGGGGCCTTCGACGCCATCAACAAGGTGTGGAACGAGAAGGGCAACATGCAGTACCTGGCGCGGATGGTGGAGAACCAGCCGTTCCACATCTACACCAACAAGCGCCGCCGGGCGAGGTGTACACGGCGCTCGAGCGGGGCGTGGTCGACGGCTACGGCTGGCCGATCGGCGGCATCTTCGACCTGAACTGGCACGAGAAGACCAAGTTCCGCATCGACCCCGGCTTCTACGACGCCGAGGTCTCGCTGATCATGAACCTGCCCGCCTACCGCAAGCTCACCGCCGCGCAGCGCGACTACCTGCAAAAGCAGCTGCTGGCGCTGGAGGCGCAGAACACCTTCTGGGCGCAGTACGCCGCCGATGAAGTGGCGCGCCAGCAGAAGGCGGGCATCGAGACGATCAAGTTCGATGCCGCCACGTCCAGGGCCTTCGTCGACCGCGCCTACCAGGTCGGCTGGGCCGGCGCGGAGAAGCAGAGCCCGGAGATCGCGGGCCGCTTCAAGCCCCTGTTCTCGCGCAAGTGACCGGCACGGTTTCCCGGGCCTACGGCAAGCTGCTGGCCGGCCTCGCGCTGGCCGGCTGCTTCATCCTCTTCGCCATGATGCTGGTCATCGTCGGCGACGTCGCCCTGCGCAACAGCGCCGTGCCCGGACTGCCTCGCGGGCTGGCCTGGAGCAACGAAGTGTCGGAGCTGATGCTGTACCTGCTCACCATGTGCGTGGCGCCGTGGCTGCTGCGCCAGGGTCAGCACATCCGCGTGGACATCCTGCTGCAGGCCCTGCCGAAGAAGGTGGCCTGGGCGCTGGAATGGGTGGGAGACAGCATCGGCCTGGCCTGCTGCCTGTTCATGGCGTGGTACGGCGCCAGGGCTGCGTGGGCCAGCTTCCGCGAGGGTGCGGTCAACATCAAGACCCTGGTGACGCCCGAGTGGTGGTCGCTGGCGCCGCTGCCCATCGTCTTCGTGCTGCTCGCCATCGAGATGGTGTTCCGCATGGGCCGCCTGTACGCCGCCGAGCCGGGGCCGCGGCAGGACGCGGTGAGCGCCGCGTGACGGGAGCCGCCTGATGTCCGCCTGGGTCATTGCCGCATGGCTGATGCTGGGCGGGTCCACGGTGCTGCTGTTCATCGGCATGCCGGTGGCCTTGACCTTCATCACCGTCAACATCGTCGGCGCGTATGTCTACATGGGTGGCGAAGCGGGACTCGCGCAGCTGGCCCGCAGCAGCGTCAGTTCGATCACCGCGTTTTCGCTCACGCCCATCCCGCTGTTCGTGCTGATGGGCGAAGTCCTGTTCCACACGGGCCTCGCCCTCAAGGTGATCGAGGGCATCGAGCGGCTGATCCGGCGCGTGCCGGGGCGGCTGGCCGTCGTGGCAGTCGTGGCGGGCACCGTGTTCTCGGCGATCTCCGGTTCCACCATCGCCACCACGGCGATGCTGGGCTCGCTGATGCTGCCGGTGATGCTGTCCAAGGGCTACCACCCCACGCTCGCCACCGGTCCCATCATGGCGATCGGCGCCGTGGACATGCTCATTCCGCCGTCGGCGCTGACGGTGCTGCTGGGGTCGCTGTCGGGCATCTCCATTTCGAAGCTGCTGATCGGCGGCGTGATGCCCGGCCTGATCCTGTCCGTGGCTTTCGTGCTCTGGATCGTGTTGCGCGTGCGCTTCGCCCCGCACCTGGCCCCTGCCACCGAGGACCAGCCCGGCTACACCGGCTGGGAGCGCTGGAAGCCCTTCTTCCTGTACGTGCTGCCGACGCTGTCGATCTTCGGCATCGTCGTCGGCGCTCTCGCGCAGGGCTGGGCGACGCCCACCGAATGCGCGGCGCTGGGGGCCTTCGCCACGCTGGTGCTGGCCGCCTGCTACCGCGCACTGAGCTTCGACGCGCTGCTGAAGGCGCTGAAGGGCACGGCGGCCATCTCGGGGATGATCCTCTTCATCATCCTGGGCGCCACCACGTTCGCGCAGATCCTGTCCTTCTCCGGCGCCAGCAACGGCCTGGTGCAGCTGATCATGGGGCAGGGCTGGTCCACCGGCGCCATCGTGGCCGGGATGATGCTGATGCTGATCTTCCTGGGCATCTTCGTCGACCAGGTCAGCATGATGATGATCACGCTGCCGATCTTCATGCCCATCGTGCAGGCCCTGGCGATCGACCCCGTCTGGTTCGGCGTGATGTTCCTGATCTGCATGCAACTCGGCCTGTTGCTGCCGCCGCACGGCCTGCTGCTCATGACGATGCGGGGCGTCGCCCCGCCCTCGGTGACCATGGCGCACATCTTCCGGGCCGTCGTCCCCTATGTGCTCATGAGCCTGCTGCTGCTTGCCGCCGTGTTCTGGTTGCCGGGGATCGCGACCGGACTGCCCAGGCGCTTTGGCTAGCACGATCCCCGCCTCCCCGCGAAAGGAATCATCATGGGATCCCTGCTCACAACGCGCGGCTTGCTGCGCACCGGTCGCGTCGCCGCCGCCGCGGCCCTCGCGGCAGCTTGTCTTGGCTGCGCGGCGCCCGCCGCCGGCCCCGGTGGCGCGGGCCGCGCGGCTGCCCTCGTGGGGACGTTGAAGGACGCCCGGATCGTCGACCTGTCCCATACCTGGGAAACCGAGTCGCCCGTGGCTTCGGTGAACCCGAAGTACGGCTTTGCCCTGAGCGCCACCCATGGCAAGACCCGGGGTTCGTTCAACGACGCCGGGCAGCTCTCCTTCGCGTCCGAGGAAATGCAGTGGAGCGGGCAGCACGGCGCGCCCAGCATCGACGCGATCGGGCACATCGGCCGGGATGGCAAATTGTTCGGCGGGGTGGATGCGGAGCGTGCCACTTCCCATCCCGCCGGCATCGGCGCGGCGGGCGTGGGCGCGCACCTGGCGATCGACCAGTTCCCGAGCGACCTGCTGGTCAACCGCGGCGTGCTGCTCGACGTCGCCCGCGTCGTGCAGGGCGACGGCCGGCCCCTGCCGGCGAACTTCGAGATCACCGCGGCCCATCTCGAGCAGGCCGCGCGCGCACACGGCGTGCAATTGCGGCGCGGCGACACGGTCTTCATCCGCACGGGGTGGGGCGTTCATTTCAAGGGCAACCCGGGCCTCTACAGCGGTGAAGCCTCGCCCGGCCCGGGGCTGGACGCGGCCGAATTCCTGATTCGCTCGGGCGCCCGCATCGTGGGCAACGACACGCTGACCTTCGAGAAGCGGCCGCCCGTGGTGATGCAGCCCCGCCTGCAGGTCTTCCCCGTCCACATGCGCCTGATTGCGGATGCCGGCGTCTACATCGTCGAGAACCTCGATCTCGAGGAACTCTCGGCGGCAAGGGCCTACGAGTTCGCCGTCGTGGTCCCGCCGCTGAAGGTCAAGGGCGGGACCGGATCGGCCGTACGCATCTTCGCGCTCTTGCCGAGGTAGTCCGCCGGTCCGCCTACCGGCTGAACGTCACCCGCGCCGGGCGGCCGGCGATGCTCACCTGGGCCGCCACCTCCGGCGTCTGCGCCAGCAACTGCCCCTTGCGCCACACCTTCAGCCGGTTGGCCCGCAAGCGGATCGCGTCGCCGGGGCTGTGCGCCTGCAGCAGCACGAAGCTGGCGTCGCAGCCCGCATGGAGCCCGTAGTTCTCCAGGTGCATCACCTTCGCGGCATTCACCGTGACCGCTTCGAAGCAGGCGCGGATGCTCTTCTGGCTGGTCATCTGCGCCACGTGCAGGCCCATGTGCGCGGTCTCCAGCATGTCGGCGGAGCCCATGCCGTACCACGGGTCCATCACGCAGTCGTTGCCGAAGGCCACGTCCACGCCGGCGGCCATCAGCTCCGGCACGCGCGTCATGCCGCGCCGCTTCGGGTACGTGTCGTGCCGGCCCTGCAGCGTGATGTTGATCAGCGGATTGGCCACCACGCTGACGCCGCTTTCGGCGATCAGCGGGATCAGCTTGCTCGCGTAGTAGTTGTCCATGCTGTGCATGGAGGTGCAGTGGCTGCCGTTGACGCGCCCCTGCAGGCCCAGGCGCTGCGCCTCGAAGGCCAGCGTCTCGATGTGGCGCGACATCGGGTCGTCGGTCTCGTCGCAGTGCATGTCCACCAGCAGGCCGCGCCGCGCCGCCGTCTCGCACAGCAGCTTGACGCTGGCCGCGCCCTGTTCCATGGTGCGCTCGAAGTGCGGGATGCCGCCGACGACGTCCACGCCCAGGTCAAGGGCCCGCTGCAGGTTCTCGACCCCGCCGGCCGAACGCAGCACGCCGTCCTGCGGAAAGGCCACGAGCTGCAGGTCGATGTAGGGCGCCACGCGCCGCTTCACTTCCAGCATCGCCTCCACCGGCAGCAGGCTCGGGTCGCTGGTGTCCACGTGGCTGCGGATCGCCAGCAGACCGCGCGCCACCGCCCAGTCGCAGTAGGCCAGCGCCCGCTCGATCATGTCCTCGGCTTTCAGCAGCGGCTTGAGCTCGCCCCACAACGCGATGCCTTCCAGCAGCGTGCCGCTCTCGTTGACGCGCGGCAGGCCGTAGCTGAGCGTCGCGTCCATGTGGAAGTGCGGGTCGCAGAAGGGCGGCGACAGCAGGTAGCCGCCCGCATCGACCGTCTCGTGCGCTGGCGCCTGCAGTCCCCCGGCGACTTCCGTGATGCGGCCGCCCTGCACGGCGACGGCCATGCCGGTGCGGCCGTCGGGCAGGGTGGCGTTGGTGACGAGCAGGTCGAGCATGTTGCGTTCCTGGATTGCGGGGCGACCCTGCAATCCACGGGTTACTGGAGCTCGGGGAACTGCTTGACGATGTCCTCGCGGGTCTGGCGCGGGAACATCTCGGCGTACATGTAGCTGTAGCCCTCGTTCTGGTACTTGGCCAGCTCGCTCACGGCGGCGGGCACCACGGTGACGAGGTCGTAGAACTCGTCGGGCTTGTAGCCGCGCGAGCGCGCCGCGTTGCTGCACACGCGGATGGTGACGCCGGCGTCCACCAGTGCCTTCAGGTCCTCGTACACGCCCGGGTAGGCGGCGCGGTTCAGGCGCGAGAAGGCGTGCAGCTCGTTGCCGTGCGCCACGATGACGACGCGCGAGTTCTTCAGGTCGCCGTATTCCTTCAGCGCCTGCAGGTGGTTGCGCACGTAGCCCAGCGCCGCCTTGCCTTCCAGCGGCTTGGCGAAGTTGAAGTCGTACAGCGCCTTCTGCGGCTTGTACGGGGTGGCGTCGAACTTCGACGCGTCGGCCGGACCGGCCATGGCGGGGGCGGCTGCCAGGGTCGCCAGGGCGAGCAGGGCGCTGGACAGGTACTTCATGGAATCTCCGTTGTGATGATGCGGGCCGTCTTCGCAGCCCGCAGCTTTGTACCATGCTGGCGGGTCGGGCAAGCGCCGGGTCCGGCACGCGCGGCCGTCAGTTGCGGCGGATTTCCTCCAGCAACCGCTCCAGTTCTTCGTAGCTGTATGGCTTTGCCAGGTACCACGTGCGCGGCTGGTTGGCCGCGTCCGGGGGGGCGTCGTAGCCGGACGAGATGACGACCTTCAACTTCGCATCCGCGCGACGCGCATGGTCCGCGAGTTCCAGTCCGCTCTCGCCCGGCAGGTTGATGTCCGTGACGAGTACGTCGAAGCCGCCCTCCACCAGCAAGGCCCTGGCCTCGCGCGCCGTCGCGGCTCCGATGGCCTCGCACCCCAGCATCTGCAGCAGCTGGATGCTCGTGTCCCGCAAGTCGCCCTGGTCGTCCACCATCAGCACGCGCAGCGCGCGGCGGTCGGCGGCGGGGGTCGCGCCTGGCGCCGCCGGCGCCGCTTGCCGGGCATTCCCGGGGACGGGGCGGTGGCGCGACAGCAAGTCGCGGATCCTGCGGGCGAGATCCTCTTGGCGGTAGGGCTTGCTCAGGAGTTCCACGCCGGGGTCGAGGCGGCCACCGTGCACGATGGCGTTCTGGGTATAGCCGCTGGTGAAAAGCACGGCGATGCCCGGGAGGATGTGGCGGGCCTGCCGGGCCAGCTCCGTGCTGCGCAGCGGTCCCGGCATGACGACGTCGGTGAAGAGAAGATCGACCCGCACGCCGCTTTGCAGGATGCTCAGGGCCGCCTGGGCGTCGTTGGCGCGCAGGACGCCGTAGCCGAGGTTCTGCAGCGTCTGGACCACGGCGGCCTGCACGGCGGCGTCATCCTCCACGACCAGCACGGTTTCGCTGCCGCCTTCCACCGGGCCCGCATGGGCCGGCGGCGGCTCGACCTCCTTGGCGAAGGACCGCGGCAGGTACAACTTGATGGTCGTCCCCGCACCCACCTCGCTGTAGATCCGGATGTGCCCTCCGCTCTGCTTGGCGAACCCGTAGGCCATGCTCATGCCGAGGCCGGTGCCCTTTCCTTCGGGCTTGGTGGTGAAGAAAGGCTCGAAAGCGCGCGCCACGACGTCCGGGGGCATGCCGTGGCCCGTGTCGGAAATCGCCAGCATGACGTACTGCCCCGGCGACAGGTCCGGGATGTCGTCGGTGTACTGCTCGTCCAGAACGGCGTTGGCGGTTTCGATGGTCAGTTGTCCTCCGTCCGGCATGGCGTCCCGTGCATTGATCGCCAGGTTGAGGATCACGTTCTCGAGCTGGTTGGCGTCGACCTGGGTCGTCCACAGTCCGGCGGCCAGCACCGTCTCGACCTGCAGGTCCTCGCCGAGCGCGCGCCGCAGCAGTTCGTCCATCCGCTGCACCTGGCGGCTGATGTTCAGCGGCATCGGGTTGAGCGGCTGGCGCCGGGCAAAGGCCAGCAGCTGCGATGACAGCTTGGCGCCCCGGTCGACGGCGGCGAGGGCGGCACGCAGCAGGCGCTCGGCGTCCGGCTGCGGGCCCAGGCTGGCCTGCAGCAGCTGGAGGTTGCTGCCGATGACCTGCAGCAGATTGTTGAAGTCGTGTGCCACGCCCCCGGTCAGCCGGCCGATCGCTTCCAGCTTCTGCGCCTGCACCAGGGCCAGCTGGCTCTTCTCCAGTTCCTGGGTGCGCTCGGAAACGACCTGCTGCAGGTTGAGGTTGGCTTCGCGCAACTGGTCCTGCGTGCGCCGCCTGGCGGTCACGTCGCGCAGCATCAACGAGGTGCCCAGGAAGGCGCCGGTCGCGTCGCTCGTGCGCGTCAGCAGGCATTCGAGCGCGACTTCCCGGCCGTCGAGGTCGGCCTGGAACTCCACTGCGTGCTTGATGGCATCCGGCCGCATCTCCTGCATGGCCCGCACCACGCCGCCGCTCCACGCGCCGAGCGCGAGGAGCGGTCGCCCCACGGCCGCGCCGGCGGCCACCCCGAGGAGATCTTCGCTGCCTTCGCTCCAGAACAGGACGCGCATCTCCGGGTCGAGGCCGATGATGGCGTTGCGGGAGTTGCGGAGGAAGTGGGCCAGGTGGTGTTCGGAGGCCACCAGCCGCTGGTAGTCCGACAGCGACACCGCACGGGTCTCGGCGAGCCGCGCATTCACCCTGGACAGCGTGGTGCGCAACTGCCGCCGCTGGCGCAGCGCGGAGAGCGCCTGCCCGAATGCCGTCCGCAGCGCCGGCCCGTCGGCGGCGACCAGCGACCAGTGCCGGCCCAGCATCGGCGCCACCCCCAGCGCCTGCCGGAACGAGTCGAGCTGCGCCGGCTCCTGGACAATCACCAGGTGGCACTCGGCCCGCGCGCGATGCACCTTGCGCGCCAGCTGCAGCGGCGACTGCACCGCCGGCAGGAGAACGATCAGGCACGGCTCCGCGCCAGCCTGGCCCGGCTGGGCCAGTTCATCCTCCGCGTCGTCTTCGGCGACCAGCCGGAACTGCTCGCCCATGGACGCGAGGGTTTGCTGCACTGCCAGGCTGGCGTCGTCCCCGGCGCCGCCGCGCGCCACGAAGACCAGGACCTGGGCGGCTCGCTCCCTTGTCACAGGAGCGGCACGCCGAGCAGTGCCCGACCCAGCCACAGCTTGAGCAAGTCGGTGGTGGGCGCCATGACGTGGCTGGCCCGGGCATCGCGCAGCATCTGGGCCAGGCGGCTGTTCTCGCGGTAGGCCATGCCGCCGCAGAGCGTCATGGCTTCGTTGGTCAGTTGCACCGCCGTCTCACCCGCATCGGCCTTGCACGCGAGGATGTACGACAAGGCGTCGGGATGCGCGGCATCCCCCTTGGCGGCGGCCTCCCGCAGCAGGCCGCGGGTCTTTTCGAGGGCGATCCACATCGCCGCGTAACGCGCCTGCAGTGCGTCCACGTCGGCGAGGGACTCGCCGTTATGGGCGAAGCGCCGGCTGCGCAGGTGCTGGCCCGTCGCCTCCACCGCCGCATGCGCGATGCCGAGGTACGTCCCGGCCATCGCCATCAGGAAGAAAGGGGCGATCACCTCGAAGACGTACCAGAGCTGGTCGCCCTTCTCGCCCAGCAGGTTGGGCTTGGGCACACGGACGCCTTCGAGCAGGAGTCCGCGGGATGAATTGCCCCGCATCCCGAACCCGGCCCACGGCTGCTGCCAGTTCAGGCCCTGCGTATCGGCGTCCACCATCAGGCAGCTGAAATCCCCGGAATGCGCACCTTCACCGGCCGCCGGTGCCACCGACATCACGTAGGAGTCCGCATGGCCGCCGTTGGTGATGAACTGCTTGTTTCCATCCACCACGTAGCAGTCGTCCTGCTCGGCCAGGCGCGTGGACGGCAGGTAGAAATGCGTGCCGGACCCGCTTTCGGAAAGCGAGAGCGTCGTGATGTGCCGGCCTTGCGCGATCGGCAGCAGGTAGTGGTCCTTGTGGTACTGCGTGGCTTTCGCGGCGAGCACCGCGGTGCCGACGCAGTGCATCCCGAAGCACAAGGCCGACGAAGGGCACGCGCGGGCGATGGCCTCGGTGATGACGGACAGGCCCATGAGGCCCTGGCCGTGCCCCCCGAGTTCCGACGGCACTTGCAGGCCCATCAGCCCCGCCCTGGCGAAGGCGCGCATCGAATGCGCGGGCCATTCGCATCGCGCATCCACTTCGGCTGCCCTGGGAGCCACCTCGGTCTCCACGACGCGCGTGGCGAGCTCGAGCAGGGAAACGATCTTCGGGGAAAAGTAGTGATCCATGTACCGGGGGGTCCTCGACGGTGCGCCCGACACTTTGCTGGACGTTGGCCTACGGGGCTGTAGGACAACCCCGCTTCCACCTTGCGCGGTCGATTCAGCGCTCGCCCTTGCGGTACGGCTTCATCAGCGCCTGGGGATACGCGGCCCGGCGCGCCACCAGCACCAGCGCCAGGATGGACAGCGCGTACGGCAGCATCAGGTACACCTGGTACGGCAGCACGGCGGCGCCGGACTGCTGCAGGCGCAGCTGCAGGGCGTCGAAGAAGGCGAAGAGCAGGGCGCCCAGCAGCGCCTTGCCCGGCCGCCACGAAGCGAACACCACCAGCGCCACGCAGATCCAGCCGCGGCCGTTGACCATGTTGAAGTAGAAGGAGTTGAAGGCCGACAGCGTGAGGAACGCGCCGGCGACGCCCATCAGCGCCGACCCCGCGATCACCGCCGTGCCGCGCGCGGCGAGCACCGAGATGCCCTGGCTCTCCGCGGCCTGCGGGTTCTCGCCGACCATGCGGAGGGCAAGGCCTGCCGGCGTGCGGTACAGCATCCAGGCGATGACGGGGACCAGCAGCAGCGCCAGCAAGGTCAGCGGCGTCTGGGCGGACAGGATCGGGATGCCCAGGCCCTCCATCGGCGCGAACGGCGCCACCGTGGGCGGCGTGCTCACCTTCGGGAAACTCACCCGGTAGGCAAACGCACTCAGTGCCGTTGCCAGGAGCGTGATGCCCAGGCCGGAGACGTGCTGCGACAGCGCCAGCGCCACCGTCAGGAAGGCGTGCAGCGCGCCGAAGGCCATGCCGGTCAGCGCCGCCACCCCGACCCCGGCCCACAGCGGCAGCCCCAGGTACACGGCCAGCCAGCCGCTGAAGGCGCCGGCCACCATGATCCCCTCGATGCCCAGGTTCAGCACGCCCGCGCGCTCGCACAGCAGCACGCCGAGCGTGCCGAAGATCAGGGGCGTGGCGATGCGCAGCACCGCGGTCCACAGTGCGGGGTTGGCCAGGATGTCGAAAAACTCGCCCATCACTTCCACCGCACCCGGTATTGCGCCAGCAGGGTCGCCACCAGCACCGAGATCAGCGAGGCGGCGACGATGACGTCGGCGATGTACGTCGGTACGCCGATCGCCCGGCTCATGCTGTCGGCGCCCACCAGCACGCCGGCCACGAAGACGGCCGCCGCCATCAGGGCCAGCGGGTGCAGGGCACCGAGCATGGCGATGACGATGCCGCTGTAGCCGTAGCCGGGCGACATGTCGAGCGTGACGTAACCGGCGCGGCCGGCCACCTCGATGGCGCCCGCCAGGCCGGCGATGGCGCCGGACAGCAGGGCCACCAGCACGATGGTGCGCAGCGGCGGCACGCCGGCAAAGGCAGCGGCGCGCGGATTGGCGCCGAGGGCGCGCACGTCGAAGCCGAACACGCTGTACTTGAGCACCGCCCACAACGCCAGCGCGAGTGCGGCCGCGCCGAGCAGGCCAGTGTGCACGCGGGTGCCCTGGACCAGCTTCCCGAGCTCCAGCTCGCCCTGCAAGGCCACGCTTTGCGGCCAGCCCATCGCCGTCGGGTCCTTCATCGGCCCGTCCAGCAAGGCGGAGACGCCGAGCAGCACGATGAAGTTCAGCAGCAGCGTGGTGACGACTTCGTCGACACCCAGCCTGGCCTTCAACAGCGCCGGGCCGAGCAGCAGCAGCGCGCCGGCCAACGCCGCCGCCAGGAACATCAGCACCATCAACACGGGCACGGGCGCGGCAAAGCCTTCGCCGCCATGCAGGCCGCCCACCGCCACGGCCGCCAGCGCGCCCGCATAGAGCTGCCCTTCGCCGCCGATGTTGAACAGCCGCGCCTTGAAGGCCACCGCCGCGGCCAGCCCGGTGAGGATCAGCGGGGTGGCGCGCGTCAGCGTCTCGGTCCACGCGAACACCGAGCCGAAGCCGCCGCGCACCAGGGCCGCCCAGGTTGGGGCCACGGGTGCACCCGCCCAGAGGACGAGGAGCGAGCTGACGAGCAGGGTGAAGGCGATGGCGCCGACCGGAGCGAGCGCGAGGGCGAGCGGGGAGGTCTGCTGTCGCTTCTCGAGCCTCATGGCGCACCCGCCATGGCCAGGCCGATCGATTCGCGCGTCCACTCGGTTCCGTTGCGTGCCGCCGTCAAGCGTCCCGCATGCATCACCGCGATGCGGTCGCCCAGCGCCATCACTTCGTCGAGGTCGTCGGAGATCAGCAGCACGGCCGCGCCGGCGTCGCGGGCGCGCAGCAGCTGCTGCTGCACGTAGGCCACCGCGCCGACGTCCAGGCCCCAGGTGGGCTGGTGCGCCACGATCAGGCGCGGCGACGATCCATCGGGCGCATGCAGCGCGCGGCCGAGGATCAGCTTCTGCATGTTGCCGCCGGACAGCGATCGCGCCGGCGTGTCCAGCCCGCCGCCGCGCACGTCGAAGGCCTGCTCGATCGCCCGGGCATGGGCCCGGGCCGCCTGCCGGCGGATCCAGGGGCCGCGCCGGAAGGCTGGTGTGCGCAGCCGCTCCGACACCGCGTTCTCCCACACCGGGAGGTCGCCGATGACGCCGGTGCCGTGGCGGTCCTCGGGGATGCGCGCGACGCCGTGGTCCGGCATGCGCAGGTCCCCGGAGGAGGGCGTTCGCATCCCGCACAACAGCTCCGCCAGGGCGAGCTGCCCGTTGCCGGAGACGCCCGCGATCGCGGTGATCTCGCCGGCCCGCAATTCCAGGTTCACGCGCTCCAGCCGCTCGCGGCCGCTGCCCGTGCTGACCTCGCGCAGCATGCACACCGCCTCGCCCGGCGCACCGGCGGGGCCGCGGGCCGGGAGGGCGACGTCCTGCCCCACCATCCAGCGCGCCAGTTCCTGCGCGTTCGTCTCGCCGGTCCGCGCTTGCGCCACCCTTCGCCCGCCGCGCAGCACTACCACGCGGTCGGCCACGCGCATCACTTCGGCCAGCTTGTGGCTGATGAAGATGACCGACAGGCCCTGCCGCACCAGGTCCGCCAGCGTCGCGAACAGCGACTCGCTTTCCTGCGGCGTCAGCACCGCCGTGGGTTCGTCCAGGATCAGGATGCGCGCGCCGCGGTACAGCGCCTTGAGGATCTCGACGCGCTGGCGTTCTCCGACGGAGAGCGTGGCCACCTGCGCGTCGGGCGACACCTGCAGGCCGAAACGCCGCGCCACCTCGTGCAGCTTCGCCCGCGCCGCGCCGCGCCGGCTGAAGGGCTGCCACAGCGGCTCGGTGCCCAGCAGCACGTTGTCCAGCACGCTCAGGTTGTCGGCCAGGGCGAAATGCTGGTGGACCATGCCGATGCCGGCGTCGAGCGCGGCGCGCGGCTGGCCGAGCGGCAGCTCGCGCCCGAACGCCTCGATGCGTCCCGCATCGGGCGTGTAGTGGCCGAACAGGATGGACACCAGCGTGGACTTGCCAGCGCCGTTCTCGCCCAGCAGCGCCAGCACCTCGCCGGAGCCCAGCTCCAGCGAGATCGCGTCATTGGCCACCAGGGCGCCGAAGCGCTTGGTGATGCCCTCCATCCGCAGCACGGGGGCTGCAGCGGTCGCCACCCGCTTTTACTTCGCGGTGGACTTGGGCTGGCTGTCGTCCACCTTGACGGCGAACTTGCCCTCCTGGATGGCCTTTTCCTTCGCCCGCACCTTGGCGACGATGTCGGCCGGGATCTTCTTCTCGAAGGTGCCCAGCGGCGCCAGCTCGGAGCCCTTGTACTTCATGGTGGAGTAGGGGCCGTAGTCCTCGGCGGCGAACTTGCCGTCCTTCACCATCTTCAGGGCGCGGTCGATCGTCGGCTCCATGTTCCACAGCGCGGAGGTGACCACCGTGTCGGGATACTTGTCCTGCGTGTTGATGACGTTGCCGACGGCAAGCTTGCCGCGCTCCTTGGCCGCGTCCGACACGCCGAAGCGCTCGGCGTACAGCACGTCGGCGCCCTTGTCGATCATCGCGAAGGCGGCTTCCTTGGCCTTGGGCGGGTCGAACCAGCTGTTGATGAAGGTGACGGTGAACTCCACCTTGGGGTTGGTTTCCTTCGCGCCGGCCATGAAGGCGTGCATCAGCCGGTTGACCTCCGGGATCGGGAAGCCGCCGACCATGCCGATCTTGTTGGATCTGGTCATGCCGCCGGCGATCATGCCGGTGAGGTACGCGGGTTCCTGGATGTAGTTGTCGAAGACGCTGAAGTTGGGCGCCTGCGGCTTGCCCGAGGAGCCCATGAGGAAGGCGACCTTGGGGAAGTCCTTGGCCACCTTGCGCGCCGCCGCCTCCACCGCGAACGATTCGCCGATGATCAGCTGGTTGCCGCCGGTGGCGTATTCGCGCAGCACGCGCTCGTAGTCGGCGTTGGCGACGTTCTCGCTGGCCTTGTACTCGATCTCGCCACGCCCCTCGGCGGCCTTCAGTGCCTTGTGGATGCGACTGACCCACTGCTGTTCGAAGGGCACGGTATAGACGGCGGCGACCTTCATCTTGGCCTGCGCCAGCGCCAGGCCGGGCGATGCGGCGGCCAGGGCGGCGGCGAGGGCGAGCAGGTGACGGCGGGTACGGATCATGGTGTGGCTTCTCCTGGTTGTACGTTGGAAGGGACGGAAGCGGGACGCAAGCGTCGTGCCAAGGGCGGGACGCGGCTCACTTCGTTCCGAACATGCGGTCTCCGGCGTCCCCGAGGCCCGGCAGGATGTAGCCGTGTTCGTTGAGCTCGCGGTCGATGGCGGCGGTGTAGATCGGCACGTCGGGATGGGCCTTCTGCAGCGCCGCCACGCCCTCGGGACAGGTCAGCAGGCAGACGAACTTGATCGACTTGGGATTCAGTTCCTTGAGCCGCTCCACCGCGGCGATGGCGGAGTTGCCGGTGGCCAGCATCGGGTCCACCACGATGATGTCGCGCTCCTCCACGCTGTGCGGCAGCTTGAAGTAATACTCCACCGCCATCAGCGTCTTGGGGTCGCGGTACAGGCCGATGTGGCCGACGCGCGCGCCGGGCACCACGCTCAGCATGCCGTCGAGGATGCCCGTGCCGGCGCGCAGGATGGAGACGAACACCAGCTTCTTGCCGTCGATGACCTTGGTCTTCGTCTTTTCCAGCGGCGTTTCGATCTCCACCTCCTGCATCGGCATGTCGCGCGTGACCTCGTAGGCCATCAGCATGGACAGTTCGTTGAGCAGCCGGCGGAAGCTGTTGGTGCTGGCTTCCTTGTTCCGCATCAGCGACAGCTTGTGCTGCACCAGCGGGTGGTCGATCACGTGGACGTTGTTGGAGGTGGTCATGTCGGGTCTTCTTCTTTCTTCAGAACACGGTGCCGTCGCTGGCCACGCGCAAGGGGGGCAGGCCCCCGCGCTGGCGTTGCGCCAGTTCGCGGCCGGCGGCCCAGGTGCCGCCTTCCAGCACGCAGGCCAGGGGCAGCCGCTGGGCATCGAGGTGCAGCAATTTCCGCACCTCGACGGCGAGTTCGTCGAGCAGGGCGACGGTGAGGGCACGCCATTCGACGATGAGCTCGTCGCCCGGCTGCCACAGCGCGCGCGCCATGCCTTCGTCGCGCAGGCGCAGCACGCCGGTGTCCAGCAGCAGCCCGCCGTTGCGGTATTCCGGCAGGCCGGTCAGCGCGTCGAGGCCGCGCACCTGGACGCCGGACCAGGCGAACGGCTCCAGCAGCGAGTACGTGAGCCACTGCGACAGCTTGTGGAACGGCACCCAGCCATCGGACAGGCCCTCGCCCCGCACCGCGGCGTGGCGCCAGCAGTCGCCGAGCGGCACGGTGTCGATGGCGTTGCTGGCCGGCCAGATGCCGGAGCAGGACAGCAGGACCTGCGACAGGATGTCGTGCGCCGAGACGTCCGCGGTGGGCGGCACGCCGGGCCCGAGCGGCGAGACGAGCTGGTCGAAGATGCCGGCGGGCCGGCCGTCCACGCCGAAGACCTCGGGCTGCTCGCTCATCGCCTCGCCCAGCCGGCGCAGCAGGATGGCGCGGCCTTCCAGGCCGACCAGCGGGTTGTTGCCGCGCACCTGGAAGGCGGAGGCGAGGTGGTCGGTCTGCAGGGCGCGCAGGCCCTGCGCGTCGGCCTGCAGCGGGTGGTCCTTGTTGCTGGAGAACAGCCCGGCCGTGAAGGCGTGGAAGCTGGCGACGCCCAGGCCTTCGGAGCGGGTGAAAGCCTGGCCGCTGGCGGACTCCGTGTAGCTCCAGTCGGCGCCGGCGCCGGCGTCCAGCAGCACGCTGATGAAGGTGAGGTCGACCATCGCATGGGCGCGGCTGGTGGCGGGGAGGTGCGCCATCCGCCGCTCGAGCTCCCCCTTGCGGTCGACGCCGCCCGCTTCCAGGTGGCGCCAGCGGCTGTGGAAGGGGATGTGGCCCTTGGGATAGCGGCGGCGCGTGGCATCGGCCACTTCGCGCGCGGCGACCGCGATCGCACTTTCGTCCACCGTGAACCAGCTCGAGCCGCCCGCGCGCGCCCGGGCCAGCAACTGGCCGCAGCGCTCGCGGATGGCGTGCGTGGTCCGCAAGGTGGCGGCCGCCGCTTCGGCGGCGCCATGCTGCAGCGTGCTCATAAACCGCGGCCCTTGGCCTGCTTGAGTTCCTCCGCGTCGGGCACCGCGCCGGGCGTGAAATAGCCGGCGGCCTTCTTGGCGTCCATTTCGACGCGGGCGTCCGCGGGGATCAGCGATTCGGGGATGTCCACGCGCTCGCCGACCTCGATGCCCTGGCCGGTGATGGCGTCGTACTTCATGTTGCTCATGGAGACGAGGCGGTGGATCTTCTTGATGCCCAGCCAGTGCAGCACGTCGGGCATGAGCTCCTGGAAGCGCATGTCCTGCACGCCGGCCACGCATTCGGTGCGGGCGAAGTACTGGTCCGCCGTGTCGCCGCCCACCTGGCGCTTGCGGGCGTTGTAGACCAGGAACTTGGTGACTTCGCCGAGCGCGCGGCCTTCCTTGCGCGAGTAGGCCACCAGCCCGACCCCGCCGCGCTGCGCGCCCTGGATGCATTCCTCGATGGCGTGCGTGAGGTAGGGGCGGCAGGTGCAGATGTCGGAGCCGAAGACGTCCGAGCCGTTGCACTCGTCGTGCACGCGGGCCGTCAGCTCCACCTGCGGGTTGGCCAGGTCCTGCGGGTCGCCGAAGATGTAGATGGTCTGGCCGCCGATGGGGGGCAGGAACACCTCGAGGTCGCTGCGCGTCACCAGCTCGGGATACATGCCGCCGGTTTCCTCGAACAGCACGCGGCGCAGGTCGGACTCGGAGCAGCCGAAGCGCTTGGCCACCCCAGGCAGCCACCACACCGGCTCGATGGCGGCCTTGGTCACCACCGCCGCCCCGCCCTCGGTGAGGAACTTGCCGTCGGCCTTCAGGCGGCCGGCCTGCAGCGCCTCGATCACCTCGGGCAGGATCACGTGGGCCTTGGTCACCGCGATGGTCGGGCGGATGTCGTAGCCCGCGGCCAGCTCGCCGGAGAACACGTCGGCGACGGTCGCGCCCCACGGGTCCAGGCTGACGATCTTGCCGGGATCCGTCCACTGGGGGTAGGGCCCGATGTGGTCGGTGGGAGAGGTGTTGGTGAGGTCGGCCTTGTGGTCGCGACTGAGCGCCCCGGCCGCCACGGCCAGCGCTCGGTACACGCTGTACGACCCGCTGTGCGTGCCGATCACGTTGCGGTGCGCGCGCTTGGTGGTGGTGCCGACGATCGGCCCGCGCTCGGCAGGCGTGGCGGCGCCCCACTGGATGGGCAGGGCGCCCTGGCCACCCGCGTGCGAGGTCAACCGGATGTGGCGGGGAGACGGTGCTTCGGACGGCATGGGGTGTACCAGTGTCAAAAGGCCACTCTATCAAAGCTGGTGGCGGATGCCAGGGGATTGTGGAGGGCGTCGGTCTTTTCGTAGGTCGTGGTGAGCGGCGATAGCCCGAACCGCGACATCCTCCGAACGACCGACCCCCATTCCGCGGCTCGGGCGTTCAACACGCATGAGCCGCTACGTCCGCGCGCCGCTCGCCGGCGCCACTTACTTCTTCACCGTCAACCTGCACGATCGAGGCGCGCGCCACCTGGTCGACCACGTCGTCGATCTGCGCGCGAGCGTCGCCGAGGTACGGACGCGGCATCCGTTCACCATCGACGCCATGGTGGTCCTGCCGGAACACCTCCACGCGATCTGGACCCTGCCGCCGGACGACGGCGATTTCGCGCGGCGCTGGATGCTGGTCAAGCAGGGATTCACGCGGCGGCTGGCGTTGCGGGGTTTGCTCGATGCATCGGCGGCGGTCGAGCGCCGAAAGGGTCGCAAGAGCCTCTGGCAGCAGCGCTTCTGGGAGCACCAGATCCGCGACGCGTCGGATTTCGAGAAGCACGTGGAGTACATCCACTTCAACCCGGTGAAGCACGGGTGGGTGTTGCGGGCCAAGGATTGGCCGTATTCCAGCCTCCATCGTTACGTTCGCCAGGGTATCGTCGGCGCAGATTGGGGCATCAGTGCGGCGATCGATGGCCGGTTCGGGGAATGAGTGTCGCGGTTCGGGCTGTCGCCGCTCACCACGACCTACGGATGCGGCCCCCCGTAGGTCGTGGTCCGGTCCCGTAGGTCGTGGTGAGCGGTGCAGCCCGAACCGCGCCACCCCACCCACCAACGCAACCTACCGCCGCTTGCCGCCCAGGATGCTCCCCAGCACCCCCCGCGCGATCTCGCGGCCGACCGAGCTGCCGATGGTGCGGATGGCGGACTTGGCGAAGCTCTCGGCCAGGCCTTCGCGCTTGCCGCCGCGCGGGCCGGTGGAGCCGAACAGCACGTCCGACAGCCCGCCCATCACGCCGCCACTGGCGGTGGTCGCCCCCGCGGCGCCTCCGGTGCTGCCGGCCGCGCCGGCCGCGGCACCCGCTTCGGCCCGCACCTTGAGCTTTTCGTAGGCCGAGTCGCGGTCCACGTGCTTCTCGTACACGCCGGCCACCAGCGAGCCCGCGAGGAGCGCCTTGCGCTGTTCCGGCGTGATGATGCCCAGCTGGCTGGCGGGCGGGATCACGTACAGCCGCTCGGTGATCGTCGGGCGGCCCTTGCTGTCCAGGAAGCTCACCAGCGCCTCGCCGACGGCCAGCTCCGTGATCGCCGCTTCGATGTCCAGTCCCGGTTTCGGCCGCATCGTCTCGGCGGTCGCCCGCACCGCCTTCTGGTCGCGCGGGGTGAAGGCGCGCAGGGCGTGCTGCACCCGGTTGCCCAGTTGCGCCAGCACGCTGTCGGGGATGTCCAGCGGGTTCTGGGTGACGAAATAGACGCCCACCCCCTTGGACCGCACCAGCCGCACCACTAGCTCGATGCGCTCCACCAGCGCCTTGGGCGCCTCGTCGAACAGGAGGTGGGCCTCGTCGAAGAAGAACACCAGCTTGGGCTTGTCCGGGTCGCCGATCTCCGGCAGCGTCTCGAACAGCTCCGACAGCATCCACAGCAGGAAG
>JAJTCN010000063.1 GCA_021323335.1 Ramlibacter sp.
GGCCGCCGCCACGCGCGCGCTGGAGTCGATGATCGGCGCGGTGAAGACCACGCTGAAGAAAGGCGGATCGGTTTCGCTCGTCGGATTCGGCACTTTCGCGGTGGGCAAGCGGGCCGCCCGGAGCGGCCGGAATCCCCGGACCGGCGCACAGATTAAAATCAAGGCTGCCAAGGTGCCCAAGTTCCGTCCCGGCAAGGCGCTCAAGGATGCGCTGAACTGAAACGGAGACCCCGGTGGGGTGCTTAGCTCAGCTGGTAGAGCGGCGCCCTTACAAGGCGTAGGTCGGCGGTTCGATCCCGTCAGCACCCACCAAAAGAGAAAAGGCGAACCGCGGTTCGCCTTTTTGTTTGCCCTGACCCGAGACCCAGAGAACCATGTTCGAACTCATTCGCAAGCACATGAAGATCATGCAGCTCGTGCTGTTCCTGCTGATCGTGCCGTCCTTCGTGCTGTTCGGCGTGCAGGGCTACGAGAACATGCGCGAGAAAGGCAACGCGGTCGCCAAGGTGGACGGCCACGAGATCCTGCAGGGCGACTGGGACGAAGCCCATCGCGCCGAGGTGGACCGCCTGCGCCAGCAGATGCCCAACCTGGACGCGAGCCTGGTGGACTCGCCCGAGGCCCGCTACGGCACGCTGGAGCGCATGGTGCGCGACCGCGTGATGCAGGCCGCCGTGGAGAAGTCGAACCTGCTGGTGGGCGACCAGCGCCTCGCGCGCGAGCTGCAGAACAACGAGGCCATCGCGGGCCTGCGCGGCGCCGACGGCAAGCTGGACATCGAGCGCTACAAGCAATTGCTGGCGGCGCGCGGCATGACGCCGGAGATGTTCGAGAACCAGGTGCGCGGCGACCTCGCGGTGCGCCAGGTCATCACCGGCGTGACCCAGTCCGGCTTCACGCCGCCCGCGCAGGCCAACGTCGCGCTCTCCAGCTACTTCGAGAAGCGCGAGGTGCAGGTCGCCCGCTTCCCGACGCAGGAGTACCGCGCCAAGGTGGAGCCGACCGAGGCCGAGCTGCAGGCGTACTACAAGGACCACCCCGCGCTGTTCCAGGCCCCCGAGCAGGCCAGCATCGAATACGTGGTGCTGGACCTGTCGGCCACGCAGCAGGGCGTGGCGATCAACGAGGCGGACCTGAAAACCTACTACGACCAGAATGCCTCGCGCGTCGGCGGCCAGGAAGAGCGCCGCGCCAGCCACATCCTGGTGGAGGCGCCCAAGGGCGCGCCGGCCGACGCCAAGGCGAAGGCCAGGGCGAAGGCCGAGGAACTGCTGGCGCAGGTGAAGAAGAATCCCGACAGCTTCGCGGACGTGGCGAAGAAGAACTCCCAGGATGCCGGCTCCGCGGCCCAGGGGGGCGACCTCGACTGGTTCCGCGCCGGCACGCTGGCGGCCAAGCCGCTGGAGGACGCCGCCTTCGCGCTGAAGAACAAGGGCGACATCGCCGGCCCCGTCGAGACGGATTTCGGCTATCACATCCTGAAGCTCACCGACATCAAGTCGCCGCAGCGGCGCACCTTCGAGGAGATGCGTACGGAGCTGGAGGCGCAGATGCGCAAGGAGCAAGCGCAGAAGAAATACGCCGAAGCCGCCGAGGCCTTCAGCAACACCGTGTACGAGCAGTCCGATTCGCTCAAGCCGGTGGCCGACAAGCTGAAGCTGGAGATCCGCACCGCGCAGGGCGTCGGCCGCACGCCGCAGCCCGGCGCCACCGGGCCCTTGGCGAACCCCAAGTTCCTGCAGGCGCTGTTCTCCGCCGATGCGCTGGAGCGCAAGCGCAACACCGAGGCGATCGAGATCGCGCCCAACCAGATGGTCTCCGGCCGCATCGTGCAGCACCAGCCGGCCCGCGCCCGCCCGTTCGAGGAAGTGAAGGCGCAGGTGCGCGAGCAGGTCGTCAACGCCAAGGCCGCCGAACTGGCGCGCCAGGACGGCGCCGCGAAGCTGGCCGCGTGGAAGGCGGCCCCGGCCAGCGCCACGCTGCCCGGCGCCGAATCGGTCTCCCGCATGGACAAGGGCCGGCAGCCGCCGGAAGTGGTGGAAGCCGCGCTGCGTGCCGATCCCGGCCAGCTGCCGGCGCTGGTGGGCGTGGACCTGGGCGCCAACGGCTATGCGGTGGTGAAGGTCAACCGCGTGCTGCCGCGCGAGGCGCCGCCCCCGGCGCAGGCGCAGCAGGAGCAGCAGCAGTACACGCGTGCCTGGTCCGCCGCCGAAGCGCAGGCGTATTACGAGCTGCTCAAGGACCGCTTCAAGGTCCAGGTGCTGGTGGAAAAGCCCAAGGACAGCGTGACGCAGTAAGGCGATGGCGGCCCGGTCGCCGGGCCGCCCGGGCGCTCACTCGCCCATGTGGTGCCACTTGTTCTCGGGCAGGGCGTGCAGGGCCTTGTAGACCTGCTTGAGCACGCCCTGGGTGGCGGCCCACTCCATGTGCTGGCGCAGGCGCGTGCGCTTCTCCAGCGACGGCGTCTGCTTCCACTCCTCGGCCGTCACCGGGGCCGCCGCAAGTTCGGGCACCTTGTTCGGCAGCGCGTCGTACAGCTTCTTCCAGATGGAGGGCAGCGGGCAGACGCGGTTGTTCTTGCGGATCTCGGCCAGCGCCTCGTCGAGGCTGACTTCGGCCGGCGCGGCGCGCGGCGCGGCGGCCGGCGTGTCCGGTCCGGCGGGAGCCGTCTCGGAGAAGCCGCGCTCCTGCTGTTCGACGAGCGACTGGAACAGGGCCCAGCTCGTCTCGGTGTTCTTCTCCAGGACCTCGACGCCGTGCGCCGGCTGGATGCGGGTGGTCTTGACCGTCTTGCTGGCACTCATTGCGTCCCCTGGGCCCGCTGCTGCAGAGCGGTCACGCCAAATGTAAGCAGGTGCTGGACCGTGGCCGCCGCCGTAATGCCCGGAGTGACGGGGCGGCGGCCCTGCGGCAGGTGGGGAGCGATGAGCGGTGGCTTGCGTGCAGTGCCTGCAACGCCGCCGGCCAGGCCATACCAGGGGCGTTCGACCCGGCATCTAGAATCATTGGAGACGGACGCATGACTCTGATGGAACTTCCGCCCTGGGTCATCTTCCTGGCTGGCCTCGTCATCATCGTCCTGGGCGCGGAACTGCTGCTCAGGGGCGCCTCGCGCATCGCGCTGCTCCTGGGTATTCCGCCGATCGTGATCGGCCTGACCATCGTGTCGGTCGGCACGAGTGCCCCCGAACTGGCAGTGGGCCTCGCCGCGGCCGCCCAAGGCAAGGGTGCGCTCGCCGTGGGCAACATCGCCGGCACCAACATGCTGAACATCCTGTTCATCATGGGACTCAGCGCGCTGATCCGGCCGTTGCCGCTGCGCCTGTTGAGCATCCGGCTCGACGTGCCGGTGATGATCGCTTCGGCGGCGGTGCTGGTCGCCATGTCGGCCGACCGCGTGATCACCCGCGTGGAGGGCCTGGTGCTGGTGGGCGCGGCCGTTCCTTACACCATTGCGCTGATCTACCTCAGCCGGCGTGAAAGTGCCTCGGCGCGCCGGGAGTTCGCCGCGGATTACCGGCCGGAACTGCTGGTTTCTCCGCCCGGCGCGGAGCTTCCGGGGAGACGGGGTCCGGCGATGGCGTGGAACGCCGTGCTGCTGGGGGTCGGCATCGCGCTGGCCGTGCTGGGCGCCGAATTGCTGGTTTCGGGAGCCATCGACATCGCGACGGCGCTGGGCGTTTCCGATGCGGTGATCGGGTTGACCATCGTCGCCATCGGGACCTCTGCACCCGAACTGGCCACCACCCTCGTGGCGACCTGGAAGAACGACCGGGATGTCGCGGTGGGCAACCTGGTCGGCAGCAGCATCTACAACGTCCTGGTCATCCTCGGCATCACCTGTGCGGCCTCGCCGGGCGGCGCCGAACTCACGGCCGGGATCCTCCTGGTCGACTTGCCATTGGCCGCGCTCGTGGCCATCGTGTGCCTGCCCGTGTTCCGCAGCGGCCGCATGGTGTCACGGCGCGAGGGCGGCGCTTTCGTCCTGGCCTACCTCCTGTACCTGGGTTCGCTGCTGGTGTGGCGCAGCTGAAGAATCAGGTTGCCGGGCGCAGGATGGCGTAGTGATCGCGCTGCTCGGCGACGAAACCCGCCTGGACCCAGGTGTCCAGCTCCTTGGGCACCACGTACACCACGTGCAGCGGCCGGGGGTTGCGGTCGAAGGAGGCGCGCGTGCGGCGCGCGACGGTCGCCATGGTCTTGCCGCCGAACGGGTTGTACATGAACTGCACGACCGGCTCGTCCGGCAGCTCGTACCGGGTGGCGTCCTGGTGGAGGATGCTGGTGGAAGCCGAAAGGCGCGCGGCGTGGATGTTGCGCTGCGCGACCTCGACCAGCTCGCGCGCGAATTCGACGCCGACGATGCGCTTGAAGCCGTACTTGGCCGCCAGCAGCAGCGCGCGTCCCTTGCCGGCGCCGATGTCGACGAAGGTGAAGCGCCCGTGGTCGATGCCGAGGGCGCCCATGGCGCTGTGGAATTCGTCCGGGTCCGACGCGATGTGCGGCACGCTGTCCTGCGCGTCGCCCGCGACCTGCAGCCGCTTCAGTTCGGTGATCCCGCCGGTCTCGACGCCGTGGGCGGCATCGAATTCCGAATCGACGACCTGCTTTTTCTTCACCCATTCCGGTTGCGGCCCGAAAGTATGGGTGAGTCGGTGTCCCAGGCGCTGCGCGGCCCTGGAGAATCGGCCCAGGCTTTCTTGGATGGCGTTCATGCCCGACAGTGTCGTGTCACACCACACAAATAGGCAATGGCACTTTCGGGCCCACAATGCAACAGGCCCTTGCAAGGAAGGGCCTGTTCAAGCTGAGCGGTTCGGTGGGGTGGCTGATGGGACTCGAACCCACGACAACAGGAATCACAATCCTGGACTCTACCAACTGAGCTACAGCCACCGCAGCCGGCGATTATAGCCGGGCGTCAGTTCACCAGCACCAGCTTGCCCTTGACCGCGCGCGATCCCATGTGTGCGTACGCCGCCTTCAGGTCGGCCATGGGCATGGTGCGGTCGATCACCGGCTTGACCTTGCCTTGCGCGTACCACTGCGCCAGCTCGCCCATCATCGCGGCATTGGCCTTGGGCTCGCGGCGCGAATAGTCGCCCCAGAAGACGCCGACGATGGACGCGCCCTTCAGCAGCGCCAGGTTCAGCGGCAGGCTCGGGATCGGGCCGGCCGCGAAGCCGACCACGAGGTAGCGGCCGCGCCAGGCGATGGAGCGGAAGGCCGGCTCGGCGAAGTCGCCGCCGATGGGGTCGTAGATCACGTCCGGCCCCTTGCCCTCGGTGGCCGCCTTCACCGCCTCGCGGAACGCGGTGGGCACCGGATGCTGCGTGTAGTTGATGGTGGCGTCGGCGCCGATGGAGCGGCACAGCTCGCACTTCTCGTCGGTGGACGCCGCCGCGATCACGCG
The DNA here is from genome assembly GCA_021323335.1 of Ramlibacter sp. Lineage (GTDB taxonomy): Bacteria > Pseudomonadota > Gammaproteobacteria > Burkholderiales > Burkholderiaceae_C > Ramlibacter. Next base: position 5,414 of record JAJTCN010000063.1, read on the forward strand.
GGCGCCGACCGCCTTGGCGATCTGGATCGCCGCCGTGCCGACGCCGCCGGCGGCGCCGAGCACCAGCACCGTCTCGCCCGCCTTCAGCTGCGCGCGGTCGACGAGGGCGTGGTGCGAGGTGGCGTAGATCATGATGAAGGCCGCCGCATCGACGAAGGGAAAACCGGCCGGCAAGGGCATGCACAGCTTGGCCGGCGCGATGGCGTGCGTGCCGAAGCCGCCGGTGCCGGACAGGCAGGCCACGGGCTGGCCCACCTTCAGCTGGGTGACGCCTTCGCCCACCGCGGCAACGACGCCCGCGTATTCGGAGCCGGGCACGAAGGGCAGCGGCGGCTTGTGCTGGTACTTGTTCTGCACGATCAGCAGGTCCGGGAAGTTCAGGCTCGCCGCCTTGATCTCCACCAGCACCTCGCCCGCCTGCGGCTGCGGCGTGGGCAGCTCCTTCCATTGCAGCGCGTCGACGCCGGTGGGGTTCTCGCAAAGCCAGGCATGCATGTCGTGTCTCCTTCGGGTGCGCCGATCATAGGCAAAGCAGCCGCGCGCGCGATGTCCCTGCGGCGACGCCACCCTACAATGGCCGCAAGATGAAGATCCTGCTCTCCAACGACGACGGCTACCAGGCACCCGGCCTGGTGGCGCTGTACGAGGCGATCCGCGACCTCGGCGACGTCGAGGTGGTGGCGCCGGAGCACAACAACAGCGCGAAGTCCAACGCCCTGACGCTGAACGCGCCGCTTTACGTGACCGAGGCCGCCAATGGCTTCAAGTACGTGAACGGCACGCCGGCGGACTGCGTGCACATCGCGCTGACCGGGCTGCTCGGCTATCGGCCGGACCTCGTGGTGAGCGGCATCAACAACGGCGCCAACATGGGCGACGACACCATCTATTCCGGCACCGTCGGCGCCGCGATGGAAGGCTACCTGTTCGGCATTCCCGCCATCGCCTTCTCGCAGGTCGAGAAGGGCTGGGGCCACCTCGATGCCGCCGGGCGCAAGGCGCGGGAGCTGGTGGAATTCCTCATCACCCACCACCGCACCGACGGCGCCCACTGGCTGCTGAACGTGAACATCCCCAACCGGGCGCTCGAGGATCTCAAGCCGTTCAAGGTGTGCCGACTCGGCCGCCGGCATGCGGCGGAGAAGGTGATCTCGCAGACCAGCCCGCGGGGCGACACCATGTACTGGATAGGCGCGGCCGGCGCGGCGAAGGACGACGCCGAGGGCACGGACTTCCACGCATCGCTGCAGGGCCATCCCACCATCACGCCGCTGAAGGTGGACCTCACCGACCACGATGCGCTGCGCTACTGGGCCCAGTCGGCCGCGCAGCTCCCGCGGCAGGAGAACAGCCAGTGACGCGCCGTCCCGGCTTTCCGGCGCGGCTCGGTCCGGCGCCGGCGGCGCGCCGCCCCGCGCCGGCGGCCGTGCCCGCGCGCGGCGCGGCGCCCGCGGGCGTCGGCCTCGACTCGCAGGCGGTTCGCTCGCGGATGGTCCAGAAGCTGGCGGCGCAGGGCGTGTCCGACCCGCGCGTGCTCGCCGCCATGAATGCCGTCGAACGCCATCGCTTCGTCGACAGCGCGCTGGTCAATCAGGCCTACGAAGACACCAGCCTGCCGATCGGCCTGGGCCAGACCATCTCCAAGCCCAACGTGGTGGCGCGCATGATCGAGCTGCTGCTGGGCGCGCCTTGCGCCGCGGGCGGACGCCTGGGCCGCGTGCTCGAAGTGGGCACCGGTTGCGGCTACCAGGCCGCAGTGCTGAGCCACGTGGCGGCCGAGGTATACAGCATCGAACGCCTGCGCGGACTGCACGAGCGCGCCCGCGAGAACCTGCGGCCGTTCCGGCTGGCCAACGTGCACCTGCTGTTCGGCGACGGCATGGCCGGCTTCGCCAGGGGCGCGCCCTACGCGGGCATCATCGCCGCGGCCGGCGGCGAGGCGGTGCCTGCGCAGTGGACCGATCAGCTCGCCGAAGGCGGGCGCATCGTCGCGCCGATGGTGATGGCGAACGGTCGGCAGGCGCTGGTGATCGTCGACAAGACCGCGGGTCGGCTCAGCCAGGCGACGCTTGAGGGCGTTCACTTTGTCCCCCTAAAATCCGGCATCGCATGAGGAAAAAAACAATGTCGTTGCGCACGCGCGCGTGGTCGTGGTTGGGGCTGTTGCTCGCTGGCGCGATGCTGGCGGGTTGCGCCTCGCCGCGCCGTGCGCCCGCGCCGGTGGAAGACCGGAGCACGGCGCGGCCGGGCGTGGCGATGCCGGCGCCGGCCGCTCCCGCCGTGGCGCTGCCGGGCGCCGAGAACGCCGGCAGGGCTGGCTATTTCACGGTGCGGCCGGGTGACACGTTGATCCGCATCGCGCTGGAGACCGGCAACAACTGGCGCGACGTCGCGCGCTGGAACAGCATCGACAACCCGAACGTGATCGAAGTGGGCCAGGTGCTGCGCGTCGCGCCGCCGGGCTCGCTGGCGACGGACCCGGGCTACGTCGCGCGTGCCGTGCCGCCGGTGGCGGCGGCCTCGGCGGCGCAGCCGCCGGCCAGCGCCGCCAGCACGGCCGCGCGTCCCGCGTCGGCAGCGTCGGCGCCGGTGGCAAGCGCGCCGGCGCCCGCACCTGCGCCCGCACCCGCGCCTGCGCCTGCGCCTGCGCCCGCCTCGGCCGGCGAAGACGACGTCGCCTGGGCCTGGCCGATAGCCGCGGGCCAGGTGCTCGCCGGTTTCGACGAACAGAAGAACAAGGGCATCGACATCGGCGGGCGCGCCGGCGATCCCGTGCTGGCGTCGGCCGACGGCAAGGTGGTCTATGCCGGCGCGGGGCTGCGCGGCTACGGCAACCTGATCATCCTGAAGCACAACAACACCTTCCTCACCGCGTATGCGCACAACCAGACGCTGCTGGTGCGGGAGGACCAGACGGTCCGCAAGGGCCAGAAGATCGCCGAGATGGGCTCCACCGACACCGATCGCGTGAAGCTGCATTTCGAAATCCGCCGGCAGGGCAAGCCGGTCGACCCTGCAAGGTACCTGCCACCGAGGTAGTGCATGAAGCGGCGCAACGGGACCGGATTCCCGACGCCCGAGGGCGCCGGCCCCGACTCGGACCGGCCCGCCACGGATGAGCCGGTGGTGCCGGCGCCCGAGGCCGCACCTGAAACCACGCTGCGCGAAATCTCCGGCGAACTGGCGGGCGAGAGCAGCGATACGCTGACGCTCTACCTGCGCGACGTGCGCCGCACCACGCTGTTCACCGCGCAGGAGGAATTCGAGACGGCCACCCGCGCGCGGGCCGGCGACTTCGCGGCGCGCCAGTCGATGATCGAGCACAACCTGCGGCTGGTGGTGAGCATCGCCAAGGCCTACCTGGGGCGCGGCGTGCCGCTGTCGGACCTGATAGAGGAAGGCAACCTCGGGCTGATGCACGCCATTGACAAGTTCGAGCCGGAGCGCGGCTTCCGCTTCTCCACCTATGCGACCTGGTGGATCCGCCAGTCGGTGGAACGCGCCGTCATGAACCAGGGCCGCGTGATCCGCCTGCCGGTGCACGTGGTGCGCGAGCTGCAGCAGGTGCTGCGCGCCCGCCGCACGCTGGAGAACGACCCCGACTTCCTGGCCAAGCGCCATGGCGACCGCGAAGGCGTGCGCGTGGAGGACGTCGCGGCGCTGCTGGGGCGCGATCCGCAGGAGGTGGCGCAGCTGCTGGCGATGGCCGAGGCGCCGCGCTCGCTGGACGCGGTGGTGGAGCGCGCCGACGACGAGCACACGCTGGGCGAATTCATGGCCGACGAACTGGCGCCGGATCCCACCGGCGTGACGCAGGACCACGAGGTCGAGCGGCTGCTGGCCGGCTGGATCGACACGCTGACGAACCGCGAGCGCGAGGTGCTGGAGGGCCGCTTCGGCCTGCACCACCGCGACCCGGAGACGCTGGAGGTGCTGAGCGACCGCCTCGGCCTCACCCGCGAGCGCGTGCGCCAGATCCAGAACGAGGCCCTGGGCAAGCTGAAGCGGCAGATGGCGCGCAGCGGCGTCGATCGCGAAGCGCTGTTCTAGTACAGTGCCACGCATGCCGTGGCCTGTTCTCGTCTTTGACATCGAATCCATTCCCGACGTTGCCGGCCTGCGCGCCGTGCGCAACGCGCCCGCCGACGCCACCGACGCCGAGGTCTACGCGCAGTGGGTGCAGGAGCGCAAGGACAACGGCCAGAGCGACTTCATGCCGCACTACCTGCAGCGGGTGCTGGTCATCAGCTGCGTGTTCCGCAACGCCGAGGGCCTGCGCGTGCACTCCTTCGTGGACCGCGACAACGCCAGCGAAGGCAAGGTGATCCAGAACTTCTTCAGTGCGGTGGACAAGCACGTGCCGCAGCTGGTGAGCTGGAACGGCGGCGGCTTCGACCTGCCGGTGCTCAATTACCGCGGACTGCGGCACGGGGTGAACGCCGACCGCTACTGGTGCATGGGCGAGGGCGGCGGGCCGGACGACCGCGAGTTCAAGTGGAACAACTACATCGGCCGCTACCACATGCGCCACCTGGACCTGATGGACCTGATGGCGATGTACCAGCCGCGCGCCAATGCGCCGCTGGACGCGCTGGCCAAGCTGTGCGGCTTTCCCGGCAAGCTGGGCATGGACGGCTCGCAGGTGTACCCGGCGTTCCTCGACGGCAAGCTGGAGGACATCCGCCGCTATTGCGAGACGGACGTGCTCAACACCTACCTGCTGTACTGCCGCTTCCAGAAGATGCGTTGCGGCTTCACGGAGGCCGAGTACGCGCAGGAGATCGAGTTCGTCAAGCACACGCTGGGCGAGCTGTCCTCTGCGGAGCCGCACTGGAGGGAATACCTGGAGGCGTGGCGGTAGGCCGGCGGTGAGCGTAGGCCGGCGGTGAGCGCGACAGCCGAACCCCGGTATCGCCTGAGACAATCTCCCCCATGACAGAGAAAGAGTTGCCGCCCCCACACCCCGAGGGCTGGCTGGAAATCGAATCGCTCGACATCGAGGCGCAGGGCGTGGCCCGGCGGCCCGACGGCAAGGTGGTGTTCATCGACGGCGCGCTTCCGGGCGAATGGGTGACGGCCAACGTCCACCGCCGGAAGAACAACTGGGAGGCGGCCTCGCTGGTCGCGGTGCACCGCGAGTCGGCGCAGCGCGTGCGCCCGCGCTGCCCCCACTTCGGCCTGCACGAAGGCGCCTGCGGCGGCTGCAAGATGCAGCACCTGCACGTGGGCGCGCAGGTGGCCATCAAGCAGCGCGTGCTGGAGGACAACCTGTGGCACCTGGGCAAGGTCCGCGCCGGCACCATGCTGCCCGCCATCCATGGCCCGGACTGGGGCTACCGCTGGCGCGCGCGCTTCAGCGTGCGGCACGTGCGCAAGAAGGGCGCGGTGCTGGTCGGCTTCCACGAGCGCAAGAGCCGCTACGTCGCCGACATCCGGGAATGCCACGTGGTGCCGAAGCACGTCAGCGACCTGCTGCTGCCGCTGCGGGCGCTGATCGGCTCCATGGATGCCATCGAGACCTGCCCGCAGATCGAGCTGGCCTGCGGCGACCGCGTGACGGCGCTGGTGCTGCGGCACCTGGAGCCGCTGAGCGAGGGCGACCTGGCGAAGCTGCGCGCTTTCGCGCAGGAGCATGCGGACGCCGGCGTGCAGTGGTGGCTGCAGGCCAAGGGCCCGGACACGGTGCGGCTGCTCGATGAAGGCGGCACGGAGCTGGACTACCGGCTGCCCGAGTTCGGCATCACCATGCCGTTCCGGCCGACCGACTTCACCCAGGTCAACCCGCACATCAACCGCGTACTGGTCGAGCGGGCGGTGCGCCTGCTGGACCCGCAGCGCGACGAGCGCGTGATCGACTGGTTCTGCGGCCTCGGCAACTTCACGCTGCCGCTGGCAACGCGCGCCGGCGAGGTGCTCGGCATCGAGGGCAGCGAAACGCTGGTGGCGCGGTCCCGCGAGAACTACGCCCGCAACCAGGCCGGCCGCGCCCAGCCGCTCGGCCCGGCGCGGTTCCTGGCCCGCAACCTGTTCGAGATGACGCCGCAGCAGCTGGTGGCCGACGCCAGCGCCGACCGCTGGCTGGTGGATCCTCCGCGCGAAGGCGCCTTCGCCCTGGCCAAGGCCATCGCCGACCTGCACCAGGATCCGTCGCTGCGCGGCGCCTGGACGCCGCCGCGGCGCATCGTCTACGTCAGCTGCAACCCGGCGACGCTGGCCCGGGATGCCGGCCTGCTGGTGCACCAGGCGGGCTACGCCTGCACGGCGGCCGGCGTGGTCAACATGTTCCCGCATACCGCGCACGTCGAGTCGATCGCCGTGTTCGACCTCCAGGATGACGCCGGGGTCGCTGCGCGAACCCGGCCTGCCGACGGCGAAAACGGCGTCCTGTAGGTCGGGTTCCACCGTAAGGGGGACCCCGACATCAAGAAAAAGGGCCCCGAAGGGCCCTTTTTCGTGGAGCGCGAAGCTTCAATCGTCGCCGGACGTGATCCCCAGGATCATCAGCAGGCTCTGGAACACGTTGAAGATGCTCAGGTAGACCCCGAGCGTGGCGGTGATGTAGTTGGTTTCGCCGCCGTCGACGATGCGCTTCAGGTCGTACAGGATGAACAGGCTGAACACGCCGATCGCCAGCGTGCTGATCACCAGCATGACGGGGCCGGAGCCGACGAACACGTTGATGATGGCGCCCACCATGATCACCAGCGCGCCGACGAACAGCCACTTGCCCATGCCGGACAGGTCGCGCTTGATCACGCTGGACAGGGTGGCCATCACGAAGAAGATCGCCGCGGTGCCGCCGAAGGCGGTCATCACCACGCCCGTGCCGTTCTTCATGCCCAGCACCGCCGCCAGCAGGCGCGACAGCATCAGCCCCATGAAGAAAGTGAAGGCGAGGAGCACGCCGACGCCGGCGGCGGAATCCTTGGTCTTCTGGATCGCGTACATGAAGCCGAACGCGCCGCCCAGGAAGACGATCAGGCCCAGCCCGCCGGTCAGGGACTGGGTGATTCCGGTGGCCACGCCCACCCAGGCCCCGAGCACGGTCGGGATCATGCTCAGCGCGAGCAGCCAGTAGGTGTTGCGCAGGACCTTGTTGCGCTCTGCGACGGAAGTCGCGGTGGAACCGTACCCATAGGACGGGACGGTCTGGATCTTGTCGCTCATGTGAAGCCTCCTTTGCCTTGCTGGCTATTGGATGAGCGCATTCTAGGAGGGTTCCCGCCGCAGCGCGGAATACGCCCGGCGGCAGCGGCTATGCTCGCCGCATTTCCCACGAAGCGCTTTTTCCATGAAAACCACAGTTGCCCTCGAATTGGCCGATGTCAAGGCCATCGCCGCCGCCGCCGAAGCGGAAGCCCTGGCCAACAGATGGGCGGTCAGCATCGCGATCGTCGACGCGGGCGGGCATCTCCTGTGGCTGCAGCGGCTGGACGGGGCCGCGCCCATCTCCGCGCGGATCGCCCCGTCCAAGGCCCACACGGCGGCCCTCGGCCAGCGCGAGAGCCGCGTGTACGAAGAAATGATCAACGGCGGCCGGGTGTCCTTCCTCAGCGCCCCCGGCCTCGACGCCCTGCTGGAAGGCGGCGTGCCGATCCTGAAAGACGGCATGTGCATCGGCGCGGTGGGCGTCAGCGGCGTGAAGTCGACCGAGGATGCGCAGATCGCGCGCGCGGGGATCGCGGCGCTGAAGCTGTGATTTCCGTCATCCCCGCGGAGGCGGGGATCCAGGGCTTCCCATGGACCCGAATTCGGGAGCCCTGGATTCCCGCCTGCGCGGGAATGACACGCGGGGTCATTTCGTGAGAATCAATTTCCCCAGCCGCGTGGCCTGCAGGCGATAGATCTCCCCGTTGTGCGCGATCTCCACCAGCCGGCCGCCGCGCAGCAGCTCCTCGCTGGCCAGCGGCGGGCGGCGGGCGGCGTCGGCGGCGCGGTCGGCGGGCCGGGCCGCGGCGGCGGGGTGCGGTTGCGGATTCCTCATGGCGTCTGCGGCTCCGTGACGAAGCCGATCTTGCGCAGGCCCGCCCGCTGCGCCGCGGCCAGCGCCTGCGCCACGCGCTCGTAGCGCGCGTCCTTGTCGCCGCGCAGGTGCAGCTCCGGCTGCGGATCGGCGGCCGCCGCCGCCGCCAGCCGGGAGGGCAGCGCGGCATCGCCCACCTCCTGCTCGTTCCAGAAGTAGCGGCCCTGCGCGTCGACCGAAAGCCGCACGGCCTGGGGCGGCGGCTCCTGCGGCGTGCTGCTGGCGCGCGGCAGGTCGATGTCGACGGAGTGCTTCATCACCGGCACGGTGATGATGAAGATGATCAGCAGCACCAGCATGACGTCCACCAGCGGCGTCATGTTGATCTCGTTCATCACGTCGTCGGTGTCGTCCTGGGTTCCGAAGGCCATGTCAGCTTCCCTTCTTCATCGGCACCACCGTGGTGGGATTGCCGCTGGCCACCCGCGCGCCGGTGACGAAGTAGGCATGCAGGTCGTGGGCGAAGCGGTTCAGCTTGTTCAGCACGCCCTTGTTGCCCCGCACCAGCGCGTTGTAGCCCAGCACGGCGGGAATGGCGACGGCCAGGCCCAGCGCCGTCATGATCAGCGCCTCGCCGATGGGGCCCGCCACCTTGTCGATGGTGGCCTGGCCGGCGGTGCTGATCGACAGCAGCGCGTGGTAGATGCCCCAGACCGTTCCGAACAGGCCGATGAAGGGCGCGGTGGAGCCCACCGAGGCCAGCACCGCCAGCCCGGATTGCATCCGCGCGGTGGAGTCGTCGATCGAGTTGCGCAGCGCGCGCGTCAGCCATTCGCTGGCGCCGAGGGTGTCGTGCAGCTGTTCCTGCGCGTTGTGGTGGGCCGCCGCCTCGCGCCCCTCCAGCGCCAGCGCGCGGAACGGGTTGGATGCGTCGGGCCCGAGCTTGCTCAGCCCGTCGGCGAAGTCGGCGGCATGCCAGAAGCTTTCGATGCGGCGCGCCTGGCCCATGAAGCGGCGCAGGTCCAGCGCCTTCATCAGGATGACCATCCAGGAGGCGACCGACATCGCCAGCAGCAGCACCGCGACGAAGCGGGTGACGAAGTCCCCCTGCATCCAGACGTGGGCCAACCCGAAATCGTTGCTGTTCATTCCTCAGTCCTTCCAAACGAAATTCACCGGCACGTCGAACCACATGGTCTCCGGCACGCCGCCGCGCTTGCCCGGCACGAAGCGCCAGCCGCGCACCGCCTCGAGGGCCGCGCGGTCCAGGCGGTCGTAGCCGCTGGAGCGCTTGAGTTGCACCTCGAGGGCCGTGCCCTGCGCGCTGATCCGCACGTGCAGCAACACCGTGCCCTGTTCGCGCAGGCGCTTGCTGGCGGGCGGGTAGGCAACCGGCGGGTTCTGCAGGTAGTCCGCGTTGGTCGACGGCAATTCGACCACCGGGGGCGGCGCCGGAGCCGGTGCGGGGGCCGGGGGCGGCGCGGCGGTCATTGGCGCGGTGATCGGTGGCGCCGTCGGCTGCGGCTCGGCGACGCCGACCGGGGCCTGCGGCGCGGGCGCTGGGGAGGGGGCGGCGACCGGCCGGGGGGCGGGCGCCGGCACCGGCGCCGGCGGCCGCGGCCGCGGTCGTTGCACCACCGGGCGCGGCTTGGGCGGCGGGGGCGATGGCGGTGCTGCAACCGGTGGCGCGGGTGGCGCGGGGGGCTGCACCGGCGCCGGCGGCGTGACGATGCTGCTCAGGATCTCCACCGGCACGACCACCTCGACGGCGCGCCGCACCAGGCCGGACTGCAGCGCCCAGAGAGCGGCGCCGTGCAGCACGAGCACGCTGCCGGCAATGAGCACATTGCGGGAGACGGTTGGCACGCGAGGCGAGGAGGGAGCGAAGTTGCTCATTGTCCGGGATGCAGGGCTCAGCCGGCCTTGCAGGCCCACCAGGTGGCGCCGATGACGAGGATCAGGCCGCAGCCGACGGCGATGGGGGCCATGCCTTGCTCTCCCGGATCGAGGGGGCGAGCTGGACGGCGGTCTCCTGGTGCAGGGCGGCCACGGCAGGGCCGCCGCAGCACTGGGCCACCACTTCGCGGGCGGAGCATTCGCACCGGCCGCACTGGGTGGCCACGCCGAGTTCGAACTGGATGTCGTCGAAGCTCATGCCGGCCCGGGCGTGGCGGGCGATATCGCGGTCGGAGACGCGGCGGCAGACGCAGACGATCATGGCAGTCGGGTTGGCTGGCTGTGGATGGTGCGCCAAGTATAAATGCGAATCCTTCGCATTTGCAATACCCCGACCATCCAGAGGGCTGGAACCCGACCGGCCCCACGGGCGTGGGGCCGCAGTCTCCTAGCTCGCGGCGTCCATTTGCGACTGCAGGTAGTTCTGCAGGCCGACCTTGGCGATCAGCTCGATCTGGGTTTCGAGGTAGTCGATGTGCTCCTCGGTGTCCTCGAGGATGCGCTCCAGGATCTCGCGCGAGATGTAGTCGCGCACGGCCTCGCAGTGGGCGATGCCGACCTTCACGGTGGCCTGTGCGCCGCGCTCGCTCTGCAGGTCCGCGTTCAGGATTTCGGGGACGTCCTCGCCCACCATCAGCTTGCCGAGGTCCTGCAGGTTGGGCAAACCGTCGAGCATCAGGATGCGCTCCATCAGCTTGTCGGCGTGCTTCATCTCGCCGATCGACTCCTCGTATTCCTTCTTGGCCAGCTTGTCGAATCCCCAGTGCTTGAGGATGCGGTAATGCAGGAAATACTGGTTGGTCGCCGTCAGCTCGTTCCGGAGTTGCGCCTGCAGGTGCTGGATGACTTGGGGGTCGCCTTGCATGTTCTTCTTTCGTGGCATCGAATGTGGCGACGATTGTCTCGCAAACGCCCCTCACCCCGGCCCTCTCCCCAGGGGGGAGAGGGGGAAAGAGCCTGATCAGCTGCGGATCAGGTGGTCGAACGCGCCGAGCGCCGCCTTCGCGCCGTCGCCGGCCGCGATGATGATCTGCTTGAACGGGACCGTCGTGCAGTCACCGGCCGCGAACACGCCGGGCATGGAGGTTTCGCCGCGCGGGCCGACGATGATCTCGCCGTGCTTCGACAGCTCCAGCGTGCCCTTGAGCCATTCGGTGTTGGGCACCAGGCCGATCTGCACGAACACGCCTTCCAGCTCCACCTTCTTTTCTTCGCCGCTGGCGCGGTCCCTGTAGGTCAGGCCGTCCACCTTGTCGGTGCCGGTGATGGCGGTGGTCTGCGCGTTCATGATCACCGTCACGTTCGGCAGCGACTGCAGCTTCTTCTGCAGCACCGCGTCGGCGCGCAGCTTGGTGTCGTACTCGATCAGCGTCACGTGCTTGACGATGCCGGCCAGGTCGATGGCCGCCTCGACGCCGGAGTTGCCGCCGCCGATGACCGCCACGCGCTTGCCCTTGTACAGCGGGCCGTCGCAGTGCGGGCAGTAGGCCACGCCCTTGTTCTTGAGCTCCTTCTCGCCGGGCACGTTGACGTTGCGCCAGCGCGCGCCGGTGGTGAGGATCACGCTCTTCGCCTTGAGCGACGCGCCGTTTTCCAGCTGCACCTCGATCAGGTCGCCGCCCTTGAGCGCCTTGGCGCGCTGCAGGTTCATGATGTCCACGTCGTAGGTGCGCACGTGCTCCTCCAGCGCCAGGGCGAACTTCGGGCCTTCGGTCTCCTTCACCGATACGAAGTTCTCGATGCCCAGCGTGTCCAGCACCTGGCCGCCAAACCGCTCGCTGGCGATCCCGGTGCGGATGCCCTTGCGCGCGGCGTACACCGCGGCCGCGGCGCCCGCGGGGCCGCCGCCGACGATCAGGACGTCGAACGGCTCCTTGGCGGCGATCTTCTTCGCTTCGCGCTCCGCGCCGCCGGTGTCGATCTTCGACAGGATCTCCTCCAGGCTCAGGCGGCCGGAGTCGAAGAAGGTGCCGTTCAGGAAGACGGTCGGCACGCCCATGATCTGGCGCTCCTTGATCTCGTCCTGGAACAGGCCGCCTTCGATCATGGTGGTCTTGATGCGCGGGTTCTGCACCGCCATCAGGTTGAGCGCCTGCACGACGTCGGGGCAGTTGTGGCAGGTGAGCGAGACGTAGACCTCGAACTCGAAGTTGCCGTCGAGCGCGCGGATCTGCTCCAGCAGCGCCTGCTCCACCTTCGGCGGATAGCCGCCGACCTGCAGCAGCGCCAGCACCAGCGAGGTGAATTCATGCCCCATGGGCAGGCCGGCGAAGCGCGGGCCGTGGTTCTCGCCCGGGCGGTTG
>JAJTCN010000064.1 GCA_021323335.1 Ramlibacter sp.
CTTCGGCTTCCCTTTTGCTTGGTTCGGCGCGATAGCAAATCGGTTATGCAACGGATTGCAAATCCGTCTAGGGCGGTTCGACTCCGCCTCGCGCCTCCAGTCCGACGAAGCCCCGGCAACGCGAGTTCCGGGGCTTTTTCCTTGATGGCTTAAAGTCGGCTTGGGCCTCGATGGTGAAATTGGTAGACACAGCGGACTTAAAATCCGCCGCTTGCCGGAAGGCAGCGTACCGGTTCAAGTCCGGTTCGAGGCACCACCGACTCCAACCTTGCCGGAACGGTCCAGAATAGGGCCGGAGAGCACCGCATGTCCCAATACGACGCCCCCTTCGAAATCCACGTCCACGGCGACGTGCCTCTGCGCACGGGGGTGACCTATGCGCAACTCCAGGACGCGCTGAAGCCGCTGTGGACGTATGCCGGCGCCAAGTCGCTGGCCGACGGGGCGGAGAGCGCGTACGAGGAGGAGCCCGGCATCAAGTTCGACGCCCAGGAGCGCCTGCTCACCATGTGCTGGACGGTCGCCGGCGACCAGGACTTCCGCCAGCAGCTCGACGAGATGTGCATGTCCCTCAACGAACTGGCGGAGGAGGGCGCGGCGATCGAGGTCACCTTCTACGACGCCGAGTTCGACGAGGAGGAGGCCGGGCCGGAGGAGGAGTCGCGCGACGACTTCCTCATGCTGTTCGTCGGCCCCACCCCGGCGGCGATCATGCAGGTGCAGCGCGACCTGCTGGTGCAGGACGTGGTGAACCTGATGGAGCGCCACTTCGACGCCAACGAGCTGAATGGCGTGGTCGCCGAGGTGGACAAGCTGTTCGCCCAGCGCTTCGACGCGCTGGTGAGCTCGCTGGAACTGGGCAAGCCCCCGCGCGGCAGCGGCGGCGGCGGCCCTGGCGCGGGCGGCCATGGCGGCGGCCGGCGGCCCCGGCATTTGCATTGACCGGCGTCGGGGTGCGCTTCGCGCAACCCGACCTACGGGCCCCGTCGCGTAGGGCGGGTTCGGCGCCAGCCGACCCCGCCGTTACACTGCGCGCCGAGGAGGAACCCATGGCTTTGTTTTCCCAGGACGCCCTGAACCCCGGCGTCCGCAAGCGCGAAGTCTTCGGCTGGGCGATGTACGACTTCGCCAACTCCGGCTACACCACCGTCGTCATCACCGCCGTCTTCGCGGCGTACTTCGTCGGCGGCATCGCGGAGAAAGCGCCCTGGGCCACCTTCGCCTGGACGGCGGCGCTCAGCATCTCCTACGCGATCGTGATGCTCACCATGCCGAGCATCGGCGCCTACGCGGACCTGCGGGCCGCCAAGAAGCGGGTGCTGATGCTGGTCACCGCCTGCTGCGTCGTCGCGACGGCGCTGCTGGCATTCGCCCAGCCCGGCGCGGTGGCGCTGGCCATGCTGCTGGTGATCGTGTCCAACACCTTCTACAACTACGGCGAGTCGCTCACCGCCGCCTTCCTGCCCGAGCTCGCCCGGCCCGACGCGCTGGGCAAAGTCAGCGGCTGGGGCTGGGGCTTCGGCTACTTCGGCGGCATGCTGGCGCTGGGCATCTGCCTGGGCTACGTGATGTGGGCGGGCAAGCAGGGCATCCCGGCCTCCGAATTCGTGCCGGTCACCATGCTGATCACCGCGGTGATTTATGGCGCCGCGTCGCTGGTCACGTTCCGCCTGCTGCGAGAACGCGCCGAACCGAATCCGCAGGCATTGCGCGCGGGCGGCTTCCGGGCGTCGCTGCACCGCCTGCAGGCGACCTTTCGCGAAGCGCGCCGCTACCGGGACTTCATGTGGCTGCTGGCGTGCGCGGTGTTCTACCAGGGCGGCGTCGCGGTGGCGATCGCGCTGGCGGCCATCTATGCGCAGACCGTCATCGGCTTCAGCCAGGAAGAGACGATGGTGCTGATCTTCGTGCTGAACCTGGCGGCGGCCGGCGGCGCGTTCGCGTGGGGCTACCTGCAGGACCGCGTGGGGCACAAGCTGGCGCTGGGCAGCACCCTGGTGGGCTGGATAGCCGTCTGCATCATCGCGGCGCTGTCGCAGACCAAGGGCCAGTTCTGGTGGGCCGCGGCGATCGCCGGCCTGTGCATGGGCTCCAGCCAGTCGGCCGGGCGCGCGATGGCGGGCATGTTCGCGCCGCCGCGCCAGCTGGCGGAGTTCTACGGCCTGTGGACCTTCGCCGTCCGCCTCTCCAGCATCATCGGCCCGCTCACCTACGGCGCGATCACCTGGGCCACCGGCGGCAACCAGCGGATGGCGATCATGTCCACCGCCGCGATGTTCGTCATCGGGTTGGTGTTGTTGGTGAAGGTGGATGTGCGGCGTGGCCGGGCGGCGGCGTTGGCGGCGTGATGTGCGTGGATGCCGGGGTGCGTTCCGCAACCCGGCCTACGTAGGTCGGGTTGCCGAAGGCACCCCGACACCCATCACAACCCGAGCCACCGGGATGCCGCCGCGCGCAACGCCTGCTCATCCCCCGTCGTCCGCCACCGCACCTGCCCGCTGCCGGCCGGATTGAGCAGCCCCTGCGCCTCCAGCAGCCGCCGCGTCTGCCGCGCCACCGGCTCGCCGGTTTCCACCAGCCGGACCTCCGGACCGAGCAATTCCCGGAACACGTCCGCCGCGAACGGATAGTGCGTGCACCCCAGCACCAGCGTGTCGATCTCTCCCGGCCCGGTGCCGAAGCAGCAGGCCTCCTTCGTATAGCGCGCGCACAGGGCGCGCACCTGCGCCTGGTCGTCGTTCTCGATCGCCGCCGCCAGGCCATCGCAGGGCACCAGCACGAATTCCGCCTGGCCGCGCAGCGAATCCTGCAACGCCTTGAACTTGGCGCTGGCCAGGGTGCCGCGGGTGGCCAGCACCGCGACATGGCCGGTCTTCGTCAGCGCGGCGGCGGGCTTGAGGGCCGGCTCGACGCCGACGACGGGCAGGTGGGTGTGCCGGGCGCGCACCAGGTGCACGGCCGCGGCGGTGGCCGTGTTGCAGGCGATCACCAGGGCCTTGATGCGGTGCTGCTCCAGCAGGTCCACCGCGATGGCGAGCGAGCGGTCGGACACGAAGGAGTCGCCCTTCTCGCCGTACGGGGCATGGCCCGCGTCCGAGAAATACACGAAGTCCTCGCCGGGCAGCTCGGCGCGCAGCGCCCGCAGGACGCTGAGCCCGCCGACGCCGCTGTCAAACACGCCGATGGGGCGATCGCGGTCCATCCCCTGACTCTACCGCTGCGGCGGCGAGGCGGGGCCGGACAAGGTCAGGCCGCCGCGACAGGAATCTTCTTGAACTCGCCCGTGGCGATGCGCTTCGACCATTCGGCGGGGCCGGTGGTGTGCACGCTGGTGCCGTGCGAGTCCACGGCCACCGTCACCGGCATGTCGACCACGTCGAATTCGTAGATCGCCTCCATGCCCAGGTCGGCAAAGCCGAGCACGCGCGACTGCTTGATCGCCTTGGAGACGAGGTAGGCCGCGCCGCCCACGGCCATCAGGTACGCGGCCTTGTGCTTGCGGATGGACTCGATGGCTTCGGGGCCGCGCTCGGACTTGCCGATCATGCCGATCAGTCCCGTCTGACCCAGCATCATGTCGGTGAACTTGTCCATGCGGGTGGAGGTGGTCGGGCCGGCGGGGCCGACGACCTCGTCGCGCACCGGATCCACCGGCCCGACGTAGTAGATGACGCGGTTGGTGAAGTCCACCGGCAACTGCTCGCCCTTCGCCAGCATGTCCTGGATGCGCTTGTGCGCGGCGTCGCGGCCGGTCAGCATCTTGCCGTTCAGCAGCAGCGTCTGGCCCGCCTTCCAGGTGGCGATCTCCGCCTTGTCCAGCGTGTTCAGGTCGACCCGCTTGCTCTTCTGCGGATCCGACTTCCACGCCACCTCCGGCCACAGGTCCAGGCTGGGCGGGTCCAGGTACACCGGCCCGGACCCATCCATCACGAAGTGCGCGTGGCGCGTCGCGGCGCAGTTGGGGATCATCGCCACCGGCTTGCCGGCGGCGTGGCAGGGGAACAGCTTGATCTTGATGTCCAGCACCGTGGTCAAGCCGCCCAGGCCCTGCGCGCCGATGCCCAGCGCGTTGACCTTCTCGTACAGCTCCAGGCGCATCTCCTCGACCTGCGACAGCTTCTCGCCGCGGCCGGCCTTGGCCTGCAGCTCGTACATGTCGATGTCTTCCATCAGCGCTTCCTTGGCCAGCAGCACCGACTTCTCCGCCGTGCCGCCGATGCCGATGCCCAGCATGCCGGGCGGGCACCAGCCGGCGCCCATGGTCGGCACCGTCTTGAGCACCCAGTCGACGATGGAGTCGCTGGGGTTGAGCATGGCCATCTTGCTCTTGTTCTCGCTGCCGCCGCCCTTGGCCGCCACCGTCACGTCCACCTTGTTGCCGGGTACCAGTTCGACGTTGACCACGGCGGGCGTGTTGTCGTTGGTGTTCTTGCGCGCGAACTGCGGGTCCGCCACGACGGAGGCGCGCAGCGTGTTGTCCGGATGCAGGTAGCCGCGGCGCACGCCCTCGTTGACGGCGTCCTCCAGGCTGCCGGTGAAGCCTTCGAGCCGGCAGTCCATGCCGATCTTGAGGAAGACGTTGACGATGCCGGTGTCCTGGCAGATGGGCCGGTGGCCGGTGGCGCTCATCTTGCTGTTGGTCAGGATCTGCGCAATGGCGTCGCGCGCCGCCGGGCTCCGCTCGCGCTCGTAGGCGCGGGACAGGTGGGCGATGTAGTCGGCGGGGTGGTAGTAGCTGATGTACTGCAGCGCGGCGGAGATCGATTCGATCAGGTCGCCTGCTTTGATGGTCGTCGGCATGGTGTTCGGACGGTAAGGAAGGGGCCTGCCGGATTATCCCAGACGCTGTCGAGGTGCCTTTCGCCAACCTTTGACTTCCATCATGCTGCTCACGATGAGCCGCGCGTACCGTGCCAGCTCACCGAATGATCGGTGGGAGATGGCGATGAGACGCAAGGAATTCCTGAGGTACTCGCTCGCGGTGGTGGCCGGAG
Organism: Ramlibacter sp.; assembly: GCA_021323335.1. Taxonomy (GTDB): domain Bacteria; phylum Pseudomonadota; class Gammaproteobacteria; order Burkholderiales; family Burkholderiaceae_C; genus Ramlibacter. The sequence goes on from JAJTCN010000064.1 coordinate 4,995, forward strand.
CAGCGGCGGCCGCCTTGGCCGCGTGTGGCGGTGGCGACTCGGCTGAACTCGCGTCCACCGCGACGCTGGACGATGCCGAAACCGCGGCCCTGCGGTACATGCGCGAAGAGGAAAAGCTCGCCCATGACGTGTATGCAGTCCTCTACGTTCCCTGGGGCCTGCAGATCTTCAGCAACATTGCGGCAAGCGAGACGCAGCACACCGAGGCCATCCTGCAACTGCTGCTGAAGTATGGAGTCGACGATCCCGCCGCCGGAAGGGCCGTCGGCGAGTTCGAAGACGCATCGATCAAGGCCTTGTTCGACCAGCTCGTGGCTGCGGGACGCGTGAATGAAGTCGAGGCACTGAAGGTCGGGGCGCTGATCGAGGAGACCGATATCCGGGACATCAACAGCAAGATGGCGATCACGGACAACCCCGACATCCTCCAGGTCTATGACGCCCTGTTGTGCGGGTCCGGCAACCACCTGCGCGCCTTCAACGCGCAGCTCCTGGCGAATGGCGTCACGTACGTCCCGCAGGTGATCTCCCAGGCTGAATGGGATGCCATTGCGTCCGCCCCTGCGTCCACGTGTGGCGGTTGAGACGCAAGGCCTGCCCTTGCAGCCTCAGGCCCGCGCCTTCACCGGGAAATAGAGCTGGATCGAAGTACCGACCCCCACCGTGCTCTCGATGCCCATGTCGCCTCCCACCTGCTGCATGAAGCCATACACCTGCGCCAGGCCGAACCCGGTTCCCTGCTCGCCCTTGGTGGTGAAGAAGGGCTCCACCGCGCGCCGCCGCACGTCCTCGGGCATCCCCTGGCCGTTGTCGTCGACGGTGACGCAGACGAAACGCTGGGTCCGCAGGCGCGGGGGGAAATGGAGCTCCTCCCCGCGCGTGGTGCGCGTCCGGATCGTGATGCGTCCATCGCGCTCGATGGCATGGCGCGCGTTCACCACCAGGTTGAGAAGGGAGGTCTCGAACTGGGACCGGTCCAGGCTGACCACGCCATCGACTTCACCGGGTTCGAAGATGACTTGGCAGTCGGGGCCGGCCGCATGTTCCAGCAGGCCCAGGACGGCCGAAATGCCGTGGTTGACATCGAAGTCCGCCATGTCCAGCTCGCGCCTGCGGCTGAAACTCATCAGCTGTTGCGTGAGGGCCGTGCCGTTCTGCACCGAGCGCTGGACCCGCTGCAGCGCGGTCCTGACGCGGGCGTCGGCGCTGCCGATCTTGCCGATAAGGTCGGCGTTGGTCGAGACGACGCCCAGGATGTTCGCGAAGTCGTGGGCGATGCTTCCGGTCAGCTGCCCGAGCGCCTCCATCTTCTCCCCCTGCAGCAGGCGTTCCTGCTGCCGCAGTTCACGCATGCGCCCGCGCAGGTGCTGCGCCACGGCATACGCGAGCGCCCCGAGCAGCAGCATCATCACCGCCCCGGCCCCGAACGCCATCTGCCGCCACCGACCCAGCCGCCCCTCCACGTTCTGGGTCTGCACGACCACGAGCGGAACCTCGTTGACCGCTGCGTAGGTGACCACGCGCGGATACGGCACGGGCCCCTCGCTCGTGAGGTAGGCGCCCCATGCGGCCCCTTCCAGGTGTTCGCGGAACAAAGGGAAGTCCGCGTAGTTCTCGCCGATCCTGCCCGCGTCCCCCGGATGCCGCGCCATCAACGTTCCGTCGCGGTGGAACAGGAGGATCTCGCTGCCGTCGCTCAGCCCGACGTTCCGGTACAGGTCCGAGAAATAGGCAAGTTCGACCGCGGCGACGGCGACCCCGCGGAACGTTTCTCCTTCGCCGATCCTGCGAGTCACCGCCGCGAACCACCCGGTGCCCGAGCGGCTGAGGATCGGAGCAGAGACGGGCACCGCCGGGACGCCGCGTTGCAGGTACTGCCGGAAGTAGGGCCGGTCGGCCAGGGAGATGTCCGGCGTGGAGGGATAATCCGTGTCGTGCTGGATGCGGCCGTCCGGGCCGATCACGAAGAAGGCGCGCAGGTAGGGCATGGAGGACAGGCGCCGGAGCATCTCGGTGCGGAGCGCATCGTCGTGGCGGCCCAGCGCGTCGCGCTCGACGGCCTTGGAGATCTCCACGAGCGCGTTGTCCACGGCGCGGTACGTGCTGGCGACGTGGGCCTGCAGCAGCGCGGTCGTCGCCCCGCCTCGCAGCTTGGCCTCTTCGATCACGCCCTGCCGGGCGTTCCACAGGAACAAGGCCACCACGAACGCCAGCGCCAGCCACGTCGCGAGAGCGGCCGCAACGGCGGCGGCAGGTCCCGGCGTGATGGCGTGTCGCCAATGCGGATCAGGCATGCGTGCTCCCTGCACGCCAATGTACCCCAGCGGTTTCCGCACGGGCCTGCCAGCGTCACGCGCGGGTAACGATGGTCATTCATTGCAAGCGTCCAGTCACGCTTCGCCGGCCGGCTTCCATTTCACCTGGAATTCGATCTCCTCCTCTTCGCCGGATCGCTCATGCTCCACCGTGAAGCGGGCCGCGGCGGGCACGTAGATCCGCTCCCCGCCGATCTGGATCTCGAATCGGCCACCGCTTTCGATGGCGTCCGCCAGACGACGCAGCTTGGCGACGAACTCCGCGTTCGAATAGCTTGTCTCGATATCCCTTGCAGGTTTTGGGCTGCCCATCGTCATTTCCGCCTTTCGATAGCGGTCAAGTGGAGGCCCGCGCCATGCGCTGGCCGGCGTGATTGCCAGAGAAGCGGCGTACCAGGAAGTGCACGACCGCCGCGGCGAGCAGGAGCAGCAGCAATCCCAGGCCCCATGCGATCCAGATCGCGGGGACCAGCCAGCCCGCTGCCGTGCCCGCCAGCGGCAGCCACGCGCCCGCCGCGTCGACGGCCCATTGCGCAAGGGATTGCAGCGCCTGCGACCAGGCGGGGTCGATCCAGAACCTGAGCCACTCGGGCAAGGGCAGGGTGGCTACGTCGCGGGCCGCCTGGGCGGCGGTGCCCGAGGCGAGGGCCTGGACCGTCCATTCGGTGGCGGCGGCGGTGATCCAGGCAGCGGCGGTCCAGAACAGGGCGAGCAGGGCGAACAGCATCCAGCTGAAGGCGATCATGGAGGGTTCCGTGGGTGAGGGCCAAGCTGGGCATGCTATGCCGCGCGGGCGCCAGGAAGAAGCAGGAAAGAAGCGCGCTGTCCTTCAGGCTGGACCGAAGTGCGGCCACGACCCGCGTGCGACGCGATCCGAACCAAGATCGACTCGATGTCGAACACCTCGCCGGAACGGGACGCATTTCGCGCCGCCCTGCGCGACGACATCCCCTTGCTGCAGGCGGCTGCGCCCTTCGTCCTCGAAGCACTGAAGGCGCGGCCGCCCAGCCCTATTTCTTCAGCCCGGGCTTGAGCACCACCTTCGTCCAGCCTTCCTTGCGCGCGTCGAAGTTCTTGTAGGCTTCGGGGGCCCGGTCGAGCGGCAGTTCGTGCGAGACGATCCACGACGGCTTGACCTTGTCCTTCTCGATCAGGCGCGAGAGGAACCGGTTGTAGGCCTTCACGTTGGCCTGGCCGGTGCCCATGCTCTGGCCCTTGAACCAGAACTGGCCGAAGTCGAACGCCATCTGGCCGCGCTTTTGCAGGGTGTCTTTCGCGCCGGGGTCTTCCGGCACGAAAACACCGACCACGCCGATGCGGCCCGCGGCCTTCACGGCGGCCACCAGGTTGTTCATGGTCAGGTTGGGCACTTCCTCGCGATGCATGTTGCAGCACTGGTAGCCGACGCATTCGCAACCCTTGTCCGCGCCCACGCCGCCGGTGAGTTCCATGACCTGCTCGATGCCCGTGCCTTCGGTGTCGTCGATGGCGACGGCGCCGATTCGCTCGGCCAGCGCCAGCCGGTCCTTGTGCGTGTCCACCACCATGACGAGCGCGGCGCCGCGGATCATCGCCGAATACGCGGCCATCAGGCCCACGGGCCCCGCGCCATAGATCACCACCGTCTCACCGGGGCTCACGCCCGCCAGTTCCGTGGCGTGGTACCCCGTCGGAAAGATGTCGGAGAGCATGACGTAGTCGCTCTCTTTTTCCACGGAGTCCCGGGGCAGGATGAGGCAGTTGTAGTCGCCGTAGGGCACGCGCAGGTATTCGGCCTGGCCGCCGCTGTACGGGCCCATGCCGGCGAATCCATAAGCGGCGCCCGCCATGCCGGGGTTGCAGGTCAGGCAGAAGCCGCTGAGTCCTTTTTCGCAGTTCTCGCAGAATCCGCAGCCGATGTTGAAGGGCAGGCACACGCGGTCGCCGACCTTCACGCGGTCCACCGCGGCGCCGATCTCGATGACTTCGCCCAGGTTCTCGTGGCCGAGGATGCGGCCGGGCGACATGTCCGTGCGGCCTTCGTACATGTGCAGGTCGGAGCCGCAGATGTTGGTGCTGGTGATCTTCACCAGCACGTCGGTCGCGCGCTCGATCTTCGCATCCGGCATTTCCTGGACGGAGACGTCGCGCGGGCCGTTGTAGACGAGTGCCTTCATGCGGCCTCCTTCTTCTTCGTGGTGGCCTTCTTCGTCGGCTCCTTCATCTCGCCGCCCTGCGCCTGCAGCGCCTTCTTGCGCGCCACCAGCCCGGGCACCATGCCGCGCAGGTCGAGGTCCGCGTACTGCGCCTGGAGGAACACCTTCTCGCGTTCCTCGAGCACGTGCTCGTCGATCATCTTGGCGAGTTCCTTCACGGCATCGTCCATGCGCTTGCCGCCCGTGGACATGCCCTGGATCTGCGCGATCTTTTCCCTGGCCTGCGCGTGTTCCTCCTCGGCATGGTCGATGAGGCCTTCGTCGCCGAGGGCCTCGCGCACGGCAGGGTAGAAGATTTCTTCCTCGAGCTGCGCATGGACGGTGATGTCCTGGCAGATCTTCAGCGCCAGCTGCCTGCGGGCGGCCGCGGGGCCGTCGTCCTCGACGAGCCCGGCGTATTCGATGAACATCTTCTTGACGAGCTTGTGGTCTGCGTCCAGCAGGACCAGCGCGTCCTCGTAGGGGGGTGGATTCGGATGGGGCATGTTCGGATTCGTTGGATGTCGTCATGGCATCCTGAATCCGGGCGCGGCGGCCCGGGTGGCACGGATTCCCGGCGCTCCGTAAGAGTTCGCCGACAGCCGATCCCTCGGGCGCTGGGGGTTAGAGCGCCGCCGACGTCGAGATCGCGTCCTGGCGGTGGTGAGGCACTTCCAGTCCGGGACCTTCCAGCACCTGGACGTCGATGTACGGGGCCATCGAGGTGACGTTGCCGAAGATGGTGGCGAACGCCACGTCCGCCGCATCGCGCCCCGTGCCGATGCGCAGGAAGCCCATCGGGATGCCGGTGCCGGAGGCATCGAAGATGTACCACCGGTCCCCGAGGTACACCTCCACGTAGGCGTGGAAGTCGGGCGGGCCCAGGGCAGGGTCGGCCCCATAGTCCGTGCCGGTGGCGATGCGGGCCGGGATGTTCAGCGCCCGGCAGAGGGCGAGCATCAGGTGCGTGAAGTCGCGGCAGACGCCCACCTGCTCGATCAGCGTATCGACGGCCGAGGTGTTGAAGTTGCTGGTGTTCGAGGCGAACGTGACGTGCGACTGCACCCAGTTCTGCACCGCGAGGACGCGGCTGTAGCCCTGCCACAGGTGGCCGAAGGTGTTCGACGCCAGCCGCAGCAGGCGATCCGACTGGCAGTAGCGGCTGGGATAGATGTACGGCAGGACGTCCAGCGGCGTGCGCCGGACCGGCACTTCGTTCAGCGTCGCGGGGTCCGCGTAGTGGTGGTCGATGGCGACCGTCGCCGTGTAGTTCACCTCCAGCGGGCCGGGATTGGCATGCAGGCGCATGAAACGGGTGGACGTGGTGGCATCCGTCGCGACCTCGGCTTCGACCGGCTGGTTCAGCACCAGCCGCTCCTGTTCGACCGTCTGCTGCGGCGTCCGCGCGGCATGGATGTTGAAGACGAAGTCGGCCCCCGCGGGGTCCCGGATCTCGTAACTCAGGTTGACTTGGTACTGGAGGCGGATCATGGAATGGTGGTCTGGCACGCGCGGAGCGCGTTCACTGCTGCTGCTTGTCGTCCGGCTTGCGCTTGACCGGCACGCCTGCGGCCTTGCGCCGGATATCGCGCTGGATGTGCCGGAAGATGTCCTTCGACCCCTCGCCCGAGCGTTCGCCGGGGAGCAGGGATTCGGGCCCGCCTTCGGTGTCCGGCGGCGGCGGTTTGGGGGGCTGCGCCATGACGGTGGAAGTGTGTGTTGGAAAGCTCCACTGTAGCCATTGCCGCGCCAGGCGGTGTAGGAACGTCCCCTGCTAGCATGCGGGCTGCAACGGACGCAACGGCCGTCAGGAGGGGCCTTGCCATGGACATCGGGGGGGCATTGCGCTCTTTCTTCATCGTCTTCACCAACGAGAAGAACTTCGCGCACCGCGTCATCGGCAGCCGCCGCCTCAACCGGTTGGGGCTGCACCTGCTGCGCATCGTCCTGTCGGACGCCCTGTACCTGCTGCGCACGCTGCCCTTCGCCTGCCTGCACCCTGTGCTGTGGTTCCGCTTCCGGCGCGACGGCTTCGTCGTGATCGAGGACTTCCTGCCCGCCGCCGACGCCGAGGCGGTGCGCCGCGAATACGACGCGTCCTCGCGGGGCTACTGGACGGCCAATCCGCTGCAGCGCCTGGGCGAGCGCGGCTTCGGTCCCAAGCACCCCCGCCGCGGCGGCTTCGACCGCTACGACGGCGACAGCGCCAACCGGTTCATCGACATCGCGCCGCACGGCGTGATCCGCAACGCCTTCTGCGCGTCATGGCGCATGACGTCGCTCTGCCTGGCCTTGTTCGGCACCCTCAACCGCTCGCGCAAGCACAGCATCTACGAGCTCGTGCACGGCGACGAGGCGCTCAACCCGGACGTGCAGCGCGAGCTGCACAAGGACACCTTCCACCACACGTTCAAGACCTGGTACTACCTCGACGACGTGACGGCCGCGCACGGCCCCACGCAGGTGGTGCCGGGCAGCCACCGCACGTCCGTGCGCCGGCTGCGCTGGGAGTACGCGCGCAGCCTCGCCGCCGTGGAAGAGGCGGGCCATGGCAGCGGCGGCTCGTTCCGCATCGACGACGCCGAACTGCCGTCGCTCGGCCTGCCGCCGCCGCGCGAGGTGCATTGCCGCGGCAACAGCCTGGTCGTGGTCAACACCAAGGCCTTCCACCGGCGCGGCGTCGCGCCGCGCGACACGGTGCGGCGCAGCCTGTACGCCAACTTCCGCCCCTGGGCGTTTTCCCCGGTCGTTCATTGACCGGTAGGGGGCGCCCCTCACCAAAGTGTTGCCGCAGGGGGTGCCGTTCACCCGTCCCAGGCTGCCGACTGGCGGCAGGGGGCAGACCCGAACGCTACTTCGTCACGAGGTCCGGCCCGCGCTGATCCCCGCATCTGGCGCTTGTACCGTTACGGAGTTACAAATCGTTTCACCGAAACGACTTTGGTATCAATCATGGGCTACACCGACAAGTTCAGGGCGCAGCACGACGACATCCTCCAGGTGGCGGGCGAGATCACTGCGCAACTCAAGGCGAACGGTGATCCGGCCGCCCTTCGCAAGCTGCTGTCCAACATGGCAGGCAAGGTGAACTTCCACCTGGCCATGGAGGACGAGGCCCTGTACCCGCGCCTGATGACGGGCGGCAGCGCCGCGGTCAAGGCACGGGCGGGCAAGTTCAAGGAGGAGATGGGCGGGCTGGGCCGCGTCTTCACCGACTACAACAACAAGTGGCAGACCACGGCCATCCGCGCGGACTTCGACGGCTTCGCCAACGAAACCCGCAAGGTGTTCGGCGCGCTCGCCAAGCGCATCGAGCGGGAGAACAACGAGCTGTACCCGCTGGCCGACAAAGCCGCCTGAACGGCGGCGTCCCGAGGTGAAGGCCCGCATGGATCCGCAGCATCCCGGCCGGGGCGCGCCCTCGCGCCCCGCGGTGGCGTGCCTGTGCGCGAACGTCACCCACGCGGAACTGGCCGATGCGGTCGCCTCCGATCCTTCCGCGACGCTGGAATCCCTGGGCGCCACCCTCGGCTGCGGCGTGCAGTGCGGCAGTTGCGTGCCGGCGATCCGCGAGGCGCTGGGCGAGGTGGCCTGGTTCCCGGCCCGGGTTGCGGTCAAGCCCATCACCACGGCGAGCGACCTGAAGGGCGTCGAACGCCTGATCTTCCGGGTGGAGCTGGCGCTGGAGGACGGCCCGCCGTATCCGGTGGTGCAGCCCGGCCAGCACGTGGTGCTGCGCGGCGAGGACGACCAGGGCGTCGTCGAGCGGACCTACACCGTGGTGTCGCAGGACGTCGTCGGCCGCAAGCTCACCGTGGCCATCCGCCGCAAGCCGGAAGGGCGCTTCACCCCCTGGCTGCTGCGCGACGACACCGTGGAGCGGCGCGTCGACGTGTCGGTGCCCGGCGGTCCGGGCCTGGGGACGGCGGGCTACCGGTCCGCGGTGTTCTTCGCCGCGGGCGTGGGCGTCACCCCCGCCGTGGCGATGGCGAGCGCCCTCGGCGCGTCCGCCACGATGCACCTGGATTACAGCGTGTCCGGCGCCGAGGACGCGGCGTTCCTGCCCCGCTTCGACAACCGCTGCAAGGAAAGGCCGGGTTTCACGTACGCGCTGCGCGAGACCTCCGTGTCGGGCACGATCCGCCAGAAGGAAGTGCAGGCGCTGGCCGAGCGCTTCCCGGCGGCCAAGTTCTTCATCTGCGGCCCGCATGGCTACGTGGAATTCGTGCTCAAGGCCTTGCGCAAGGCGGGCGTGGAACGCCAGCGCATCCACGTGGAGCTGTTCGCGCTGTCCGCCGAGAAGGCGCCGGCGCTGTCGTTCCGCGTCAAGTCCTACGTCGCCGGCGCGCTGATGACGCTGTTGCCGCTGCTGGTGCTGCTGCCCGGCCTGCAGGAGATGCGGCCCCATGGCCACCCGAACGTGGGCCACGAGCAGCTCAAGTGCGTGGCCTGCCACGCCGAAACGACCGCCTCGCTGCGCCAGACGCTGCAGGCGAAGGTGAAGCACACCATCGGCCTGCGCGAAACCGGCGCCGTGCTGGGCATGCAGCCGGTGACCACGGCCACCTGCATCCAGTGCCACGCGAACCCGGGCGACCGGCACGCGCCGCACCGCTTCCTGGAGCCGCGCTTCGAGAAGGCCCGTGCGGAGACGGGGGCCCAGCAATGCGTCAGTTGCCACCGCGAGCATTCCGGCGTGCGCATGACCGCGGCCAGCACCGGCTATTGCGTGAGCTGCCACGCCGACATGAAGGTGAAGGACGACAAGACCTCGCCCACGCACGACCGCCTGGTGAGCGAGAAGCGCTGGGACACCTGCATGCAGTGCCACGACTACCACGGCAACCACAAGTGGCGCGCGCCGCTGCGGCTGGTGGACGCCACCACGGTCGACGTGCTGGAGAAGTACATGAAGACCGGTCCGTCGCCCTTCGGCAGCCCGGTGATCAAGGCGAAACAGGAGTCCGTCCAGTGAAGTTCAGCGCCTCCGCCGCTGCCGGCGCCGCCGCCTTCGTGCTGGCGGCCATCTACCTGTTCGTGTCGGCGCCGCCGGAGCTGCCGGACCGCAAGGGCGGCGGCAAGCTGGTGCCCGCCGAGACGGCGCTGGCGCTGCTGGATGCCGAGAGCGCCTCGATCCGCTCCATGTACACGCGCGAGATCGTCGGCGAAGGCAGCAAGCACGGGCTGGCCTTCCGCGAGGACTGGAAGCGCGAGGAGGTCAAGGCCGGGCCGCTGCCCGCGCTGCTGCTGCGCGAGACCTCCGCGCGGCTGCAGATGCGGGTGCCCGAGCTGGGGCTGTTCCTCGGCTCCGACTATCCGCTGGTGAAGGAGAACCTCTTCACCGGCCAGCAGGCCGCCTACTACCAGGAAGTCAAGAAGACGATGCAGCCGAAGTTCTATTTCGACGCCGCGCAGGGCCGTACGACGGCCATGTTCCCGGACCGGGCCAGCGCCAAGGCCTGTGTCACCTGCCACAACGAACATCCCAACACGCCGAAGAAGGACTGGGTGCTCGACGAGCCGATGGGGGCCACCACCTGGTCGTACGCCGGCAAGCAGGTGCCGTCGGAGACCATGCTGCGGATGATCGCGCAGCTGCGGTCCTCCGCGGTGGATGCGTACGGCTCCTACCTGCAGAAGGTGGCGAAGTTCGAGGGCGGGACCCGGCCGACGGTGGGCGACAAGTGGCCGCGGGAGGGCAACTACCTGCCCGACATGGAGACGTTCCGCAAGGCCGTGGAGACGGCCAACTCGACCCGCACGCTCAACGGCGTGCTGGCCGCGGTGTCCGCCGCGCCGGTCGAGGTGAAGAAATGAGCGCGGTCCTCCTGCCCGGCGGCGCCGTCCGCACCCGGCGCGTGGCGGCACGGCGGCCGCGCCGGCCGGTCGCATGGCTGCCGCTGTTCGTGCTGCTCATCGTCGTGCTGCTCGAGGCCGCCGCGCTGTTGCGCCCCCAGGCGCTGCAACTGCATCCCGCGCAGAACTCGGTGCTGTTCAAGCAGGTGTCCGGCTATTCGATGCTGGCGCTCATGACGTTCGCCATCGCCTTCGGCTGGCTGCGGCGCCTGCCCGCGCTGGCCCGGCGGCAGGCGCTGCTGAAGGAGGCCCACCTGGTCTCCGGGCTGCTGATCCTGGCCCTGCTGGCCCTGCACCTCGTGAGCGTGCCCCTTGGCTACCTGTCCTTCGTGTTCCATGCCATGGCGCTGGCGATCGCGGCGGGGGCGCTGCGCTCCGTCCTCGGGCCGCGCCTCGGGCCGAAGGCCTGCGTCGTGCTGCTGGCGGCGCACATCGGGTTGTCCTGCGCGGTGGTGGCGGCGGGGCTGGTGCACGTCTACCTCGTCTACGCATACACCGCCTGAGGGCGGGCACGGCCGCTGCAAAGCTGCTAGGGTGCGGGACATCATGTCCACCCGCATCGAACACGACACTTTCGGCCCCATCGAGGTCCCTTCCGACCGGCTGTGGGGGGCGCAGACGCAGCGCTCGCTGCAGAATTTCGACATCTCCGGCGAACGGCAGCCGCGCGAGATCATCCGCGCGCTGGTGCAGGTCAAGCGTTCCTCGGCCGTCGTCAACCACCTGCTCGGGCTGCTGGACCAGCAGAAGGCCGCCGCCATCGTGGCCGCCGCCGACGAGGTGCTGCAGGGCAAGCACGAGGACGAGTTCCCGCTGGTGGTCTGGCAGACCGGGTCCGGCACGCAGACCAACATGAACGTCAACGAGGTGCTGGCCAATCGCGCCAGCGAGCTGCTGGGTGGCACGCGCGGGGAGGGCCGCCTGGTCCATCCGAACGACGACGTCAACAAGAGCCAGTCATCCAACGACGTGTATCCGACGGCGATGCACCTGGCCGCCGTCGACGCCATCCGCAACCGGCTGATGCCCTCGCTGGCACGCCTGAAGGAAACCCTGGCGGCCAAGTCCGAGGCCTTCCGCGACATCGTCAAGATCGGCCGCACCCACCTGCAGGACGCCACCCCGCTGACGCTGGGGCAGGAGTTCTCCGGCTACGTCGCGCAGCTGGAGCAGGCGGACCGCCACCTGCACGGCGCGCTGCCACATCTGTGCGAGCTGGCGCTGGGCGGCACGGCGGTGGGCACCGGCCTCAATGCGCCCAAGGGCTACGCCGAGCAGGTGGCCGCGGAGCTGGCGCGCCTGACCGGCCTGCCGGTCGTGACGGCCGCCAACAAGTTCGAGGTGATGGCCGCCGCCGATGCGCTGGTGCATGCGCACGGAGCGCTCAAGACGCTGGCGGCCAGCCTGATGAAGATCGCCAACGACGTGCGCTGGCTGGCGAGCGGCCCGCGCAGCGGCATCGGCGAGATCAGCATCCCCGAGAACGAGCCCGGCTCGTCGATCATGCCGGGCAAGGTGAACCCGACGCAGAGCGAGGCGATGACGATGCTGTGCTGCCAGGTGTTCGGCAACGACGTCGCCATCAACTTCGGCGGCGCCTCGGGCAACTTCGAGCTGAACGTGTTCCGGCCGATGATCGCGCACAACTTCCAGCAGAGCGTGCGCCTGCTGGCCGACGGCATGCGCAGCTTCAACGACCATTGCGCGGCGGGCATCGAGCCGAACCGCGAGCGCATCGCGGAGCTGGTGGACCGCTCGCTGATGCTGGTGACCGCGCTGAACCCGCACATCGGCTACGACAAGGCCGCCGCCATCGCCAAGAAGGCGCACAAGGAAGGCACCAGCCTGCGCGAAGCCGCCGTGGCCTCGGGGCACCTGACCGGCGAGCAGTTCGACCAGTGGGTGCGGCCGGAAAAGATGGTCTGACCCCTTTCCTCCCTCCCCCGCTGGGGGAGGGTTGGGGTGGGGGCGTTTCGTAGCGCGCTGCGTCGCCCCAGGCGATGCACGGTGCCGGCCCGCGGTGCGGCGGTCGGCGGCTGCGCGCGCCGACTTCCCTGGGAGGCAGTTCCCGGCGCGCACGCTCGACAACTCGTCTGGAGTTTGCAAGCAAACTCCAGACTCAGGCAGTCTCGCGAGCGAGAAGGTACGCGCGGCTCGTTCCGCTCACTGCGTGAGCTCTCGTAGCCGCGCTGCGCGCCGGGAACAGCCTCCCAGGCGCCACCCCTGACTGCGG